>CAZBIR010000012.1:3207-38283 GCA_964491035.1 uncultured Sulfuricurvum sp.
CGGGGCAGAGACATTCATTTGGACGCGGGAGGAATCAAATCCCTCCCGCTACGCTGGCCGCTGTGGCACTAAAGCTTGCAAAGATCGCGTCATCTAGAAAAGGATCAGATCCTCTTCGGCCGTTTGAACCTCTTTGGCCTCTTCGGAGAGCATCAGCTCGATCTGGAGACAGGTACTGAAGAGCGAGCTGTCCAGATAATGGATATCGAGCGCGCTTTGGGTAATGAACAGCAGTTTCCTCCAGTCTCCCAGATCCGACTGTATCCCCCCCAGCAGCAGGATGATTTTTTTCATCTTTTTCTCATCCAGCGCCTCTTCGTCCAGCGTCGAGAGGAACCGGGCGAGGGAGCGGATCGCGTAGGCGAGATCCTCGAACTCGAACAGCATGCTGATCTTGGCGGCGTACACTTCCAGCTGCACCGACATCTGGCGCAATCCGTCGATATCGGCTTCTTCTTTGAGCAGGTAGATCGATTCGCTGAAGTCCTGATCGAGTTCGTCGAGTTCCTGAAGCTCTTTGAGAATCTCGTCGTCGAGTTCGGCGACGTAATCGGATGCGGTCGTTTTGTGCAGATGCGAACGGCGCAAAAGACGGTTCTCCTCATCGTCGATCGTGATTTTCACCCGGTTCTCCTGCGCCTCTTGCAGGAGGGGCGGTTCGGAAGCCGCCGCAGGGGGCGCGGCAGGCGCTTGTGCCGCTGAGCCTGTCGGCATGACGGGCGCAGCGGATCGGGTGCGGTAACGGCTGTTGATGACCAGTTCTTCGAGGGTTTCGGCGTATGTGCGGATTTTGATTTTCTGGTACTCTTCGAGGGTGATGTCGTTGAAAAAGTAGATCCGGCTTTGCTCCTCTTCGTTGTCGATATGGATGTCGCGGCGAACGATCCGGTAGATTTTCCGCCCCGCCCGCTTGGACACCGAGATCCGGTTTTTGGAAGGATCGGTTTCGTCGTACTCCGCGAGCGAGTGGATGAACCCTTCCCGCCGGTCAAAGGGGATCCCCCCCTCTTCCCCTTTTAAAAACCGCTGCAGCTCCTGCGGCTCGAAGATGGCGCAGAAAGGGTCGTTGAAATAGCGGACCGTACCGTCGGTATAGATGATGCACGGCGAGAGGTAGCTCTCGGTGATCTGGGCGACGATCCGCTCCGAGAGACGGTTGATCTTCTCCTGAAGCTGCTGGATTTCGAGCTCCTTGGCTTTTTTGCGGTCGTCGATGAGGCGGGCGATGTCGGCGAAAACCTGCTTGGCCCGTTCCTCCTCGATCGGTTTGAGGAGGTATTTGTCGATTTTCAGGTCGATCGAGCGGATGAAATAATCCTGGTCGCTGAACGCGGTCGTGATGATGATCGGGATATCAGGATGACTCAGGCGGATGTGCTCGACCATGTCCAGTCCGTTCATCTGCGGCATCTGGATATCGGTGATGATGAGATCAAAGGGGCGCTTGTGAAACAGTTCGATCCCCTCGAACCCGTCTTCGGCCGCATGCACCTCGCGAAACAGGATTTTGAGCAGGTCGAGCATGTGGCGGCGAATATCCTCTTCGTCCTCGACGTACAGCACGACGAGCCCCTGGGTCAGTTCCCGGATTTTGGCAATCTCACTAAAGTGTTTCATCGTTCTTTCTCCTCGTTGATGTAGCGCAGCAGCACCTTGCCGGTGTCGCTTTGCAGCATGATACGCCGCCCCATCGAACCGCCGACGTCGCGGGCCGTGACGGGGATACGGTATTCCCCGAGCACCTCCTGGGCAACGACGATGTTTTTGCGTCCCACCATCACCGTCTCGTGCGAGACGGTTTCGATGACGTTCCCGCCGCCGAAAATTTTCGCTTCGAGGTTTTCGATCCGGCAGCCGATGTTGATCATCCCCTCCACGAGGCGATGAATCGCGATGTTTCCGTATTTGGGCGACTGGAGCCCGTTTCCGTTCCACAGCGGCACGAGGTAATGATTCATCCCCCCGATCTGTTCGCTGCGGTCGTACAGGCAGACGGCGACGCACGACCCGAGGATCGTACACACTTCGGTCGGCTTGACCCCGATGTAGAACTCCCCCACGTGGATAAATTTACGGCTGTTCATCTAAAACTCCATCGGCCCTTCGGCAAATTCGCCCTCGAAAAACTCGTCGCTCCCCAGCCCGACGGCGATCGACGCCTGGGGATGGCGTACGCGGGGGAGCGTTGCGACGAACACCGTACGGTTTTCCTCTTCGTAATGGTCGATCCCGCCTCCCATCGACTCGCACAGCTCCTTCACGACGCTCAGCCCCAGTCCCATCCCCTGCGTAGGGCGGGTTTTGCCGGTGCTGTATTTGTAAAAACGGTTGTAGATGTGTTTGGAATGGGATTCATGCACTCCCTCCCCGCTGTTTTCGACCCGGATCTCGTACTCGTCGTCCCGTTCGATGAACAAAACCGCCACCATCGTGGAGGGGTACGAAAACTCGCACGCGTTGGAGAGGAGGTTGAGGAGGATCAGGTAGAGTTTGGCAGGGTCGCTGAGCATCGTCTCCAGCGCCGAAAACACCTCCACTTTGAGCCCTTTTTCCGCAATCATCCACCCGAAATAGTCGATCGCTTCGCGGGCGATCTCTTCGGGGCGCAGAAGCGAATAGCGGCTGGCATTCTGGCCATACTCGATTTCGGAGGCCGCAAAGATGTTTTTGAGGCTGAAATCGAGATAGGTGAGCTCGCGCTGCATCATCGAGACGATCATCGCCGAGCGCTCCGGATCGGTTTCGTTCCCGACCCGGCGCACGAGGCTGAGCAGCACGCTCATGGGATTGTTGAACTCGTTTTTGATCAGCGAGAGAAAATAGCTCTTGACCTCTTCGGCCTCCTTGGACTTTTCGTTGAGTTCGAGGAGCTTTTTGGTCATGAACTCCATCTCCCGGATCGAAGCGGCCTTTTCCTCGAAACGACGCGCGATTTCGCGCAGCAGCGATGCGTCATCCAGCAATGCGATATCCATCGTCTACTCCTTGTATGGGGTTGAAAGCGCCGCACGATTCTTTGGGGCAGATCGAGGGGAGCTCATCGACGTTGAGGATCAGGGCGATATCGCCGTTGCCCATGATCGCCCCGCCGCTAACCCCCCGAAGCTGCGAGAGGGCTTTGCCCAGCGATTTGATCACCACCTGCTGTCGCCCCACCAGATCGTCGATGAGGAGGGCGTATTTTCCCTCTTCGCTTTCGAGGCAGATGAGGATCGATTCGCTGATCGGGGGGAACTCGAAATTCAGATCGAGTATCCGGTTGAGCCGTACCACCGGGATCATCTCGCCGCGCATATCCACGAATTCCCCCTCTCCTTTGAGGGTATGGACGATCGCGGGATCGGGGGTAAACGACTCCAGGACGCTCAGCGTCGGAACGATGAACGTATCCCCGCCGCTTTTGACGAGCATTCCGTCGATGATCGCCAGCGTCAGCGGCAGCCAGATCGTAAAGACGCTCCCCTCCCCCCGGACCGAATCGATCTCGATTTTCCCGTGGAGTTTTTCGATAGAACTGCGCACCACGTCCAGCCCCACCCCGCGCCCGGAGATGTCGCTGATCGTCTCGGCGGTCGAAAACCCCGGCTGCATGATGAGGGCGTAGACGTCCTGATCGTCCATCGGGGTCTCACCATCCGCCAGCCCCCGCTCTACCGCCTTGGCCAGTACCCGGTCGCGATCGATCCCCCGGCCGTCATCACGCACCTCTATCCCGATATTGCCCCCCTTGTGAAAGGCCCGCAGACTCACGTGCCCCTTCGGAGATTTCCCGGCGTCCAGCCGTTCGTGCCCGGTGGGCTCGATCCCGTGGTCAATCGCGTTTCGGACGATGTGGATCAGCGGATCGGAGAGATGATCGACCATCGTTTTATCCACCTCGGTCTCTTCCCCCTCGATCGTAAATTCGATCTCCTTGCCCACTTTTTTCGACGCGTCGCGGACGACCCGTTTCATTTTTTCAAACGTGTCGTGCACCGGGACCATCCGCAGCGCCATCACCCGTTTCTGGATCAGGCGGGTGATTTTGTTCAGGTTGTCGAGGGTCCGGTTGAGTGTAGGGCTAGAAAGGGTCAGTATCTCTTCGTTTTCGGCGAGGAAATTCTGGGCGATCACCATCTCGCCGACCGAATCGAACAGCTCGTCGAGCTTTTGGGTGTCGATTTTGACGAACGAGCGTTTCTCCTCCTTGGCGTTTGAGGTGTTCGCGTTCACGGCCGCCGTGCCGTTCCGGGCCACCGCGGGAGAGGGCGTTTCGTCGGAACCCGGTGCGAGTACGATCTCCTGAATCGCGTACTCTGCGGGTTCTACGAACATGAAAACCTCTTCGAGCGTTTCGCGATCATGAGGGCTTTGCAGCACCAGTTCCACCTCGCGCCAGTAATTGTGCTCGGGATCGAACGATTCGAGCGGCGCGACGTCGCCGGGATGCCACCGCGACTCGAGAATTTCCCCCTTTTCGCGCAGCAGCTGAAAAAACCGCCCATGGTCGTATCCGCGGCGGTAAATATCGGTATCGAAGCGCAGGTGGATACGGTACAGCCGCTCCCCAGCGTCGCGCGAGCGCAGCCGAAGCGCTTCATCCTCCGATCTTTTTTCCCCCTCCGTTTCCGGGGGCGTCTGCGGTCCGGCCGCGACGATCGGCGAGTCCTCCGCGTCGGGGTGATCCAGCAGCCTTTTGATCGATGCGAGGGCGGCATGGTACGCATCTGTCGTTTCCCCCTCCCCGCTCGCATCCAGCCGCATCGTCTCTTTGATGACGTCGAGCGATCGGTAGAACAGGTCGATCACACCGGCATCGGGGGCGAAATCGTGGGTTCGGTAGCGGTCGAGGAGGTCTTCGAAATGGTGGACGAATCCCCCCAGCCGGGTAAATCCGAACGAATTGGCGCTCCCCTTGAGGGTATGGACGCCGCGAAACAGGGCGTTGAGGAGCTCTTTGCTGAGGGGATCTTCTTCATAGCTTATAATATCAATATCCAGCTGCTCGATGATTTCGGTCGCTTCGTCGATGAAAACGGCTCTGAGTTCTTCGCGTGTCATGGTTTCCCCCAGTAGAGTTTTCCGTATTCGCCCAGCTCGAACGGCGCGTCGATCAGCGGTATCGCCATCTCCGGCTTGCTTTTTTTGATGCTGTGCAGCAGGGCAAAAAGCGATGACGAGACGAAACGCTCCCGTGAGCCTGCGATCTCGATCGCTTCGATGTATTCCAGCCGTTTTGCGACAAATTCCCGCAGCGCGGCGACCTCATCGAGTTCCATATCCAGCTCGATTTCGAGCACGTCACCATCGATCGTCATCCTCTCCCCCTCAGATGCCCAGCACCATTTTGACCGCTTTGACGAGCTTGTCGTCGGCAAAGGGTTTGACCATCCACCCCGTCACCCCGATCTCCTTGCCCCGCTCTTTCATCGCAGGGGTACTCTCGGTCGTGAGGACGAGGATCGGCTTGTTCCTGAACCGCTCGTCGCTTTTAAGCGCCGTCGAGAGATCCAGCCCGCTCATCTGCGGCATGTTGATATCGGTGATGAGGAGATCGAAGTTTTCGCTCCCCCCCATCAGCTTATCGTGCAGCTCGGCCGGGTTCTGATAGGTCTTGAGCACGACCGTCCCGCTTTGTTCGAGTTCTTCGAGCGCCATCTGGGCGGTCGCCAGGATCGTTTTCGAGTCGTCCACCAAAATAACCGTTTTTGCCATGACGTCTCCTTTATCAACCGGTGTTCTCATCCCCCAGTATAGAGAGGAAGAATGCAGAAAAAATGCGGAAATTATCAAAGTTCATTATTTTTAAACAGTATGGAAAACTCCGCCCCCTCGGGGGTATTGGCCGCTTCGATCGTGCCGTGCAGGATTTCGCGGACGATCCGGCGGCTCATGTACAGCCCGATTCCGGTCCCTTTTCCCTGCTCTTTCGTCGTAAAATAGGGATTGAATATTTTTTCGAGATTTTCGGGGGCGATCCCGCCGGCCCGGTCACGGACGCAAATGCACACCTGCCCCTCATCCTGGGGGCGCACCTCCACCGTGATGTGTTTGCCTTCCATATGGGTCCCCTCGTAGGCGTCTCGGGCGTTGGCGATAATGTTGATGAGGACGTGGGCCAGCTCTTTTTTGTAGCTGCGTATCGGGATCACGCTCTTTTCATCGTACAGCAACCGGATACCCCGGCTCTGGAGCTGCGCCTTCATCAGCGATTCGATCTCCTTCATCACCTCTTTGAGGGTAAAGGACTGCACCTCCTGATCGGGTTTGAAAAAGTTCATGAAATCGTTGATCGTCTGGGACATTTTCTGCACGTGCGACTGGATATAGGTGATGTGGGTCCGGACGTCGTCGGGTTCGAGTTCGGAGAGATCGAGTTTCATCGCGACCGTGATGGCCGAGGCACTGATCGCGTTGAGCGGCTGACGCCACTGATGGGCGATCATGTTGAGCATCTCCCCCATCTGGACACTTTTGGACTGGTTGTGGAGCATCCGGTCTTTCTTGCGGTTTTCCTGCACCTCCGCCTTGATCCGCTCCTCGAGGGTTTTTTTGTACTCTTCGAGTTCGGTGATATCGGAGAACGAAGCAATGTTGATCTTGTCGTTTTCGATGTAGACCTCGCTGACGCTGACGCTGAAGACGTGCGTTTTATCCCCGCGCCGCATCAGGGCGTAGTGGGAATATTCCGGATGATCCTTGACGTACTCGATCCAGGATCTCCCCTCCATCACCGAACACAGATACCCCTCCTGCTCGATGAAATAATCGCAGATGCAGTCGTGTTCGGCCAGAAACGCCGGGACGTCGGAATAGCCCACGAAATCGAGGAACGCGCGGTTCCCGTCACAGAGGGTGCGGGTGTTGAAATTGGCGACGATGATGTTAGGCTGCCCGTCGAATATCGCTTTCTGGTATTTCTGGGAGTATTCGAGCCGCTTGTAGAGCATGTGCAGCTGGGTCGTTTTGTTGCTTAACGCGTTGTTGAGAGCGACGAGCTCGTGCTTTTGCTCCATCAGGTCGGCTTCGTACTCCTTGCGCGTCGAGATGTCGCGCCATACGACGTGGATGATCTCGTCCACGTCGCGCGCGATCCGGGTGAGGACCGTATCGACCCACAGCGGTTTACCGTCCAGCCGGGTAAAGAGCCATTCGAAGCGGCAGTTCCCCTCGCGGATGCATTGTTCCAGCAGCTCCTCGGATTTGTCAAACGAACGGTTCCCGTCGGGCTGGAATTCGGGCGAGAGAAACGAGGGATGATGGTTCAGGACGCTGAGGACCTCCTCTATCGACGACGCCCCCAGCATCGAGAGGGCCGATTCGTTCGCGTCGACGAATTTCCCGTTGTGGATGATGAGAACCGCGTCGGAGCTTTTCTGATACAGCAGCTCGAAAATCGTTTGCTGATCCAGATGCGAGCGGTATTCGCTAATCGAGCGGTGGAGTTCATCGAGCGTCAGGAGGCAGCTTGCCTCTTCCTCCTCCCGGCACGAGACGTAGTGCGGCTGTGCCCCTCCTCCCGATCGGTGATGGGGCGGGTAGAGGATCTCTTTCATCCGGGTATAGAGTCCCAGGTGGCGGCGGTGAACCACGCACGCGGCGATCGATACCGCAACCGAGCGAAGCGCGTCCAGGAGCGTCTCCTCCCATTCGTGGACGCTGCGGCAGTATTCCCACCGCATGTACCCCCACCCCCGGTGGTTCAGCCGTATCGGAATACACAGCAGCGATACGACCCCCTCGCTGAGGAGCTTTTCTCGCTCGGGGTTTGGAAAACTCTCGGCCAGCCCCTTGATCGCCTTGTCCTCCTCGAACCCTTTTTTCCACCGCGGCGGGAGCGGCTCATTCCCCTCTTCATCCTCGTATTTGCCCGAAATGTATTCGAGCAGCCCCTCCTTTTGGTACTCGCATACCGCTCTTGCGCGCGTCGGATCGCTCAGGTACTCGTAGAGGTAGATCCGGTCGGCCCCGGTGATTTCGGAGAGTTCTTCGAGGGCTTCTTCGAGCGATCCCTCCTCTTCGAGCGATGCGGCCAGTTCCGCCTCCAGCCGCAACAGGGCCAGAACCGTTTTGAGACTCTCTGGGGTATCCGGACTCATGTACACTCCTTTGTCCCGTCCAGACGCCGCGAACACACCTCGTACAGGGCACGCAGCGTCGTATCGATGTCGATCGGTTTTTTGATGATGGCGCAGGGGTGCAGATTCGCTTTTTCGAGCAACCGCAGCGCATCGTTATGGGCGCTCATGATGACAAACGCCAGGCCGGGTTTTTGTTCTACGAGATACCCGAGCATTTCGATCCCGTCCATACACGGCATCGTGATGTCGGTGATCACCAGGTCGGCCGGTTCGGCCCGATAGGCTTCGATCCCCATCCGGCCGTTCCCGGCTACGGCGACGCGGCGAAAAAACATCCGCAGAATCTGCACCACCTGTTCCCGGGTATCCTCTTCATCCTCGACGTAGAGGATGCTCAACCCTTCACACACCTTTTTGACCTCTTTTGCCAGCATGGTCGCCCCCCTGTGGATCAGAAGAGCATGTTAATACAGAAAAATGCAGAAAAAATGCAAAAATGTTATTGACATTCTGTTATTCCGTTCATGCTATACTATCCCCACTACGATATCGGAGGCGGGTGATGAGGACCTATTCGCATTTTTTCGCCGATTACGGTTCGCTGGAGAAATGGATTCGTCTGAATCGTTTCGCCGAACAAAACGAAGTGCTCGTGCAGCTTTTCTGCGGCGTGGCCGAGCACGACGTATTGCTGCGCGTCACCCGATACCTCACCCAGATCCTCCCCAACGCCAAACTGGTGAGCGTCACGACGGACGGTGAGATTCTCGACGACATCATCTCCACGGGAAAAATCGCCCTTTCGATCAGCGTTTTCGATGATACCCGCCTCACCCTGGCCTCCACTCCGTTCGTGGGAGACAGCTACACGATGGGGCAGTGCCTCGCATCGTTCGCCCCGCCCAAAGCCCGGCTGGGGATCGTTTTTACCGCCGGGATGGGGGTCAACGGGGAAGAATTCCTCCAGGGGCTCCGTTCGCGTCTGACGAGCGAATGCGTCATCACCGGCGGAATGGCCGGGGACAACGGACGCCTTCGGGAAACCTGGATCGGCAGCGGAAGCCGCCTGCTGGCCGAGGGGGCGGTCGGAATCTTTTTCGAAAGTGATACCCTCGCTTTCAGCGGGAGCTACCATCTGGGATGGAAACCGATCGGCATACCGATGGAGGTGACGCGCTCCGAACGCAACCGCGTTTACGAGATCGACGGGATGAGGGCACGCGATCTCTACGTCAAATATTTCGGTGAAGAGATCGCGGCCAAACTCCCCAAAAGCGGGATAGCCTTCCCCCTGATTCTGGAGCGGGGCGAGGTCCGCATCGCCCGCGCCTGCCTCAGACTCCACGAAGACGGATCGATCTCGTTTGGCGGCAATATCTCGCAGGGCGAGACGGTCCGCTTCGGGATCGGGGATATCACGACCATCCTCCACAACAATCTCGCCACAACCCGCGAACTCTACGAGCGGTTTGAGCCCGAATCGGTATTCGTCTATTCGTGCGCCGCCCTGAGACGTCTGTTCCGGGACCAAAGCGGCCTCGAAATCGCCACGATCGCCCGGTATAGCCCCGTGTGCGGTTTTTTCACCTACGGCGAATTTTTCACGGCCGAAGGGCGCTTTGAACTGCTCAACGAAACGATGACCCTCCTCTCGCTGAGCGAACGCCCCGCGGCCGATCGCCCCCGTAGCGTGAGCGAGGAGTTCTCCGAGGGGGTGGAAGGGGCCAACGAAATCGTACAGGCGATGACCCACATGGTCAATACGATGGCGCAGGAGTGGGAAGAGCGGCTGAAACGCGAAACGGAAAAGAACCTCGAACACGAACGGCGGATCAGCCACCAGAACAAACTCGCCCAGATGGGGGAGATGGTCGCGATGATCGCCCACCAGTGGCGCCAGCCCCTCAACGCCCTCAGCGCCACCGCCATCAACCTCACCCTCAAAGCGCAGATGGAAGAGCTCCATCCCGAAGATACCCTCCGGGGTGCCCGTTTCATCCAGAATCAATGCCAGAAAATGTCCCAGACGATCGAAACCTTCATGGAATTCGTAAAACCCTCCCGCGAACCCCGCCCTTTTGAGCTCCGGCACAGTATCGACGCGGTCCTGGTGCTGATCGAGCGGCAGCTCTACAACCACAACGTTTCCGTCCAGGTCGAGGAGCGCCGCACCGGGGTGGTGATCGAGGGGTACGAGGATCAGTTCGAGCAGGTGCTCCTCAATCTCCTCGCCAACGCCCGCGACGCGTTCGACGAATCCGACCGCCCCGACAAACAGCTCACCCTCATCATCGATTCCGATTCCCGCGGGCTGGCGCTCCTCGCGCTCGAGGACAACGCCGGGGGGATTCCCGAACCGCTCCGCGAAAAGATTTTCAACCCTTTTTTCACCAGCAAGGAGGAGGGAAAAGGGACCGGGCTGGGACTCTACATGAGCCTGGAGATCATCCGCAAGAGTTTTCACAGCGACCTGCGCTATCTCCCCCGCGAGGGGGGAAGCCGGTTTGAAATCGTATTCGATCCCTCGGTGGTGCGGCGATGAAAAGCCACCTCCACAGTCTTAGCAATTCCCTCCACCAGATCAGCGGCTACGCCGCACTGCTGCGCAAACATCCCGAACGGGTCGAGAAGTACACCCGCATCATCGAAAGTAATGTCCGAAACATCGATGCGACGCTGCAGGCGATCTGCCAGACCTCCCCAATGATTTCCGAACCGCTTCCCCCCAGGCTCGATACGGCCTCCCTGAGCGGCAAAAAAGTTCTCGTCGTCGACGACATGGCCGAAAACCGCGAGATCCTAAAAGACATCTTTTTTACCCTCCATTGCGACGTCAAAAGCGCTCCCGGCGGAGCCGAAGCCCTCGAAACGGCCCGGACGTTTGAGCCCGACATCATCTGCCTCGATATCCTCATGCCGGGGATGAACGGGTACGAAACGGCCGAAAGACTCCGTGAAAACGGAACCCGCGCCGCACTGATCGCGATCAGCGCCCTCAAAGAGGAGCGCGACAGAACTCTTTTCGACGGATGGCTGCCCAAACCCTTCACCGCCGAGCAGATCGTCACGCTCCTCACCTCGACCCTCTCCGGCGTGACGGTAAAACCGCCCGATACGTTCGATCTCTCGCCCCTTTCCTCCCTCCAGCGCCGCGATCTGCACGATGCGATCGCTCAGGGTGCCCTGAGCCGGGCCGAGCGGCTGGTCGAATCGCTGGAGGAGGGGGAGTGCAAAAGGTGGCTGTCCGAAAAGCTGTCGCAGATCGACTTCAACGCCATCGAAAATTCAATCGTCTGAGGGAGCCATGTTCGAATACGAATCCGACAAACCCAAAGTGCTGCTGGTAGACGACAAGATCCGCAACCTCGTGCTGATCTGCGACATCCTCTCGCCGCTGGATCTTGAAATCTACGTCGCCCGAAACGGCCACGAAGCGATCCGCCGCGCAGAAGAGACCGATTTCGATATGATCCTCCTGGACATCCTGATGCCCGATCTGGACGGCTACGAGGTATGCCGCCGGATCAAAAGCTCCGCCCGCCAAAAGGATCTCTCCATCCTCTTCATGAGCGCGCTGCGGACCCTGGAGGACAAGACCCGGGGATTCGAAAGCGGCGCGGACGATTACCTCGTCAAACCCTTTTACGAAAAAGAGGTGCTCGCCCGGGTGCGGCTGCATCTGCGCAAGCGCTCCGTCATCAAACATCTGCGCAGCCTGCTCAAACGCTCCTACCACGAGCTCTACAACCCCCTCAGCGTCATCAGAACCTCCGCGGAGATGTACGGATACCACTATCCGAAAAACCGCTACGTCGATACGATGCACGCGGCGGCCGGTTCGCTGCAGGTCATTTACGAAGACCTCTACTACGCGCTGGGGACGACCACAACCCAGCCCCGGCGCAGCCTGCTCGATTTTGCCGCTTTTTTGCGCGAAAGGATCGCTTTTTTCGACCTCCAGGCCGAGGTCAAAAACATCCTCCTCCACCTGGACGCACAGGAGGGGTGCTTCGTCGAGGCATTCTCCTCCGACCTCCGGCGGATCGTCGACAATACGATTTCCAATGCCATCAAATACGCTGATGATGGATCTCAGATCACCGTCGTCCTGAGTAAAAAACCCCAGATGACGCTCAGTGTCACAAACCGGGGAAACACGATTATCGACCCGGTCCATATCTTTAGCGAGGGGTACCGCGAGGGGTACGAAACGACCGGGATGGGGATCGGACTGGAGATCGTCGCCTCGATCTGCCGGCGGCTCAATATCGCGGCCCGCGTCGATTCTTCCGACCGGGTCACCACGTTCACCTATATTTTCCACGGTAAAGGGAAGCGATGAAAATCACCCTCTTCGAAGACGAATACGCGCTGCGCAAAAACGTCGCCGATTTCCTCGCCCTGCACGGCTACGACGTCGAAAGCTACGGCGAGGGGGAAGAGATGCTCGAAGCGTGCGGCTTCGATTCGGATCTCTACATCCTCGACATCAACGTCCCGGGGGCCAACGGCTTTGAAGTGATGGAGTGGATATCGCGCAACGATCCCGGAAAACCGGTGATTTTCATGAGCGCGTTCACCGATATCGAGAGCATCGCGCGCGCCTACCGGCAGGGGTGCGGCGATTATCTCAAAAAACCTTTTGACCTGATGGAGCTGCTGTTCCGGATTCGAAAGCTCCTCTCGCCCGCCCAGTCCGAAGAGGTGAAAATCGCCCCCGAGCATACGTTCAGCCTCCGGTCGCGGCAGCTGCGGTTTCGCGGCGAAACGGTCGCGCTGAGCAAAAACCAGCGCAACATCCTCCATCTGCTATGCCGACACCGCAACCGTCTGGTCACCTACGACCTGCTGATCGAAGAAGTGTGGGAGGGAAAACTGATCCGCCTGAACACGATAGCGTCGCACATGCGGGAGATCCGCACCGCGATACCGGGGTTCGCACTGCGCAACGTCCGGGGAGAGGGGTATATCCTGGAGGCCTAGATCTCTTCTTCGAAACTTTCTGCCAGAGCGGGTTTGTGCTCGTACATGAGGGTATAGTAGAGGTGGGCCATCCGTCCCGAATCAAACTGGGTGTAGACGTCGCGGACCGCGTTGGCCATGATCTGTTCCCACTCCTTGGGGCGGTCGTAATAGAGGGGAAGGATTTCGTTTTCGAGCATGTCCATCATATTCTTGTTGTCCAGCCGGTCCTGCTCCTCGATGGGGAGGGTATGATCCAGCGGCGGGATCGTGAAACAGTTTTTGCCGTGGTCGGCAAATTCGGGATGCCATCCATCGTTGATCGAAAAATGGATCGCGCCGTTCATGCTCGCCGACATCCCGCTCGTACCGCTCGCTTCGCGGGTGATACGGGGGGTGTTGAGCCACAGGTCGGCCCCCTGCTTGAGCATGCGTGAGAGGTCGAGTTCGTAGCGGGTGAGGACCGAAATGCGCATGTAACGCCGCGTCAGGTCCACGAGTTCGTTAAAGATGTTGATCGCGGCGGGGTCGAACGGATAGGGTTTCCCGGCCCAGATCACCTGTACGGGATATTTGTCCTGCGTGATGAGGCGGACGAAACGCTCGAAATCGTATTTGAGCAGCCCGGGGCGTTTGTACTCGGCAAACCGGCGCGCCCAGACGATCGTGAACACCTCGGGGTCAAACATTTTCCCCGTCTGGTCGGCGACCTCGGAAAAGAGGAGCTTTTTGAGGTGTTTTTTGCGCGATCCGAGTTCGTAAAGCTCGTGTTCGTCGATCGCCTTGAGGAGGGTTTTGTCGGTCCAGAAACGGCGGTTCTGGGCATTCGTGATCGAGATGATCGGGCATACCCCCTCGTGATGTTCCCACATCCGCCGGGCCACTTCCCCGTGCAGTTGCGAGACGGCATTGGCGATCTTGGCGCACCGCAGCGCCGCGAGGCTCAGGCTGAACATGTCCTCGTTGTGATACAGGGTGATCCGGCGTACCTCTTCGACGCTGAGTGCACCGAAAAAGCCCATTTCATGCAGCAGATGGATCGGGTGTTCCTCGTTCCCCGCCTTTTCGGGGGTATGGGTCGTAAAGACGACCCGTTCGCGTACCTTTTCCATATCGCGGTAGCGGTCGTAGAGTTCGAATACGAGGGGGACCGAATGCCCTTCGTTCATGTGGTACACCTCGACGTCGTAACCGATCGCCTCGAGCATCCGGGTCCCCCCGATCCCCAGCACGATCTCCTGCGCGATGCGGGTCTGTTCGTTGGGGTCGTAGAGCTTGTGGGTGATGGTACGGGAGAGGAAATCGTTTTCGTCGTTATCGGTCGAGAGGAAAACGATCGGAGCGGTACCGAACACTTCGGGGCGCAGGAGATACCCTTTGACGACTACCTGCTTGCCGTTGATCGTGACGTGGATTTTCTCCTTGAGCTCTTCGAGAAAATAGAAATGCTTGCGGGTAAACTCCACCTTCAGACTGCGGTCTTCGTTGCGTCCCTGGTCGTAATAGCCGTAACTCCACATGATGCCGACTCCGACGACACTTTGTTTGAGGTCGTAAACACTGCGCATATGCGAGCCCGACAAAAATCCAAGGCCGCCTGAATATACCTTGAGCGCCTGGTGGATCGCGAATTCCATCGAAAAATAGGCGACCCTCTTTTGATACCGGTCGTTGCTGATCGAGCCATAGTTGAACATCGTTAATCTCCACCCACTGATTTGTGTAATATTTTCTGACTTTACCCCTTTTTGCTTCAAGGGCAGCTTCTCTCCCGTATCCGAAAGATACGGGCAGCTTTAGGGGATGCAGGGAGAGATGTCCCTGCCACTTTGCAGGCTATGCCCGAAAAGTGTGTTGCATTAGATTGTAGCCTAAAATTTATGAAAACAATAATCCCGCCCCCTCCAGCGGGGCATGTTCGAGATCGGCGAGGAAAATCCGGCACCTTCTCATGGCGGGAGCAAACGTCCGTGCCTCGATCCGTTTGAGGGCGCGCTGCGTAAACAGCGGGTTGTGCCCTATCACCCCTCCCCCGATCACGAGGATCGCGGGGTTATGCAGGGTAATCAGCAGCGACGCCGCCCGGACGAACGCTTCGAGCGCCTCTTCGGCGACGGCGGCCTCTTTGGGGGATTTCCCCTCCAGCCACGCATCCAGGTTTCCCGCATCCAGTCCGTAATGGCGGCGGTGTTTTTCGATCCCGCTGCCCGAAGCGTAGAGTTCAAAACAGTCGTACTTGCCGCACCCGCACGCAAACGGGGCCTCCCTGTAGCCGACGTGGCCGATCTCCCCGGCGAGGTTGGCGCACCCGCGCACCACCCTCCCCTCGCTGATCAGCGCCGATCCCAGCCCCGTCCCGGCATAGAGAACCGCCACCGAATCGGCCCCATAACGACGGCGGTACGCGAGGGCCGCGCATTTGAGATCGTTGTCGATCGCCACCTCCACCCCCGCGAAACGGCCGCTCAGGTAGCGGACGATGTCGTGATGGGTAACGGCGAGATTGGGGGCCGAAGCGATCTTCCCCCCTTCCACCTGCCCGGCGAACGCAATCCCGACGCGCGTAATGGCCGAATCGCTCTGGAGGAGCGAAACGACGCGCTCTTCCCACCCGTTCGCCTCCGTTTGCGTCACCTCCCCCTCATCGACGCGGTAGCGCAGGTAGGTCCCCCCCACATCGAGGGCAAGCGTCCGCGGCGGCGTCATCGTCTCCCCCCCGGCATGATCGATCCGTACAGTTCCAGATACTCGCGCACCGGCTCAGACCAGGAAAATCTCATTTTCATATTGGACAATATGATATCCCGGCGCGTTTTGCCGTCGGCGTAGAGCCCCAGCGCCTTGATGATGGCCCCCATAAACGATACGAGGTCGTTGTGTTCCATCACGATCCCCACCCCGGACCGGTGAGGACGGACCGGCGAACGATCGGTGAAATCGACGACGCTGTCACGCAGTCCCCCCGTCTTGCGGACGATCGGGATCGCCCCGTAACGCATGGCGATCATCTGCGCCAGCCCGCAGGGTTCGTATTTCGAAGGCATCAGGAAAAAATCGGCCGCAGCGTAGAGGCGGCGGCTGGTCGCTTCGTCGTAGCCCAGGATCACCCGGATGTTCGGACAATGCGCATAGGGGTGCCACAGCGCCTCGAAATAGGGTTCGCCGCTTCCGAGGATGACGATATTGAGGGGGGCGTCTTTGATGTGGCGGACCAGCTCGGCGAGTTCGCGAATCCCTTTTTGGTCGCTCATCCTCCCGACGTAGACAAACAGCGGCAGGTGCGCATCCGAAAATCCCAGACGTTCGCAGAGTGCCCCTTTCTCCTTCTCTTTGGGCTTGAGGGAGCGGCGGCTGAGGGGAAAATCGAGGGCGGGATCGTTGGCGGGGTCGAATTCCTCTTCGTCGATGCCGTTGAGAATTCCCGTGATTTTGGGGACGTGCCGTCGCAAGAAACCCTCGAGATGGCATCCGTATTCGCTGTGCAGGACCTCCTGCGCGTAGGTCGGGCTGACCGTGTTGACCGCATCGGCGTAGACGATCCCCCCCTTGAGAAAATTGACGCGGTTATAAAATTCGAGCTTTTCCATCGTAAAAAGCTCCCATCCCAGCCGAAGCGTCTCAATCGCTTCTTTTTCGAAAATTCCCTGGAACGCGAGGTTGTGGATCGTCAGGAGGATGCCGCACCGCAGGCCGTAACGCTCTTTGGCCAGCGGCGCGACGAGGGCCGTATGCCAGTCGTGCAGATGGAGGACGTCTACGGGATAATAATCACGCACCAGCACGCACACGGCATGGGAAAAAAGGCCGAAACGCAGGTCATTGCGCTCCGATTCGTACAGGCTCTCCCCCTCGCATAGCAGCGGATGGTGGACAAAAAAGACGTTGCCCTCCTGCGCGCGGTAAATCTCGATGGGATAGCTATCGTCTGAAAGTTCGACGCTAAACGCGATCGCCGTTTTGCGGATGCCGAATTTTTTCCGCTCAATCATCCCATAGAGGGGGATGATGCCCAGGGTTTCACGGTGGCGCGAGAGCTCGCGCACGAATCCGCCGACCGCGTCGGCCAGCCCCCCGCTTTTGGCGTAGGGAAACATCTCCGAGGCGGCAACCGCGATTTTCATAACCGCTCCTTGTAGAGACGGGCCGCCTCCTCCGGGCTCATCGGGTTGATCGGGACCCGTTCCTCGCTCTGGAGCGCGGTGGTGCCGAACAGCCGGGGGATGATCATCACGTGGAAAATATGGCGGTCGTTGAACGACGCACACGGCACTTCGCGCAAGACGACGTTGTACGCCGTTTTCTCCCCCAGCACCCGTTTCACCAGCTTGATGGAGCGGCGCAGCAACACCGCCAGCGAGATCATCTGCGCCGAACTGGTCTCTCTCAGGGAGCGGATGACGCTGCGGGGGACGATTCTCAGCTCAAAGGGGTAGCGCGAGGCAAAGGGGGCATAAAGGCAAAACTCCCCCTCGCACGAGACGATCCGCTCCCCCTCCTCGATGCTGCGCGCCACGTCATCGAGGAGCAGGTGGGACTGGTGTTCCCAGTGGTAATCGTTTTCGCGCCGCACCATCGCCTCGATATGGGGAGGGACGAAAGGCAGGGCGACGATCTGCGTGTGGGGATGGGCCAGGGTCTCCCCCGCCAGTACCCCGACGTTTTTAAAGACGCTGATGTAGGCGATTTTTCGATCCCGCGCGAGATCTTCGAGCCGGCGGCGGATCATCTGGAGATAGACGATCACCTCATCGGTCTGCATCCCCGCCAGATCGGCGTCGTGGCGCGGGGTATCGACCACGATTTCATGCGCGCCGAACCCTCCCCGGCTGAGAAACATCCCCGAACGTTCTGAAACCTCGTCGCACGATTCGATGCTTACGGCCTTGTAGCGGTTGGCGACGACGCGGTTGATCCACCCCGCCGTATTTCTGGTCCGGTTCGGATCGCTGGCCGTCGCATCGATCTCGCCGTCGCTGAGGGCTTCGTTCCCTTCGCAAAACGGGCATTTCTCCGACACCATCCGCACATCCTGAGCTTCGAGCGTCGGCTTTTTGAGACGGTGGGGGGAGATGATGACCCACTCGTTTTCCAGCGGGTCGTAACGGTACGTGCTCATAATCGCTCCTTGTCCCAGGTAATACGGCATTCGAGATCGAGGTTCCCCTCGTACACAAACGCAAACGCGATCATCGCCCCCTGTACCATCAGGTCAATTCCCCCCTCGCTTTGGGAAACCGTCATGATCGGATGAAAAAAGAGGCGGCATTCGCGGTTCCATTCGATCCGCATCGTCTCGTCCAGATACGGATCGTAGAGACTCAGGGGACCGTGCAGATGGAGCATCTCCCCCCTGGCCCCCAGCGTATGGGTTTCGGTGCGAATCACGACGTCGCTGAGGTTGGCGAAGTGGAGGTTCAGCTCGCTGACGTACATCAGCCCCTCGTGCAGCGGCGCATCGACGGAGATGTTCACTTCCAGCCGCTCCTCACCGATCCGAAAGCTCTTCGTGAGTTTGAGGGCGTTCTCGCCGATTCGCCCCAGCCTCCCCAGCGTCACCTCCTCATCGCTGCACCCCTCGATCGCAAACGCAGAGGTGATGAAATCACCGTATTCATGGTAATCGCACCGGTAAAAGTGGTCCAGATCGACCCCACGGTTACAAAAATGATCCCCGAACGAGCGGCGCTCGTAAAAATCGAAATGGAGCGCTTCGGAGGCCTCGGAGCTCAGCAGATGGCGGGTGTGGTGGATCGTCTGGACCCCTTTGTGCTCTTCGTGCGACTGTTCACGCACCAGCGAGAGGTGGTAGAGCTCCTGTCGCCGGGTCAGGGTGTTTTGCAGATTAAACCCCCGGGCCATCCGGTCAAGTTCGATCAGCATCCCCCCCCGGCGGGTCGATACGATCGCGCACAGCGTCGGGTTGATCAGGGTAATCTCCTCGTAGCCGTCGCGGTCGATATCGCCGATCCGGCATTTATACCCTTGCGCACGCGAGCGGATCGCCTCGGCCTCGATGAGGTAGCGGTAGGCGTTGTCACGCAGGTTGGGGAGGTACAGCCCCCCGAATACCCCGTGCCACAGTACGTCGTTCGTCTGCGCCCGGTAGACCGCGCGGGCGTATTCTTCCGATCCGAGGGCATCGATGTCGTCCGAGAGGGAGAGCATCCGCTTGTGGATATGGTTGGCTTCGGGATATTTGACGAGGAAATTTTTCCATATCCCACCCCCCAGCACGCTTTGGGTCTCCGTCTCGCCGAAACGTTCCGAAAGGAGTTTGGCCCCCTCTTCGGCCATGTGCGACCGCCCCGGCGGGTACGACCATCCCCCCATCTCGTAATACGATACGTTCGGCAGGTACGCCAGACCGCGCGAGGGACACGCATCGAGATAATCGGCAAAATGCATCGTCGTGATGCGCCCCTCTTCACCGACCCCGCGGGCAAACGCCTCCAGCCACCCGTCGGTGTAGACCCAGTCGTAGGTTTTGGGCCACAGGCCGAATTTCTCCCCGTCGTCAAAACAGATCGCCGTTTTCATCGACGCGATCGCTTCGATCGCCTGCTCGTGTTCCGAAAAGGGCAGGAGGTAGCGCAGCGATTTCTGGATCGGGAAAATCTTGATCGTCTCCCCGCCGCTTTCGCTGAGGTAATACCCCTCGCACTCGTCAGGACGGAACCCCGCGCGCCAGAAATGGTAGTCGTCGACGAGGGTGTATTCGATTCCGCAGGCACACAGGTCGCCGATGATCTCGTCGCTCCAGACCCGCTCGGTCAGCCATATCCCCCGGGGGCGGCGGCCGAACAGCGCTTCGAGCCGATCGGAGAGCATGTCGATCTGCGTGCGGCGGTCTTTGGAGGGGATCGAGGCGAGGATCGGTTCGTAATACCCTCCCCCCAGCCACTCGATCTGGTTACGGCGGCTCATCGTCTCCATCAGTCCGAAAAGCTCGGGGTGTTCCGAGGCGATCTTGTCGAGTAGCCACCCGCTGAAATGGACGCTGAAGCGAAACGTCTCATGGGCGCTCAGCGTTCGAAACAGCGGCAGGTAGGAGCGTTCTATCGCCTCGTTGATCGCGCTGTCAAAATTGTCCACCGGCTGGTGGCAGTGGATGCCGAATAAAAACGTGCTCACAAGCGCTCCTTAGATGTACCAGTCATAGGCACGTTCGATATAGCGGGCCAGAATCGACGCATGGGCCCTCGGGAAACGGGAAACGAGCTGACCGTCGGCAAGCACCTCGACCTGCAGCGAAAAGGTCTCGTCGGCCCGGACCCACTCCAGCGGCACGCGCAGCTGGACCGATCGGGCGATGATCCCCGCCGCCCCGTCGTTACGGCGATCCATCCGTCCCCCGCGCATCAGCGGAATTTCGAGCGTCTCGCACTGCATGCACACGAGCCGCACGATGAGTTTTTTATCCCGCAGCGGGTCCCATTTGCCTTCCAGCGACAGGTAGAGGTAGCGGTGGTCAAACCCGTAGCGCATGCTCCGCACCACCCCTTTCTCGCTCGTATCCATCACGTTGGTCAGCACCGGCTCGTGGACGATCCCCGAACCGTACCACTCGAAATAGGGCTCCTCCTCGGCGCTTAGCGACGGAGAGATCCACTCGGTCGGAATGACGGAAACCTGCGTCGATTCGGAGCGGTTCGGGCGGAGCAGGTAGAGGGGGACGTTGAGCGAAAGATAGCGGTAAATCCGCATCAGCCGCTGCCGGAAAAGGTTGTCGAACATATCGGCGTATTCGCTTTCGTGGTCGGTCCCGTACCACCAGAACCAGTCACTCCCCTCGGCGATCAGGAATTCCCGCTCGATTTTGGCACGTACCTCCTCGGTGAGGGTATCGGCATGGCGCTGGTAGACGAGGTGGGTCTGACAGAGCATCTCCCACGCGCGGTTCTTGTCGCGCTGACCGATCCATGTCGAAAAATCGCGGTAGATCCAGCTCCCCGGATGGATACCCGAGAGAATCGGCACTTTTTGCGGGCTTTTCGCCAGCTCGTCGAGATGGACCGTCTGGCACCACGGTGATTGTTCGAGCTTGCGGTAGAGGAGATTGAAAAAATCCATCCCGTTGTTCGGATAAAACTCCCACGCGTTCTCTCCATCCAGGATTACCGATACCAGCGGATTTTCCCCCTCCTCGTAAATTGCGCGTAGCGATCCCATAAAATCTTCCGTCGCCGCCTCGCTGTCCCAGCTGGAATAATGAAACCCGATTTTGTCGCTGAGCCGTTTGTCCCGAAAGACGAGCAAAACCCCCTTCTCATCGCGAAACCGGTAAGGGGAGTAGAGGAGCTTGCGGTCATAATTGTTGAGGGTGGCAAACAAAATCTCCTCGTCCGTCGCCGCGTACCCCAGGGCGTAGCGCCCGTAGGCCTGAAGCGTCGTGTCGTTGACGGAGCCTTCCGAGGGCCAGATCCCGTGCGGGTCGCACCCGAACCGTTCGCGAAAACACCCGATCCCGTTTTCGAGCTGCCGGTAGGCATCCTCCTCAAACACGCAGGTCGTGGAGGGCAGCTGCGTCCCCGGGCGGCTGCGTACCGCGTTTTTCATGTCCATCAGCAGGGGCATGATCGGATGGTACATCGGGTTGATTGCGAGCGATATCTGCCCGCTCTCCATCATTTTGCGGTATTCGGGGACGATGATGCGGATAAAACCGATCAGGGCGTCGATCAGGGTATTTTTCTCCTCTTCGCCGAATCCCTCCCCTTTTTCGATCATCGACGCGACGACGGGGTTCTCGCTGCGCAGGGCGTTACCGCACCACGAGAGGAGAAACAGCACCTCGATCTCGCACAGTTCCCCGTCGCTGAGAGGACGTTCCTTCGAGAGCTCATAGAGCTGGAGGTAGCGGCTCATGGGACGGATCTGATGGTCGTAATGGGCATACCCCGCAAACCGCATCACCCATCTGCGTTCCCCCTCATCGAGGCTATCGCACCGGCGGCGCAGCAGGTTGAGAAGGCGGTCGTTGACGTCGTGCTTTTCGTAGAGCTTCAGCTGCTCAAGCAGCGCCGGGGAGAGGTTGAACGTCGCCTTGAGCGAGGGGAACCGTTTCAGGTGCCAGATCATCTCGTAATAGTCTTTGAGGGCATGCAAAAACACCCACGGCATTTCGATGATCCCGGTGTCGTCTTCTTTGTAATAGGGTTGGTGCATGTGCCAGAAAAATGCGATGCGAAGAGGCGCTTTGGACATCGGAACTCCTGCGTTGATGATCGGCTGCCATCACTGATAGCGGATATGGTAACACAAATCTGCAGGGTTGATCCTTTTTCACTCACAAAAAAATATCACAACGTGCTACAATATGGCATCTTCATTCGAAAAGAGCACGCACCATGCGCCAAAAGAGTGTTTACGACCGCATCTTCGAAATCCACGATCGCACGATCGACGTCCTGCGCGAACGGACCATCCCCCCCTACCCGTCCCACTACAAGCGCCATTTCGACGAAATTTTTCTCCGCGAAGCCGACGAAGGGCTCAAAAAGAATCTCCAGCAGGACGAAAAGATGCTGGATCCGCAGGCCGAACTGAGCCGCTATCTCGACCTCGCGCAGCGCTCACTGATGGCGTTTGCCGAAACCCACTCGGACATCTCCCACCTCGCCAAGCTGCAGGGGCAGTATATCGACAACGGCGGCGAAAACAACGCCGAACGGTGCGCCACCTTCGTTGAAGGGCTCAGTGCCCTGGTGCGCGACATGACCGATGAACTCGAAAAAGCGCAGCAGAAAATCGATGCCCTCAGCGGTGAGCTCCAGGAAGCGATCCTCAATCTCACGACCGATACCCTCACCCAGGTCGGCAACCGCAAAGGGTTTGCCGACGATCTGGCGCAGATCCTCGAAGCGGGGGCAACGCGGCAGCTTCCGACGGTATTGATGATGATCGATGCCGACAATTTCAAAATTCTCAACGATGAGTACGGCCACCTCGCCGGGGACAAAGTGCTCTTTTTCCTCGCCCAGAGCATCAAATCGCTGATCCGCCGCGGCGACAAGGTGTACCGCTACGGCGGAGAGGAGTTCGCCGTTCTCCTCACCCGGTGCGAGCAGGATCAGGCCTACGCGATCGCCGACAAGATCCGTTCCAAAATCGAGCACAGCCAGCTCATCTATATGGGCAAAACCATCCACGTCACCGTCAGCGTCGGGGTAACGGTCCATCATGCCGGGGACACCCTCGAAGAGTTTATCAAACGGGCCGACGACGCCCTCTACCAGGCGAAAAAAGAGCGCAAAAACTGCACGATCTTTTTTGAATAGCCTCCTGCCTTTTTTCGGATTGACGAAAATAGGGTACAATGATTCAAAAACAAGGGGGGAACATGCTGGACGAAGAACAACAAGGCAGCGTCGCCGTCTACCGCAAGGTATCGGATATCCACGACCAGGTGATGGGAGTGCTGCGTTCGATGCAGATTCCCCCCTACCCCTCCCAGTACAAAAAACACTTCGACGAACTTTTTTTGCAGCTAAACGACCCCGAACTGCGCAAAGCCCAGGAAGACGCCGAACACAAAGTCCTCAGTTCCTCAAAGGACGACGTTACCCGCTACCTCGACATCGCGCAGCGCTCGATCATGTCGTTCGTCGAGTCCCATGCCGACATCTCCTCCGTTGCCCGGATGGAGCAGACCTACCTTGACAACGTCCCCTCCGACGTACTGGAGCGCTGCATCACCTTTATCGAGGGGCTCAGCGAAATCAACAAAACGATGGCTTCGGAACTGGACAAAGCGCAATCGCGAATCGACGGACTCACCACCGATCTGCAAGAAGCCGTCTCCGCCCTCACGACCGATCCGCTCACCCGCGTCGGGAACCGCAAAGCGTTCATGGACGACATGGAAGCCACGCTGGCCGCCGGTACCGACAAAAAGCTCTCCCTCGTTCTGATGATGATCGATGCCGACGACTTCCAGTTTCTCAACGCCGAATACGGCCACCTCGCCGGGGACAAGGTCCTGTATTTCATCGCCCAGTCGATCAAGACGATGATCCGTTCGGGGGACAAGGTGTACCGCTACGGCGGCGAGGAGTTCGCCGTCATCCTCGGGCGGTGCGACGAAAAACAGGCGTTCGCGATCGCCGACAACATCCGTTCCAAAATTGCGCAGAGCAATCTGATGTACATGGGAAAAACGATCCGCGTCACGGTCAGCGTCGGGGTCACCGTGCACAAACAGGGCGATACCTACGACGACATCCTCGGCCGCGCCGACAAAGCCCTCTACTGCGCCAAAAAGTCAAATAAAAACTGTACCATCTCCTTTGATTGGTAACCGATCTACACATTTTGCGGGCTATGAGCGAAAAGCGCATCCCATCAACTCGTTTCCCCCGATAGTTTTTTAGCCTAACCATGTTACAATTTCGAAATTTTTTACAAGGGTCCATCCTATGTTAACCGATCGCGTCAACACTCTCTCCGAATCGATTACCATCGCCATCTCCACGCTGGCACAAGAGCTCAAAGCCCAGGGGAAAAACATCCTCAGTTTCTCCGCCGGCGAACCCGATTTCGACACCCCGCAGGTGATCAAGGACGCCGCGATCAAAGCGATCAATGAGGGCTTCACCAAATACACCGCCGTCGACGGGATCCCCGATCTCAAAGCCGCCGTCGCTCTTAAACTCAAACGGGACAACGGCCTGGAGTACAAACCCAACCAGATCATCACCAACAACGGTGCCAAACACTCCCTTTACAACCTTTTTGCGTGTACGATCCAGTCGGGTGACGAAGTGATCATCCCCGCTCCGTACTGGGTGACTTACCCCGAACTCGTCATGTACTGCGGCGGAAGCGTCGTCGAGATCATGACCGACGATGCCAGCGGATTCAAAATCACCCCCGAGCAGCTCAAAGCGGCATTGACGCCGAAAACGAAAATGCTCATCCTCACCTCTCCTTCCAACCCGACGGGTGCGGTCTATACCCGTGACGAACTGGTTGCCCTGGGCAAAGTGCTCGAAGGGACCGATGTCATCGTCGCCAGCGACGAAATGTACGAAAAACTGATCTATGACGGCGAGTTCACCTCGGCTGCGGCGGTCAGCGACGATATGTTCGCTCGCACCGTCACGATCAACGGCCTCTCCAAATCGGTCGCGATGACGGGATGGCGTTTCGGATACATGGCCGCGGCCAATACCGAGCTCATCCAGGCAACGAAAAAACTCCAGAGCCAAAGCACCTCGAACATCAACAGCATTACGCAAAAAGCGGCGATCGTCGGCCTCAACGGCGAAGCGGACGCCGACATCGAAGCAATGCGTGTCCAGTTCAAAGCGCGCCGCGACGAAGCGGTCAAACTCTTCAACGAGATCGACGGCCTCAGCGTTCTCTCCCCTGCGGGAGCCTTTTACCTGTTCGTCAATATCAAAGAAGTGAGCAACGATTCGATGCAGTTTTGTAAAGAGTTGCTGGAAGATCAGGGGGTCGCCGTCGTCCCCGGCGTCGGATTCGGCTCCGAAGGATACTTCCGCTTCAGCTTCGCCACCGATATCGAAAGCATTCGCGAAGGGATCAAGCGCATCGCCGCGTTTGTCGCGACAAAACGCTAAATGATCCGATAAACATACAGGTCGGGGGAATAATTGCCCCTCGGCTTTTTTTGCCCTTTCTTCCCCTCCTTTCCTACTTGTCCATAAAAAAAATCGATAGTAAAACGGTATAATACGCACACTACATAATTCGAAACAAGGAACGTGATTGCGCATTGTCTGGATGTTTCTCCTTCTCACAGCGCTGGGGGCGGCAAAAGAATACAAACTCGTTTTTTCCGAATCGACTCCACCGTATGTTTTCAAAGACGGAAGCGGAATCGTGCAGACGATCGTGAAAGAGGCGCTGGCCTACAAGGGGCACACCGTCTCCCCCGTATTCGTCAACATCGGGCGGGGATTTGAACTGTTCAAACACGGCTATGTCGACGGCTCGACGATCATTCAGCAAAGTTCCGGGCTCAAAGCGTTTTACTCGATCGATTACATGCAGTACCACAACGCCGTTTTCGCCCTGAAAAAAAACCATTACGGTATTAAAAAACTCGATGACCTGAAAGACTACCACCTCATAGGATTTCAAAATGCCGCCAAATATCTGGGGGAACGCTTTGGGAAAACAGCCCGGGCAATGGGGAAACGCTACACCGAACTGGCCGATCAGAAACAGCAGGTGCATATGCTCTTCAAAGGACGGACCGACATCGTCGCGATGGATCGCCATATTTTCACCTTTTACCGAAACGAACTGATCCGCGAAGGGAAAATCGATCCCAAAGAGCCGTTTGAACTTTTCGAACTGTTTGAACCGACCCGATACCAGACGGCGTTCAAAGATCGCCAGTCGCGCGACGATTTCAACGCGGGGATAGCGCATCTCAAAAAAACGGGGCGTTACGATGAAATCTACCGCGAATACAGCGAAAAATATTTTGCGGTGAAAAAATAGGGATGTTCAAACGTAAATCACTCTCCCGGCAACTGCTTTTCTCCATTCTTGGTATCTATGCACTCATTACCTTCACCGTGACGCTGGTCCACGTCGTGATCGAATACCGCTATACCAAAGAGAACATTCAACGCGAACTTGAGCGAATCGCCCATATTTTCGAACCGGCATTGCAGACCGCCATCTGGAATCTTAACGACGAACAGCTCTCCTCGATCGCACAGGGGATGAACAAAATGCCATTGGTTTACCGTGTGAAAATCGTCGATCCGAATCGTAAACCCCTCTATAATCAGGGAAAAGATGGGGCTTCGGCGAGCGAAAAAGACGAAGAACTGACCTATTCGTATCCCCTCTACCAGATGCATGACGGGAACAAGATATTTTTAGCCGACGTGACTCTTTATTCCAGCGATCGGGCTATTTTCGATCGATTGAAGGTCGGTTTTACGATGCTGTTTCTCAACGCGATGATCAAGAGCCTGGCCCTCATCACCCTCTTTTACATCGCCTTTCGAAAACATCTTGAAATCCCGCTCAACGCCCTGATGCAGCAGATTTCAAACCTAAAAACCGCCAAACAAAGCTTGATCGACGTCAAATACAAACGGATTAACGAGCTCTCTATCCTCCAGGATAAATTCAACGGGTTGCTAAAACACATCTATGCGGAGGAAGAGCGGCGCATCGAGATGGTTCGCGACCAGAACAAACGGCTCGAAGCGTTGGTGCAGGAGAGGACATCCGAACTGGAGATGCTTAACCGCGAACTTCAAAAACTGGCAACCACCGACGCATTGACCCAAATCGCCAATCGATCCTCTCTCGATATCGTGTTAAAACAGGCCATCGCCGAATGTGAGCGGTACCAAAGACCCTTTTGTATCGTTATGATCGATATCGATTTTTTCAAATCGATCAACGACACCTACGGCCATCTCGCCGGCGACACGGTTCTAAAAACCCTGGCGGGACTGCTCAAAAGCCAAATCCGGTCGGTTGACACGGTCGGACGATGGGGCGGCGAAGAGTTTATGATCGTCTATCGGGAAATCGAGGGCCAGGGAACCTATACGCTCGCCGAAAACATCCGCAAATCGATCGAAAACCATCCGTTTGCGGAGGCGGAACGCATTACCATCAGCATGGGAGTGGCTCAGTACCGTCCGGGAACCTCCGCCGAAGAGCTGCTAAAGCAGGCCGATGCGGCTTTGTACCATAGTAAAGAACACGGACGAAACAGGGTAACACTGATGTAACCGCTTATGGGCACAACGGCATTCACGCGCGCCTGTGCCGTTCCTACGTTCGGTACACCGCTATCTGTTGAGTGAGATTCTCGGTCATCTGATGTAAATGTTCGGCGGCTGAAGCGATCTCTTCAACACTCCGTGCGTTTGACGTCGAAAGCTCATTAATCTTGTCGATTTTTCGGATAATGGCATCGGTTGTGGCCGCATTGTTCTGGGTGTCGGTGGAGAGTTTCTCGATCGCTTCGACCGTGTGGGCCAGGGCATTGACCGCCGTTTCGGTATGGTTGTCAACTTCGGACGTAGCCCGCACCAGATGTTCGATCCGCTCGGCATTGCTGTTCATCTGATCGGTTATGTCGGTGATCGACTGAACGATGACGTTGACGGTGGCGTTGGTCTCGATGAGACTTTTCTGGGTCCGCTCCGCCAGTTTACGCACTTCATCGGCGACAACGGCGAAACCGCGTCCGTGTTCTCCCGCCCGCGCCGCTTCGATGGCGGCATTGAGGGCAAGGAGATTGGTCTGATCGGCAATATCGGCGATGACGTTGAGGACCTGCTTCACCTGTTCCGCTTCCTGGGAGAGGGAGTTAAGCCGATGGTTGATCTCTCCTTCGATCTGTGCCGTTTGCGAAAGTTGTTCGATCGTCTGGTGCAGCGCTGTTTGGGCTTCTTGGAGATCTCTATGGGCATGAATCGCTTTTTCGCGTACAATTTGAGCTTCAGCCGCAGAGGTACGCATCGCTTCTTTCATACGGTCCGAATCGGCTGTCGTTTCCATAACGATCCGTGCCTCTTCTTCAGCCGCTTTGCCGATCAAGAGCGTCGTCGTAGAAAGTTCGGCGGCGACGGATAGATTTTCGCTCGAAGAGCTCCGTATCCCATGAAACGTCTGGCGGAGCATCGCAATGAGCTGATTCACTTTACGACCCATTTGTGAAAGTTCATCACTCCCCTCGAATTCGCTGCTGTAGGTAAAATTTCGGTTCTGGGAGACTTCTTCTACCGTATTTTCAAGACGTTTGATGGATTTCATGATCTCGGTGATAATGAATCCCGCCAGAGCGACCATCAGAGCGAAGGCGACAACGATGATCGTAATGATCATCATACGGCTCGTTTCGTAAATGGCCGTCGCTTTCTCTTTCTCCTCTTTGGCAACCTGTAGCTGCAGTTCCATGAGGGCGGAAATCTTTTCTCCGATGGGATCGATGCTCGGATAGAGTTCGTTGATACTGATACGGCCGATTTTTTCGACATCCTGTGATTCACAGGCGTTTAGGATATTCTGGGTAGCAGTGTCTCCGCCGTCCATCGCCTCCTGGGCCTCTTTGGCCAATTTCGCTTCCTTGGGGGTGAGGTAAGTCGACATGTACGCTTTCCAGTTATCCTCAACGATCGCTTTGGCATCCCGGATACTTTTGGCACATTCATCGAAACCGATGTTGCCGTTGCGGGTTTTATGGGTGGTGTCGACGATGTTTACGGCGTAGGCGTCGGCGATCGCTTTGAGCTGGTTGAGGGGAACGACCCGGTCGTTGTAAACTGTCTCGAGCCCCTGGTTTACTTCGGAAAGTTTCAGCACTCCCAACAATCCGATGATCAGCAGCGACAGTGCCGCGATCCCCGTCAGAAGCGTAAGCTTCGAACGGGTCCCCAAATTACGTATGAAACCCATTTTTGTTTCCTTTGTGTATGAAATTATTTAATCCTGAAAGTGTTCCCCGGTTCCTCACCGGACAACTTTATTGCGTCCGCTATTTTTCGCCTCGTAGAGTTTCTCGTCGGCTTCGTTGATCGTATCGGTTAACGTATTTTCATGCGTCAGCGCGGCACCGATCGATACGGTAAAGGGGATCTCTGCCCCATCTTCCAGCACCAACGGCGTCAATGCGACTTTTTGGCGAATGCGTTCCAGCACTTCGATCGCTTTATCCCTTCCCACGTCTTTGAGGACCACGCAAAACTCTTCTCCCCCGAATCGCGCTACCACGTCGTGCGGCTGGGTATTGGAACGGAGGATTTCGGAGAAGTGGATGATCGCTTTGTCCCCAACGTCGTGTCCGTAGGTATCATTGATCTGTTTAAAATGGTCTATATCGATCATCGCGGTGACAAACTCTTCATCGCTTGAGAGCGCATGGGCGAAATAGGGTTCCATGACCGAAAAGAAATAGCGGCGGTTATAGAGTCCGGTTAAAAAGTCGCGGCTTGCCATGTTCGACATCGCATCGATATTTTCGAGTGCTTCGATGGCGTTATTGATGCGGCAGGAAAACTCCTCTTTGCTGAAAGGCTTGTTAATAAAATCGTTCGCTCCCCGCTTGAGAAACATGGCCGAGACTTCGGGATTGTCGCTGGAGGAGATAACAAAAATCGCCAATTCGTTTTTGGTGTATTTTTTTCGCACCGCTTTGGTAAGTTCCATCCCGTCCATCACCGGCATATTATAGTCCGTAATGATGAGTTTCACATCGGGATGCTGCTTGAGAATCTCCAGCGCCTCTTCACCGTATGCCAGGGCAAAAACCTGAAACGACAATCTTTCAAGCATTTTTTTCGCCTGGCTGCGAAAGAGGGATGAGTCATCCACGATCATCACTTTATGGGAACGGTTTTTCAGCAAACGCCGAATCGTCTCGATGACGTAGTCGATATCCTCAATCCCCCCTTTGTGAACATAATCGATGATGTCGCTTTCGAGGAATTTCGTCCGAAACGCTTTGTCGATGCTCCCCGTCAGTACGATCGTCGGGGTCCCTTTGGAGAGCATTGCATCGACAATCTCACCATCCGGGGCATCGGGGAGATTGAGATCGGCTATGGCAAAAGTATAGGAGTGTTTTTTGCTAAACAACTCTGCTTCCATGCGAGTATGAGCCACATCGACACTCATCGAGAAAGCCGATTCGAGTTTGAGGGCGATCAGTTTGGCGAGAGTTTTGTTGTCTTCGATGACGATGAGACGTAACTCTTTCATGCTCTGCTGCGTCCTCCCCGGACTCAATGTAAATTACAATTTTGTTATAGTACTGAATTAAAGTTACTTTTGGGTTATTTCCAACATCGCATACACCATCGCTTCGGCAAAAAACAATGACTTTCATCCTGTTTGATGAAATGGAGTATCGATTTTTGAATGGGCGTCAGAAATCTATCCCCTCCCGCATGGGAACCGGGGAGGGAAATGATGGGCGAAGAGAGGAAGATTTACTTGATGCTTTTGAGGGCTTCGACGACGGCGTCGATGTTTCCCATCGGGATATGGACTTTCCACTCGGGATTTTTGGCATCGCCGGAGAGGGATACGCCGATGCTGGCGACGCTGTCGCTCCCCTCGCCGTAGGGGGCATCGATTTTACTGACGCTGATCACCCCTTTTTTCGTACCGTCCAGCGGGATCTCTTTGATAATGGTTGCACCTGAACTCATAAAATCTCCTAATCGATAGTGATAGGTAAAGAGTTTAACCGATTTTGGCTAAAGCAACCTTAAATTCAGTCGGTTCCTTCCCCTTTGAAGCCGTTGCCGTAGATATACGCGTACATTTTACGGTAATAGCGGGCGTTGCGCGAGGCGTCGGAGGTGGGGGCGTGGTGATAGCGCCCGAGGGTCTCCCACGAATAGCCGAAACTTTTGACCAGGCGGGTCAGGATGCCATTGGCTTTTTCGCGGGCGGTTTGTTCCTCGAAATATTCATGAACGTAAGGATTGGGGTGGTATTTGTAATTGATCTGGTAGGGGCCCATGTCGAGGTTGGTGATCCCTCCCTCGATAAGCGCCTGCGCCTGAAGCGCGCACTCCTGCGTCGAACCGCAGCGGATCAGGTGGCCGTTGACCGCAAATCCCGCCGCCGCTGCGCGCTGGGCGTCTTCGGTCTGGTTAATCCGGATGACATGGGGGTTGCACTGCCCGTTTTCCTTGAGGCATTCGCAGTGTTTGATCGCGTCGAGGACGATGTCGGGCATCCGGAAATCGCTTTGAATCTCGTTGGCACCTGCAAGCGCCGAAACCATCACCAATCCCGTTACCCATCCTTTCATCCTGACCTCCAGCGTTTATGATTCGACTATTTTAGCCAATTTTGCCTGCAATTTCAGCCATTTTTTGTGTTCCATCAGCGGAAAGCCGCTGTAGGTTCCCCCCTGCGGGACGCTTTTGGTCACTCCGGCGCGGGCGGCGAGGGTCGTAAAAGGGGCGATGGAGAGGTGGCCGGCCGCCGCGCTCTGACCTCCCATCACGACGTTGCGCCCCAGGGTCGTCGAGCCCGCGAGGCCGACCTGCCCGACGAGGATCGAGTATTCCCCGATCACGCAGTTATGGGCAATGTGGACGAGGTTGTCGATTTTGGCTCCCCGTTTGATCCGCGTCGAGCCGAATACGGCGCAGTCGACGGCGCAGTTGGCCCCGATCTCCACATCGTCCTCGATCACGACGTTGCCGTTCTGGTAGAGTTTGACGTGTTCCCCCGTTTTGGTGTGGGCGTATCCGAAACCGTCGCTGCCGATTACCGTACCGGCGTGGAGGGTGACGTCGTTACCGATGACGCAGTCGCGGTAGACGCAGACGTTGGGGTAGAGGGTGACGTTGTCGCCGATACGGACTTCCGCCCCGACGTAGACGCCGCTCATGAGGGTGCAGTTTTTCCCGATCACGGCGCCGTTTTCGACGTGGGCGGTGGGATAGAGCGTCGTCCCCTCGCCGATAGCCGGGGGGACGTCGCTGCTGCGGATCGGTTTGGCGAAATGTTTCGAGAGTTTCGCGACCGCCATATAGGGCTCGTCGCTCATCAGCGCGATCACCCCCTCGGGGAGGAGGTGGGCTTTTGAAGCCGGAAGGATCACGGCGGACGCTTTCGTTGCGGCGAGCTCTTTTTCGTGTTTGCTGTCCGAGAGAAACGAGATTTCCCCCGCTTTGGCATCGTAAAGCGTATTCATCGCATCGATCACGACATCGTCCCCTTTGACGGTGCAGCCCAGAAGCGCGGCGATTTCATGCAGCGTCATGCTTACCGTTCCAGCGCGACCGACCCGCTGCGGACGATCTCTTTGGGGTGGAAGCGCTTGATCGCTTCGAGAAAGTGGCCCACACGGGCGGGTTCGTCGGCAACCATCGCAATGAGGGTGTCGCTGCCGACGTTGACGATCCGGCCGTTGTAGGCATGGGCCAGCGCTTCGATATCGCTGAGCGACTCGGCGAGGGGGATTTTAACCATCGCCATCTCTTTTTCGACGAGGTCGGCATGTTCGTAAACTTTCAGAACCGGGATCAGCTTGTGCAGCTGTTTGGTGATCTGCTCGATCACGCGGACCGAACCGGCGGTGACGATCGTGATCCGCGAATACTTCGAATCGGGGATCGGCGCGACGGTGAGCGACTCGATGTTGTACCCGCGCCCTGAAAACAACCCGACAATGCGGGAGAGGACGCTCGCCTCGTTCAGTACGATAACGGAAATTACTCTGCGTGCGTTTTCCATTATTTCTCCTTGTATTCGAGCATCATATTAAAGAGCGATCCGCCCGCCGGTACCATCGGAAGGACGTTTTCGAAACGGTTGACGACAACGTCGATGATCGCGACGACGTTTTTCTCGATCGCATCTTTGAGGGCGGCGTCAAACTCCTCTTTGGTGTTGACGCGGTACCCTACCCCGCCGAACGCTTCGGCGAGCTTGACGAAATCGGGCTGCATCGAGAGATCGGTCTGCGAGTGGCGTTTGTCGTAAAAGAGGGTCTGCCACTGGCGGACCATCCCCAGAAAGTTGTTGTTGAGGATGACGTTGATGACGGGGAGCTTGTACTCGACCGCGGTCATCAGTTCCTGGATGTTCATCAGGATCGAACCGTCCCCGGTGACATTGATGCTGACCCGCTCGGGATCGGCCCGTTTGACCCCCAGCGCGGCGGGGAAACCGAATCCCATCGTCCCCAGACCGCCCGAACTGATCCACTGGCGGGGACGGGAAAACGGATAGAACTGCGCCGTCCACATCTGGTGCTGTCCGACGTCGGTGGAGATATTGGCGTTATCCCCCAGCAGCTGACCGATACGCTCGATGACCCACTGGGGTTTGAGGCGGTCTCCCTCTTCTTTGTACGAGAGGGGGTGGAGCTTGTTGAAATTCGCGATCGTGTTGTGCCACGGGGCGTAGCGGGCGGGATCGACCTGCTCGCGCGCCAGCGGCATCATCTGCTCAAGGACGTTTTTGACATCGCCGACAATCGGGAAATGGGCGTGGACGAGCTTGGAGACCGACGCGGGATCGATGTCGACGTGGATAATCTGGGCATTTTTTGCAAACTCCGAGAGTTTCCCCGTGACGCGGTCGTCGAAGCGGGCCCCCAGACCGATGACGAGGTCGGTCTCGGACATCGCCATATTCGCCGCGTACGAACCGTGCATCCCGAGCATCGAGATGAGCAGCGGATCATCATGTCGCAGCGTCCCGCGTGCCATGAACGTCTCAACCGCAGGAATCTGGGTCATTTTCGAGAATTCGCGCACCAGATCGGCCGCACCGGAGCTGACGACACCGCCGCCGAGGTAGAGGAGCGGACGTTTGGCCTGCGCGATCGCCTCGATCGCTTTTTTGATCTGGCGGGCGTTCCCTTTGGTCGTCGGTTTGTAGGTTTCGAGTTCGACCTCTTTGGAATAATCGAAATGGGCGATCTGCGCCGTCACGTCTTTGGGGATGTCAACGTGGACGGGCCCCGGACGCCCCGTGCGGGCGATGTAGAATGCCTCTTTCAGCACGCGCGGCAGGTCGGCCGCATCGGTAACGAGGTAGTTGTGCTTCGTACACGGGCGGCTGATCCCGACCGCATCGATCTCCTGGAACGCATCGGTCCCGATCAGCGACATGGGGACCTGACCGCTAATCACGACGAGGGGAATCGAATCCATATAGGCATCGGCCAGTCCCGTGACGCCGTTGGTGAATCCGGGGCCTGAGGTGATCATCGCCACCCCCACCTTGCCGGTCGCTTTGGCATACCCCTCCGCGGCGTGAACCGCCGCCTGTTCGTGGCGGGTCAGAATGTGCTGGAAAGAGCGCTGTTTGTAGATCTCATCATAGACGTTCATGATCGCCCCGCCGGGGTAACCGAATACCACTTCGACTTCCTCGGCGATGAGTGCTTCGATAACCATCTGCGCACCGCTGATTTGCATGTCGTCTCCTTTGTTATGTATTAAATTTTATACCGCAGACGGCCGTCCCTCCATGAGGACGGCCGTAATGAAGCCGCGAATATAACGGAAAAAAATTAGCCCATTATAAAAAAAATAAGCTATAAATTACGTTAAGCGGTTCAAAACGTTTCTTTAAG
>CAZBIR010000013.1:0-38270 GCA_964491035.1 uncultured Sulfuricurvum sp.
GTTCTCCTCGATAGGGCCGAAGATCCAGCTGAGCATGTCGAAGAAATGGACCCCAATGTTGCTGGCAATTCCACCACTTTTGGCTTCGTCCCCTTTCCAGCTGACGAAATACCACCGCCCGCGACTCGTAAGGTAGGTGAGATCGATGTCGTACATTCGGGTCGGATTGGCTTCGAGCTCTTTGGAAATCTTGTTTTTCAGGGCAATGATCGAATCATGCAGCCGCAGCTGGAGGATGTTGTAGACTTTTTTCCCCGTCTCCTCCTCGATCACTTTGAGCTGGTCGAGGTTGTGGGGGTTGAGGACGAGCGGTTTTTCGCAGATCGCATGCGCCCCGCTTTTAAGGGCGAAACGGATGTGGCTGTCGTGGAGGTAGTTGGGCGTCGTGATCGCGATGTACTCGATCCGTTTGTCGTGTTTGCGGTGCCATTTGTCGATGAAGCGGTCGAACCGCTCGAATTCGGTAAAAAAATGGGCCTGAGGGAAATGGCTGTCGATAATGCCGACCGAATCGTTTTTATCCAGTGCGGCGATAAGAGTATTCCCCGTTTCTTTGATGGCTTTCATGTGGCGCGGAGCGATGTAGCCGGCGGCTCCGATAAGGGCGAAATTTTTCATGCGTTTCCGATTTTCATCGTTTTGGATTGAAGATAATAGGTTTTCGTGCATTGTGCAAGCGTAGAGAGCCTGTGCGCAATCACAAGCAATGTTTTATTTTCACTTATTTTATAGATTTCTTCCATAATTTTAGCTTCGGTTTCGTTGTCTAGCGCGCTGGTTGCTTCATCCAGAACCAGAATTTCCGGATTACCGTAAAGGGCGCGGGCGATGGCGATCCGTTGGCGTTGACCGCCACTGAGTTTGATTCCCCCCTCGCCTACCCGGGTGTGTATCCCCTCATGCCGGGTTTCTAGGAATTCGAGGATGTTGGCTTGACGGAGTACCATTTCAATTTGTACGGAGTTGATCGGAGTTCCGAAGGCGACATTTTCGGCGACGGTGCCGTCAAAGAGATAGATGTTCTGGGGAATGTAGCCGATCTTACTTCTCCAGGCTTTGATATTGTGTTCATTCAAAGGAATGCCGTCAATGGCGATACGGCCGCTTTTCGGGCGGTAAAGACCGATTATGAGGTCTACCAGGGTCGATTTTCCACTGCCGCTTTCGCCGGTGAAAGCAATTTTGTCTCCTTTTTGGATTGTCAGTGAAATATCTTCCAGAACCGGTTTCTCTTCGTCATACTCAAAGGAGATGTGCTCAAGTGTGATAGTATGGTTAAAAGAGATTGGCCCGTTTGCGAGATATTCGGTATCGTACATGAGGTCATTATGGATGATATCAAGGGAACTTTTGTAAAAAAGGACCTGATTGTAGCCGTTGAGGATCCGGTTTGCCGAGGGCATCAGGCGGTAGAGCCCAAGGATGAACATGGAAATCAGCGGCAGCATTCCGGAGATGTCGTTTTGGTATTTGTGGATGAGATAGATCACCATGAAGATGACGATTCCAAATCCTAGTGCTTCGAGGAAGAGACGGGGAAAATGGGAGAGCGTTTCATTACGAATATTGGCATGGGCATAACCGGAGCTGGCGTCGTTGAATTGCTTAAGAAGCTGCTCGGAACGAGAGGTAAGTTTCATCAGCTTGAAATTGTCCAGAGTACTGTGGATGATCTCGTAAAAACGACGTTGGTGCTGTTCGCGTATGATTCCTGATTTTTTGATCGAACGTGAAATTGTCATTATCAAAAACAGGGCATTTAGCAGTAAAATCGTACTGATGAGGAGGGTTATTTTCCAGTTGATGTATAGCATGATGGCATAAATGAACAACACGACAAAAATTTCGCTCAGCATCAGCAGCAGTCCTGAGATCAGGTTGGTCATGTTTTGCGCTTCGTTGTTGATGGCCTTGGAAAGTTCAGCACTGTTTTTATTGATGAAATCGCGATAGCTCATTCCCAGATAGTTTTCAAACAGGCGGTAGGCGATGAGATGATAACGTCCTTTGGAAAATTTTGCAAGGAGGTAGAAATACCCAAGATTGAGTAAGGAACGCAGGAGATAAAACAGCAGCAACACAAGACCGCAGACGATTACGAAGTTGATCTCAGACGTAAAACCAAAAAAACGGTAGGCCCAGGCACTGTAGGAGTTAAGGTGGATGGCTGAAAAATCGGCGGCAATGGTAATAAAGGGGAGAATCGCACCGACTCCAATCATCTCGATCAGCGAAACAACGATAGAGATAAAGATCAGTAGTGCCAGAAATTTTTTATCGTGACGGGTTAAGATGGAGAAAAGTTTGTTGAAAAAGTGGCGCATTACGCATTGTCCTTATGGGTATCGATGCTCTTATACAACGCTTTCGAGAAATTCCGCGTAAGGTGGGTAATGTTCATGAAGATGGCCGTCATCTGTTTGGAGATTTTGTAGCTGGCGATCATGTCGTTGAGGATGCCGATGCTGTTTTTGTAGCTTGCGTCGAGTTTGGAAAAGAGCTTTTCAAGCTCGCCCTGGGCGTTGGTGTCTCCCTGGAGCCAGTCGTTGTAGCTCATGCACAGGGCCAGGATCTGGTAGCGGAGTTCGTGGTAGAACGCGGCCATCTCCAGGGTGTCCGATTCGCTGAGCATCGTGAGGTCGTCGAGAAGATCCTTGAGGTATTTGGATGCGGCGACCAGCTGGGTTGCCATCGTGAGGGTCTGGTCAAACTCTCTGCGGACTTCGGGAAGGACGATCCGTTGGGAAAGGAGCGAAGCGTAATCGAGGATTTCTCCCTGCAGATGCTGCAGATCGGCATAAAGGGTTCGGGGAGGGATGGGCAGGGGGTCCTGGTGCGCATCGAGGAGCTTGGCGATCGAGGCGTGGTGTTTGAGCCCCTCCCGGGCAGGGATGCGGATGGCGCAGAGGGCAAACACGCACACCTCATGCCCGAGGTGAAAAACCTCTTTGCGCAGCGCTTCATGGGCCAGCGGGGGGATGGAAAGGGAGACGTTATGAATGTAGCGTGTCGCGGCGGGTTTGATGACGGTAAAACGGTTCAGGAGCCACCGGGTGAGCCGCGCGATAAAGGGATACCACAACAGCACCCCCAAAACGTTGAAGAGGGTGTGAAACAGGGCGAGCGCCTCGACGCTTTGCCCCAGTCCCAGACGGGCTACCCCCCACGTCAGCGGCACCAGCAGGGAAAAAGCGACGATGCCGGTCGAGACGTTGAAGAGCACGTGGGCGAGGGCGGCGCGCTTTTTGTCGCTGGAGCCTCCGATGGCACCGATGATCGCCGTGAGGGTCGTCCCGACGTTGGCCCCGATGACGAAAGCGGCGGCGTGCTCGAATCCGAGGATCCCCGTGAAGAGAGCACTTTGGGCCAGGGCGATGGAAGCGGCGCTGCTTTGGATGATGGCGGTCAGGAGAAGCCCGATCAGGAGGAAAACGAGGGGGTGGTATCCCTGCAGCGCGACGATATCGATAGCGGAGGAGAGGGTGATGAAACTCTCCTTCATCCCTTCGATGCCGAGGAAGATGAGTCCGAAGCCGGTGATCCCCCCGAAGGTGTGGCGGAGTCTCCCCTCGCCGAACAAAACGCTGCCGATTCCCCCGAAGCCGACCATCGCCAGCGCGATGAGCCGAATGTCGAATTTGAAGCCTACCAGCGCGATCACCCATCCCGTGGCGGTGCTGCCGATGTTGGAACCGAAGATGACCCCGATGGAGCTTTGGAGGCTCATCAGCCCGGCCCCGACCAGCGAAAGGGCCATCAGGGTGGTGACCGAGGAGCTCTGCAGTGCGGCGGTGGCGATCGCTCCGGTGACGAGCGCTTTGCGATCGGTTTCGGTGGAGACTTTGACCCACCGTTTGAACGAGTTTCCTGCCGCTTTTTTGAGGGAGTCTTCGAGATAGAGCATCCCGAAAAGAAAAAGCCCCAGCGAGGCGAACGCTTCGATATAGACCAGGTTCATTTTTCGGTTTTACGCCGTTCGCAGTAGCGTTTGGCGACGAGGAGCCGTTCCTTGTGCCCGGCGTCGGAGAGGGCTTCGGGGACGACGTTGCGCAGGTAGTATTCGACGTATTTGCACAGGTCCATTTTTCCCTCGATGCCCGCCTCTTTTTTAAAGCGCTGAATCGATTCGGAGCGCTCGGAATAGCGGAAAAGGGCTTCGTTGAAATCATAGCCGAAATAGTTCAGCGATTCGGTGTACTGGTGAGCCAGTTTTTCGTGCACCTCGCTGAAGTAGCGCAGAAATTCCTCGCGGTGATAATCCTCGAACGTTTTGAGATTGTTCTGGTGTTCTTCGAGTTCGCGCCGGCTCGTGCCGATGAGGTGGATCGTATCGACCTGTTCGCGGCGCACTTTTTTGAACTCCTGCTCGAACGCCGGGAGTTTGGCGGGGGGGATCGGGTTTTTGGTGTCGGCGAGCTGCGCTTCCATCGTTTTGAACCGTTCGGAGAGGGTTTTTTCGCGGGTGATGAGTCCCTGCAGTTCGGCTTTGAGGTTTTCGAAAACCTCTTTTTCGGCCATATAGGCCTCCTGGGCACTCAGAAACTCTTTGGTGTAGACTTTGAGGGCGAACTGGCTGCGATGCTCGAATTCGCCGTGGCGTTCGCTGAGGTAGCGGATGGTTTTGAATTTGGCGACGAGTTCTTGGTTGTAGATCGTCGTGTCGAGATGTTTGAACATCCCCGCCGCCGCGTAGATGAACTCTTTGAATACGTCGAACCGAAACTCTTCGTCGAAGTCGAATCCGATCGCGTTAAAATATTTTTTGACGATTTTGATATCGTTGTCGAAAAAATCAAGTACGACTTTTTTTTGCGTGACGGATAGGGGTAACATCGATGTCGGCTGCTTTATCGTAATATAGGGTTCGGTTATGATAGCGTATAATTGCGAAAAAAAAGGTTTCGCGTGTGCGGCGTTTTCGGCATCATCGGCAGCTATTCTCCCCAAAAAGCGCGCGCGGCGCTCGAACGTCTCGCCCATCGCGGGCGCGACCATTGCGGGATCGTTGAGCGGGAGAACCTTTTCCTCGCCCATCGGCGACTCGGGATCACCGACGTGCATCCCCGTTCCCATCAGCCGATGGAGAGCGGTGGCATCCGGATCAGTTTCAACGGCGAAATTTACAACCATGCGCAGCTGCGAGAGCGGCTGGGACTTTCCGACTGGGAGACCCAAAGCGACACAGAGGTGGTGCTGCGCGCTTACCGCAAATGGGGGATAGGGTGCCTGGAACATCTGGAAGGGATGTTCGCCTTTGCCCTCGTCGACGGCGAAAAACTCTACCTCGCGCGGGACCGTTTCGGGAAAAAGCCCCTCTTTTACCATCACGGAGGTGAGGCTTTCGTATTCGCTTCCGAGATCAAGGCGATCAAACCGTTCCTGCCCTCGGTGCGGATGAATGACGATGCACTGCGCTCCTACCTCTCCTTCCTCGCCCCGACGCCGCCTCATACGTTTTACGAAGGGATCGAAAAACTCGAAAGCGGCGAGTGGCTCTGCTACGAAGCGGGGAGGGTGGAAAAACGGCGTTATTACGACCTGACCGATGCCCCCTCCTCGGTGACAGCGACCCTTGCCGAAGCGATCGAGAAAATCGATGCGGAACTGAGACGGGCGGTTGCGATGCGTCTTCCCGGCGAGGTTCCCGCCGCGGCCCTCCTCTCGGGCGGGCTGGACAGCGCGATGATCTGCGCCGTGGCGGCATCGCAGGGGACGAAGCTCCCCGTATTTACCCTCGGATACGACGAGTACGGCGCCTACGACGAGCGTCCCGGTGCCCGTGCCACGGCGGCGTACCTCGGTCTGGACCATACCGAGGTGGTGATCTCGCGTACCGATTTTGACGAGCATCTCGATGGACTGCTCGACCATCTGGACGAGCCTCTCAACGACCCGGCGGCATTGCCGCTGTCCCTGCTGATGAAGAAGATTGCCGCGCAGGGGTACAAGGTGGTCCTCAGCGGGGAGGGGAGCGACGAACTGTTCCTGGGATACCGGCAGTACTTCGAATACCTCGACATCGAAAAAGCCGCATCGCTGCACCACAAAAACTGGCTCAGAAAATATTTTCATGCCCATTTTTCGATGAACCGCGAGTGGGAGTGGTACAAGCGGATTTTCGATGATACCCTGCTGTTTCGCACCTCGGGAGAGAAATTCACCGATTTGCAGCAGAACCTGTTGCTGCGGCGTAACATCCGCGATAACGAGGCGCTTCGGTTTTTGGACCCTTACCGGGAAATGTTTGGGCGCAGCGCGCATTGCCACCCTGCCCAGTGGTACAGCTATATTGATCTGAAACAGTTTGTCGGAGAACATTTTCTCGCCAAACTCGACCGGGTATCGATGGCCCATACGATCGAGGCGAGGACCCCGTTCCTGGATCATCGGCTGGCCGAGACGGCCTATTCGGTTCATCCCGAAGTGCGGATCGGGGAGGGAAAGACCAAACATCTGCTCAAGCAGGTGGCCCGTCGCTATCTGAGCGAGGAGATCATCAACCGGAAGAAAAAAGGATTTTCCAACCCCTACATGGAGTGGCTGATCGCATCGGGGAGGATCGGACTGATCGGTGAAGTCAACGACCGCACGGGGCTCTTTCACCCCGAAGTGGTAGAAAAATACGTCGAAATGGCACGCAGGGGCCGTTTCAAACAGCATGTCTGGGGACTCTACGTCCTCAGCCACTGGATCCAAAAAGAACTATTATGATGTTATACACTTTAGGAGCATAGCCCCTAAATGTGGCAGGGACAGGTTTGTCCCCTGCCCCCCCTGAAGCTACCCGTATCTTCCGGATACGGGAGAATTGATCGCTGTGAACGCACTTATTTTTTGGTTTGTTCGATAAGCAGGGCCAGTTCGAGGGTTCCGCTGATGTAGTTGGCAAAAAAGTTCATGATCCCCTCGTCCCCTTCGGTGAAATCGCCGTTGTATTTGTTCAGCAGCTGGATCACCCCGATCACCTCCTGCATCGAGTTAAAGATGGGAACGGCGAGGATGTTTCGGGTGACGAAACCGCTTTTTTCATCGATCTTGGCGAGGAAATGGGGGTTTTCGTAGGGGTTGTTGACCCGTTGGGCCGCTTTGGCGCGGGCCGTCTCTCCGACGATGCCCGAATCGATCCCGATCGCGATCCGGCCGATACCGTCGGAGAGTTTGGTCCAGAGCATCCGGCTGGCATGATCCACCATGAAAATGGAACACCGTTCGGCATTGACGATCGCTTTGGCCTCTTCGGCGATTGTGGGAAGGGCATTTTCGATGTGGTCGAGCTGCGAGAGTTTTTTGCCGAAATCGGCGATCCGTTTGTAGACTTCCAGGCTCATTCGATCCCCTTTGAAAGCAATGTGGCATCATCATCGAACAAAACCGCCAGTTCCAGGTAACCGCTGATGTAATGGGCAAAAAAGATCATGAACCGAGCGTCCTCCTTGGTAAACCCGTCCTCTTTGTTGAGCAGCTGAAAAACGCCGATGATTTTGCGGTTGGAATCGAAAATGGGGATGGAGGCGATATTCCGGGTCACAAATCCCGTTTTTTTATCGATCGTCGGCAAAAAACGGGGATCCTCGTAGGGATCGTTGATGAGGAGGGGTTTGCCCTCTTTGAGGGTATGCCCCACAATCCCGTCTTCCTGGTGGACCATGATTTTCGAGGCCCCGTCGGCGAGCGTCGTCCAAAGCATCTGTATTTTGGGATTGTAGATGAAAATGGAGCACCGCTCGGCCCCGATCGCCTGTTTGGCGTATTCGGAGATCATCGGAAGCCCCTCGGAAAGGGTCGGCCGTTTTAAGAGGGCACGTCCGAAATCGGCTAACGCGGCGTAGGAAGAGGTAGAAATCATGAGCCGTCCTTGAGTGGGTTAGAGGACAAATCGTATCTTTTTCAAGCTAAAAAGGCAAGCAAGCGGGAAAATGGGGATAAATAGCGGGCTGCCCGCCGAGAAGTCGGGGACAGGAGAGATTTTAGAGATTGTGCTCTTTTTTGTAGGCGACGATCATCGCGTACGCTTCGTCTTTGAGGAGGAGTTTTTCTTTTTTGAGTTTTTCGATCTCCAGGTCGGTGAGGGGGATATCACCGTTTTCGGCTTTGGTGATCTGATCGTCCAGTTCGTTGTGGCGATCAAAAATTTTCAAAAAGTGGGCGTTGGCCGCATCGTTTTGTTTCATATGGGTGATGATGTCGCGGTATTCGTGTAGCATCGGAATTCCTTATCGGATGAATTTTCGCAATTCTACCACTACTTATTTTAAAATACGCGGAAGGGTGATCCCCTCCTGCCCCTGATATTTCCCGCTTTTGTCTTTATAAGAGGTTTCGCACATCTCATCCCCCTGCAAAAACAGGACCTGAGCGATCCCCTCGTTGGCGTAGATTTTGGCAGGCAGCGGGGTCGTGTTGGAGATCTCGATCGTGATGTGCCCTTCGAATTCGGGCTCGAAGGGGGTGACGTTGACGATGATGCCGCAGCGGGCGTAGGTCGATTTCCCCAGGCAGATCGCCAGAACGTCGCGGGGGATTTTGAAATACTCCACCGTACGGGCGAGGGCGAACGAGTTGGGGGGGACGATGCAGACGTCTCCGACGTAATCGACGACATTGGCGTCATCGAAACGTTTGGGATCCACGACGGTCGAGTTGAGGTTGGTAAAAATTTTGAATTCGTTGCTGACCCGGATGTCGTACCCGTACGAACTCAGACCGTAGCTGACGACGCCTACGCCAACCTGATCTTCGCAAAAAGGGGTGATCATCGCCTCTTTTAACGCTTTTTCCCGTATCCATCCATCACTTTTAAGACCCATGCTATATCCGATGTTAAAATAATTTGTGGTAGTATAGCACATCTCTTACCCTACTTTTAGGAGCATTTTTCGATGGATATGAAACAAATCAGAACCCTTCTGCAGGATTTTGACTCCAGCACCCTTTCAAAACTGAAAATCACCCAAGACTCTTTTTCGATCGAACTTGAAAAGAATGTCGGTGTCGTCGCGGCACCGGTTATGGCAGCCGCACCTGTTGCCGCTGTTGCTGCACCGGTTGCAGCCCCTGCGGCGGTTGAAACGGTTGCAGCCGCAGCACCTGTCCACACTGGAGATATGATCGTTTCTCCGATGGTCGGAACCTACTATGCGGCACCGTCACCCGATTCGGCTCCGTTTGTCAAAGTGGGCGACCGGATTAAAAAAGGGCAGGTGATCGCGATCCTCGAAGCAATGAAAATCATGAACGAGCTTGAAGCGGAATTTGACTGCAAAATCGTCAGTGTTCTCGTCTCCGACGGTCAGGCGGTCGAATACGACATGCCACTTTTTGCGGTTGAGAAACTCTAATCATGGCGGAAATCAAACGTATTCTCGTCGCGAACCGGGGCGAGATCGCCCTGCGCGCGATCCGGACGATCAAGGAGATGGGGAAAGAGGCCGTTGCCGTCTATTCCACGGCCGATAAAGAGGCCTCCTACCTCAAGCTTGCCGACGCGGCGATCTGCATCGGGGCTGCCCCCAGCTCCCAGAGTTATCTGAACATCCCCTCGATCATCGCTGCGGCCGAGATCAGCGGATGTGACGCGGTATTTCCCGGTTACGGATTTTTGAGTGAAAACCAGCATTTCGTCGAGATCTGTACCCACCACGGGATCAAGTTCATCGGGCCGACCCCCGAAGTCATGGTGATGATGTCGGACAAATCGAAAGCCAAAGAGGTGATGATAGCCGCGGGTGTTCCGGTCGTTCCGGGTTCGGACGGCGCGATCAAGGACATCGCCGATGCGAAAGTGCGCGCCAAAGAGGTCGGATACCCGATCATCCTCAAAGCCGCAGCAGGCGGTGGCGGACGCGGGATGCGGGTTGTCGAGGATGAAAGCTACCTGGAAAACGCGTTCCTCGCGGCCGAAGCCGAAGCGATCAGCGCGTTCGGCGACGGCACCATCTATATGGAAAAATTCATCAAGAACCCCCGTCACATCGAGGTGCAGGTGATCGCCGACAGCCACGGTAACGTTCTGCACATCGGGGAGCGGGACTGCTCGATGCAGCGCCGCCACCAGAAGCTGATCGAGGAATCCCCCGCGGTCGCCCTCACTCCTGAAGTGCGCGCCGAGCTGTGGGCCTCTGCGGTACGCGCGACCAAGTACATCAAATACGAAGGGGCGGGGACGTTTGAATACCTCCTCGACGCCGATAAAAACTTCTACTTTATGGAGATGAATACACGGCTTCAGGTCGAGCATTGCGTCTCCGAGATGGTCAGCGGCCTCGATCTGATCGAGATGATGATCCGCGTCGCCGAGGGCGAAGCACTTCCGAGCCAGGAGAGCGTCGTCCTCAGCGGCCATTCGATCGAATGCCGTATCACGGCCGAGGACCCGGTGAAATTTTTGCCGTGTCCGGGGAAAATTACCCAGTGGATCGCACCGGGCGGGCGCAACGTTCGGATCGACACCCACGCCCATGCGGGGTACATCGTTCCTCCGACCTACGATTCGATGATCGGGAAACTGATTGTCCACGGCAAGGACCGCAATGACGCGATCGAGCGGATGCACCGTGCGCTCAGCGAATTCACGATCAGCGGGATCAAAACGACGATCCCTTTCCACCTCAAAATGATGAAAAACCCCGATTTCGTCTCGAACAATTTCGACACGAAATACCTCGAACGCTATAACGGCTGATGCCGCCGGGGGCTTTTCCCCCTCACTTTCATGACTTTTTCAGCAACGCTTTAATACACTCTTTTCATGTCAGCTCCTTAACAAAGGGTCCCCATGAATAATCTCACCCTCGCCCAAAAGGTCCATATCCCGCTTATCGCGTCGATAATCATCGGTTTTATCATCGTATTGGTCAATTACTGGCTGTCGGTCGATCAGATACGCCAGGACGTGTACGCGACGCAGGCCAAGGAGATGGGCACCGTTTTCAGCGAAGCCATCGAAGCGAAAAACAGCGTCGGCATCACCAACGCCATCACCATAGCCGGCAACCGTGCGGTGCACGAGGGGCTGGTGAGCGGGGATCGTGAAGGGATGCTGAAGACCCTTCAGTCGCTCTCGGCCCTTTTCAAGGAAAACACCAAATTCGGCAATATCAAAATCCATGTCCATGATCGGGACGTCCGGAGCTTTTTGCGGGTATGGAGTCCTAAAAAACACGGGGATGATCTGAAAGGATTTCGCAAATCGATTCTGGCGGTCAAAGAGCAGCGTAAACCTCTCGTAACGGTGGAGGTAGGTGTCGCCGGACTCGAAATCCGTGGTATTGCTCCGATCATGGAGGGAGGCGAATACCTCGGATCGGTCGAATTCATGCAGGGACTTAATTCGGTGGTGAAAGATTTGCGGAGCAATTTCGGGACGGAGCTGGTTATCGTACTGGACAACCGTTTCCTCGAAAATGCCAAGGAACTGCAAGGAGCGATGCAAATCGGCAAAGGGTACACTCTGGCGGTCAAAGAAGACGTGATCGATCCCGCCTATGCCGCAGAGCTCTCTTCGACCGCCTTCGATCCCGCTCAGGGGACGTTTACTACGGAGAACTATTACGTCACCCCCGTAGCGATCAAGGACTTTTCGGGCGAGAACGTCGGGTATGCCCTTTCGGCCAAAAAACGCGAAGCGGTCGAAGCAATCGTGCATCAGTCCGAAAGTTCGCTATTGCGGCAGGTCCTGATTATGGCGGTATTCGATGCGGTCGTGTTGATGATGCTGATCGTCATCGTCCGGCGTGCCGTGACGGGACCGATTGAAAACCTCGATGCGATTGCCATGGAGCTCGCAGCCGGGGATGCGGACCTGAGCAAGCGGCTTGTGGTGAGTTCCAACGACGAAATCGGAAAAGCGGCCCGCAGTTTCAACGTATTCATCGAAAAAGTCGAAAAGATCGCCCTGGATGCGCAGATGCAGGCCAAAGAGGCGATGGAGGCCAAAGCCCAGTCGGAAGCCCAGATGGAAAAAAATGCGATGGCGATCGCGCTGGCGCACCAGATGATTGAAGGATCGATCGCGAATGCCGGGAGCCTGCGCAGTTCACTGGAGGGGAATATTCGCAATCTCAACGACGTTAACGGGCTGAATCAGGAGACGGGGAAAGTGGTAGACGTCGTCAGTAGCCAGACCGACGATATTATCCAGAGCATGACCCGCATCACCGAGATGATTAACGATTCGCGTTCCAATTCCGAACAGCTCAACCACAACGTCAGCGAGATTTCCAACGTCATTACCCTGATCAAGGATATCTCCGACCAGACGAACCTGCTGGCCCTCAATGCCGCGATCGAGGCGGCGCGTGCCGGAGAACACGGGCGCGGATTTGCCGTTGTTGCGGACGAAGTGCGCAAACTGGCCGAACGGACGCAGAAGGCGACCAGCGAAGTTGAAGCGAACATCAGCGTTCTGAAGCAAAACTCGACGGGAATGGTCGAGAACAGCGAACGGGTGGAAGAGCACGCCCGCCATTCGGCCCAGAGACTCGACCGGTTCAAGGACGATATGGCCCGGCTGATCGGCAACGTGGAACGGATCCGGGAAGATACGCAGCAGATCGGGTACGAGATTTTCACCAATATGGCCAAAATCGACCACATGATCTTTAAAACCAACGCGTACGCCGCCGGTTTTGAGGGAAAAACGGACCAGACGTTCAGCGACCATCACGGGTGCGCGCTGGGCGAATGGTATGAAAAAGGGGAGGGACAAAAAGCGTTCGCTTCCCATCCGGCCTACGGCAGAATCCTCGAACCGCATAAAAAAGTGCACGACGAGGTGAAAAAGGCGATGGAACTGCTGCGGAACGACCCGCTGGGGAATGCCAAAAAAATCACGGAGTGTTTCGCTCAGGCCGAAGAGGCGAGCAAAGTCCTGTTTGAGGTCTTGAACGAAATGGTTAAGTCATAATCCGCTCCCCCCCTCACTGGGGGAGGCGGAGCACTTTGATGTCGGCGTTGAGGCGAAGGCGGGTGAAGTAGTCGTTGAGAACCTGATTGCGTTTTTCGGCGAGGATCGCATTGGAAATCTCGGGGCGGATCGTGTCGAGGTTTTCGGTGATCACGTTGACTTTTTCTTTCATGTAAAAGGTCATGAAGCCGTTTTTGCCGTTCGGGAGGATCGGCCCGAAACTCCCCTCGGGGATTTTGTTCAGGATCTGGGCCAGCTGGGGGTGAATGGCCCCGAACGCTATTTTTTCTTCTTTGACCTGGATCGCCTCGTTATGGCGCATCGGGTCGGCGATCTGGGCAGCGAGGGCCTCCTGGCTGGAAGCGGTGTAGGTGGTGACTTCGAAGCTCTCGGGGCGGGAAAAATCATCCAGGTGGAGCTGGTAGTACTCCGCTTCTTCTTCGGGAGTGGGTTGCGCCATTTTGGCAAACGCGATGGTCTGATAGAGTTTTTGTCCCCGCAGGTTCTCTTCGACCCGGGCTTTGAGCTCTTTTTCCCCGATTCCGCGTACCGTCTGCATTGCGTTGAGAAATTGCTCGCGCGAGAGGTTGTTCTGGCCGGCCATACGGGAAATTTCGTCGTTGACTTCGGCAGGGGTGATCGTGATTTTTTTCTCCTGCGCTTCGAGCTGCTCGAGTTTTTTCCGGATGAGGGCGTCGGCGCTTTGTTTGGCGCTCGTTCCGCTTTGTTTCATCTCCTGCTGGATTTCATGCAGGGTAATGGGGGAGTTTTTAACCAGTACGGCAACGCCCCCGACGGGTGCGCTCCACAAATAGGTGGCCAAAAGAGTGGAAAGAATTAACGGTCGCATAGACGCTCCATGGGTAAGGTGATTTATTTTACCCGCTTTTAACATAGCCTTAACTAAAATTTCGCCATTGCATCCACAAAGGATTTATTGATGATAGTGACCCGATTTGCCCCCAGTCCGACGGGGTATCTGCATATCGGCGGTCTGCGTACCGCTTTGCTCAGTTACCTCTGGGCGCGCCGTAACGGCGGAAAATTTCTGCTGCGGATCGAAGACACCGATTTCAGCCGCAACGACGAAGCGGCGGCGCGTGCGATCGTCGAGGCGTTCAAATGGGTCGGGCTAGAGCACGACGGGACCATCGAATACCAGTCCTCGCGGCTGGCCATTTACCAGGAGTACGCCCAAAAACTCCTCGACGAGGGGAAAGCCTACCGTTGCTACATGTCCAAGGAGGAACTCGAAACGCTGCGCGAAGAGCAGACCGCACGCAAAGAGCGCCCCAAATACGACAACCGTTACCGCGAGTTCAACGGGACTCCCCCCGAGGGGCGTGAAGCGGTCATCCGGATCAAAGCACCCCTAAGCGGTTCGATCACGGTTCAAGACGGGGTCAAGGGGGACATCGTTTTCAACGTTGAAGACATTCTCGACGATTTCATCATCGCCCGCGCCGACGGCACTCCGACGTACAATTTCGTTGTTGCCGTCGACGATGCCCTGATGGGGGTCACCGACGTCATCCGCGGAGACGACCACCTCTCCAACACCCCCAAACAGATTGTTGTCTATGAAGCGCTCGGATTTGCTGTTCCCCGTTTTTTCCACGTTCCGATGATCCACAATCATGAGGGGAAAAAGCTCTCCAAACGTGATGGGGCAACCGATGTAATGGCATATAAAGAATTGGGCTACCTTCCTGAAGCGCTGCTCAATTTCCTCGTCCGCCTCGGGTGGAGCCACGGCGATCAGGAAATTTTTTCGCTGGGAGAGATGCTTGAACTTTTCGACCCCAGCGACATCAACCGTTCAGCGTCGGTCTATAACGCCGAAAAACTTGACTGGCTCAATGCCCACTACATCAAAAATACCCCGAATGACAAGCTGTGCGAGCTGTTGGAGTTTCATGGGGTGATGCTCGTGAGTCATGATAAGCGGGAAATCCTCCTCGATGCCCTCAAAGAGCGTTCGAAAACGCTGGTCGAGATGGCAAATCAGATCAATGAAATTTTGGTACGTCCCTCAGGGTTTGATGAGGCGGCACTTAAAAAAGGGTATAAAGAGGAGTCTCCGATGATCCTCGAAACCTTTGCTAGAGCATTGAAAAACGCTTCCGAGCTTCATTTGCCGAGCGACTATCATCATGTGATGGAGCAGGTCGTGGCACAGTTGGAGATCGGTTTCGGGAAAATCGGTCAGCCGCTTCGTATCGCACTGATGGGGAAACTCTCGGGGCCGGGTCTGGATACAGTGATGGCGATCATCGGGCTGGACGAAACCCTTGCGCGGATCGACGCGCTCCTTCAGCGGTAACGTATCTCCCTTAGGGGAGGGAAAACTCTTTTGGCTTTCGCTTCCCGTATAAACCGTTTCAATCCCCGTTTTTCTTTTTCCCCGACCCTGTAGCTGATGTAGTGGAGATAATGGAGAATCTGTGCCGGACTCAGGCCGCTTTTGTGACTCGCATCGAGGAGGATGTAGTGGGGAATACGGATTTTGGTCTGGACGAAGCGGCGGCTGAGGCGTCGCAGTTCGTCCGTATGCTCGTGGGTACACAGCAGGGCAAAGACAAACGGCAGCCCCGTTTTTTCATGCCATAGCCCTCCGAGGTCGGTATGCGCTCCCCCGCCGTAATAGTAGCGCAGCGCTTTGTCGCCGATGAGGATCTCTCCGTCGGTCCCGAGGATCTGGGATAGGCGGTTGGAGGTCGCCGAATCGGCATCTTTTTTGAGGGTGTCCGCGGGGAGGGAGAGGACGCTGAGCACCTCGCGCTTCGCGACAATGCCGACGTTGAAATGGGTGCACTCCCTCGCCGTGATACTGGAGATGAACGCGGCGTCGATTCTGCGGGCGGCAAAGTCGCGGTTGAGTTTCGAGGGGACGCCCCGGTGGTAGTGAAGGCTCTGATGGAACCGGAGGGTTCTGGCGTAGCGTTTGATGAAAACATGAAACGGCAGAAGATTCAAAAAATCAATTTTTCCGAAAAGCACGCGTATCCTTCCCTTAGAATCCAAAGGGGGTATTATACTAATCCATGGCTAACAAGGGACTGTTACCCGGGATAGGATATAATCGAAAAAACAAAAAAGAATGAGACGGACACCATGGTAACCATCGAATTTTTAGGACCGATTCAAAAAGAGCCGATGCAGCTCGAAGCCGCAACCCTGCGCGACGTCGCAGCCGCATTGAAAAAAGACCCGCTCATGGCCGAGTGGATCGAAACCTCCGCCGTCGCGGTGAACGATACCCTCGTCGCGTCGCTGGATACGCCGCTTCAGTCGGGGGACAGGGTTTCACTCCTTCCCCCCGTTTGCGGAGGATAACGTGCTGGAGCTTTACGAGGGGGCGCTGAACGTACCTGAAATCATCACCCGCTGGTACGCTCAGGAATCGACCCGCAATTACGGCGCCTATATCCCTTTCGTCGGGACGGTACGCGAAGAAGAGGGTATCGAGGGGCTGAGCTTCGACGTCTACGAGCCGATTCTGACCTCATGGTTCGATGCGTGGGTCGCCAGGGCCGCACCGCTGGGGGCGACGCTGAAAATGGCCCACAGCCGGGGGGACGTGATGGTTCACGAATCTTCCTACATCGCGGCGGTATTCTCCCCGAAACGGCGCGTCGCCCTGGAGACGATCGAAGCGTTCGTCGAGGATTTTAAAGCCTCTGCCCCGATCTGGAAATACGATCTCAAAAACGGCGAGCGTCTTTATGCCCGTGACCGTTCCACCCCGATCGCCGGTTCGGGACTGCTGGGGGGGCAATCGTGAGCATGATCTCCTACGAGACGTCGCAGAACATGCTCTCTTTGCTGAGCGTAGTCGCGGAGCGGGGAGAGCGGGTATTTTTAAGTCAGGCGCTGGGGCGGATCCTCGCCGAAGATATCGTGGCCTGCGAAGATTACCCCTCCCACCCCACCGCCTCGATGGACGGATACGCCCTGCGCCATGCCGACCTCGCCGGATACGACACCTTTGAAATTCTCGGGGACAATCCCGCGGGCGCCGATGAGATCGGCCGGGTGAGCGAGGGAGTGTGCATCAAGACCTTTACCGGATCGCTTCTTCCCGCGGGTGCGGACACCCTGATTCCGATCGAAAACGTTCGGGTGGAGGGGACGCGGATACGGATTGAAAAACCCGTTCCGCTGGGATTCGCGATCCGCCCGGTCGGCGAAAGCTACCGGGAGGGGGAGATCCTGATTGAGCGGGGGAGCAAAATCGGTTTTGCGCAGATCGGCGTCCTCGCGGGGATCAACCGGGTAATGGTCCGCGTCGCACAGCGCCCCCGGGTGGCCCTCATCGCGACGGGGAGCGAGATCCTCGATATCGGGGAAGCAGCTCGCCACGCCGGGCAGATCCGCAGTTCCAACAGCTACACCCTGCAGGCGCTGATCGAGCAGCTGGGGGGAGAATGCGTCCAGCTGGGGATCGTCGGGGACGATAAAAAAGCGATTGAGCAGCGGTTCGAAGAGGCACTCCGTTCCGCGGATATCGTCGTCACGACGGGAGGAGTGAGCGTCGGGGACTACGATTTCGTCAAGCACATCATCCCCCGACTGGGGGCGGATGTCCTCTTCAAGGGGGTCAATATCAAACCCGGACAACACGTTATGCTCGCCCAGCGGGGGGAAAAGTTCATTATCGCGTTGCCGGGATTCGCCTACTCTTCCACGGTGACGTTTATCCTCTACGCCGCGCCGCTGATGGCCCGGATGATGGGGATGGAAAACCCGTTCGAACCGATCGAGGCGACCCTGAAAACCCCGTTCGCCAAACGATCGAACAAAAGCGAATTCACGGCGTGCAACCTTTCGTTCGAAGAGGGGCGCTACTGGGTCGATTTCGATGGGAAAAAGAGCGGAAGCTCTGCCATATTGACCAATCTTCTGGGGGAAGCGGCCCTGATGATCTGCGGCGAAGAGGACGGCGAACTCGAAGCGGGAACGCAGGTGCGGGTGATCAAACTCCCCTGAGTATTTTTTCCCGCAGCGCTTCTTCTTCCATCATATCTTTCCGGTATTTGACCGCTACTACCCCTTCGGTTTCGTTGATGTACCATTCGGCAATGTGCTCGTGTTCGAGGAGATTCAGTTTCTCCATGTCCACGTGACCGATCGGAAGGTAGAGGTGCGAATAGCGGTGGGGATTGGTCATTTTCAGCGTCCACAGCAGCCAGAGCGTCGTGATGATGATGAGGCCGATCGCGACCGCTTCGCGGCCTCCGTACTGCAGCGCAACCCCGGCCACGGCTCCCCCGATAAACGTCATCAGGTAGGAGTAGGCGTTGGCGATCCCCAGTGCCGCCCCTTTTTGGTGGACGCGGGCGTATTTGGAAATCATCGACTGGACCAGCGGCTCCATCATGTTGAAGGCGATGAAAAAACTCACAACTCCTACGATAAATTCCCAACCCTGCGTCGCGAATCCCATCAGGGTAAATGCGACGATGAACAAAACGATCGAGAGGAGAAAAATCTCGCGGGGCTTATTGAATTTTTCCCCGAACACGGCGGCGGGTCCCATGGCCAGAAGCCCCATCACCATCGCCGGTACGTAAGCTTCCCAAAGCTCTTTTTTATCCCAGCCAAAACCGTATTCGGGCTGGACCAGCAGTACGGGGATCAATACGAAAGCCACGGTCATCAGCCCCTTTTGCATCGCGTTGGTGATGATCATGGCCAAAAGGTTCGGATCTTTGAGGATATCGCGCGTCGTTGAAGTCGAATGGTAGATGTGGCGGATGCGCGGCGGCGTGGGGACGCCGCTAAAGAGGATCAGCATCGAGGCAATCGCGAGGACGGCCGTGATCCAAAACAGTGCGGAGAGGCCCAGGTATCCCCCGATTACCGGTCCCAGCGCCATGGCCGCGGCGAAACTGATCGCGATGCTTCCTCCCATCAGGGCCATCGCTTTTCCCCGTTTTTCTTCGCTGACGAGGTCGCTGATCATGGCGGGGATGACGGCACCGATCGCCCCGGCTCCCTGCAGGAAGCGTCCCAGCATGAGCGTATAGATGTCGGTGCTCACCGCACAGATGATCGATCCGATCAAAAAGATGACCAGCCCCAGCAAAAGGGTGGGTTTGCGGCCGATTTTATCGCTCATGGTCCCGAACGGTACCTGAAAGATGGCCTGGGTCAGGGCGTATCCTCCGACGATCACCCCGACGAGAAAGGGGGTGGAACCTTCAAGTTCCAGGGCATAGGCCGAGAGGACCGGCAGAACGAGAAAAAGACCGAAAAATCGTAGGGAGAGGATCGCAGAGAGGGGGAGAACCGTTTTAAACACGTTATGACCTTGGTTTCGCTAAAATTTTTGCCATTATAGTACATCTGCGGATGAGGCAACTCTTTCGCATCGGATTGCTAAGTCTGATCTAAGGAAATCGGGATGAAAATCGTTTTGGCGACGTCGAACAAGGGGAAGGTGCGGGAGATCATCGAACTGCTGCACGATCGCGACGTGTATCCCTACACCGATCTGATCGAAGGGTTCGAAATTGTCGAGGACGGCGATACGTTTGCGGCGAACGCCCTGATCAAAGCGCGGGCGGTTTACCGCGCGCTGGGAGACGAGAACGCGATCGTCATTGCCGATGACAGCGGGATCAGCGTCGATGCGCTGGGGGGTGAACCGGGGATTTACAGTGCCCGTTACGGAGGGGAAAACGCTACGGACCGGGATAACCTGAACAAACTTGTCGAAGCGCTCAAAGCCCTCGGAATCGATGAGTCCAAAGCCCACTACACCGCCGCGATCGCCATGGTCTCGCGCGAGGGGGAGCGGTGCGTTCACGGGTGGATGCACGGGGACGTGACCACCTCCCCCCGGGGAGAAAACGGATTCGGGTACGATCCGATCTTCATCCCCCGGGGGTACACGCAGACGCTCGGGGAGTTACCCGACGATGTCAAAAAAGGGCTTTCCCACCGTTCCAAAGCACTGGAACTGGCGAAGATCCTGATTGATCAGATACGGTTTTTGCGTTTTCAGGCGGGAAGCGACGCCACCAGATAAAAAAAGACGATCCCCACGATGATCCGGTAGATGGCAAAGGGGACGAACGTATGGCGGCTGACAAAGGTCACGAACGCCTTGACCGTCACGAGGGCGACCAGAAAGGCGGTGACGAACGCGACGGCGAGCATCGACCATTCATTGACGGCCATGACGTCGCGGTGCTTGAACAGGTCGTAAGCGGTGGCGATGACCATCGTCGGAATCGCGAGCAAAAACGAAAATTCGGCCGCGCTTTTGCGGCTGAGCCCCATGAAAAGGCCTCCGATGAGGGTTGCCCCCGAGCGGCTGGTCCCCGGGATCATCGAGAGACTCTGGAATATCCCGATGGCAAACGCCTCTTTCAGCGTCAGTTCCGACACCTCTTTCCCCGCATCCATCGGTTCGTTTCGGCGGAGGTATTCAATGATTAAAAAGACGATTCCCCCCAGAATGAGCATGATGCTGACCGTCTCGACCCCGAAGAGCCCCTTGATCTGCTTGTAGAACAAAAATCCCAAAACTCCCGCCGGGAGAAACGCCACGCCGATTTTAAACCAGAGCATTTTGTCCTGAAGTAACCGCTGGGCGTACAGAAACAGGACCGCCAGAATGCTCCCCAGCTGGATCGATACCTCAAAGGCGGTGTGCGACGATGTCTGCTCGATGCCCAGAAGGTGGGAGGCTAAAATGAGATGCCCCGTGGAGGAGACCGGCAAAAATTCGGTCAGCCCTTCGAGTGCTCCAAGTATCAATGCATCAAACAGTGTCATATTTTCTCTTTTGGTAATTCGGATATATCGGGCGCAATTGTAGCATACCGCGTAAAGCTGCGGATCAAACGAGAACGGATTATGCATGAAGTCGGATACGAGACGGATTACAACCGGGATTGAATTAAAGACTAATATGACGTTTTAATAATAATTTAAAGCGTGTTTAAGTTGAGCAGCAATACTATACTGCAACGCTTTGGATTATAACCAAAACCTATACGGGTGGACCCGGGATATGCTCGACAGCACAAGAAAGGGAAAAAGATGAAAGTTGTACCGACGGGGAAAGAGATCAAAGTAGGCGATCAGCGGATGATCGTCAGCCGCACCAATACCAAAGGGATCATCGAATATGCCAACCACGATTTTTGCGACGTCTCGGGTTACACTCTGGGAGAACTGACCAACAAGCCGCATAATATCGTCCGTCATCCCGATATGCCTGCGGCGGTTTTCAAGCTCATGTGGCAGCGGCTGCAAAACGGTCAGGATATCTATGCCGTCGTCAAAAATATGGCCAAAAACGGGGATCATTACTGGGTAACCACTAAATTCGATACGCGCAAACACCCGTTCGAGAAGAGTGTGACGGGGTACGTGGCTTATCGCCAGGCGGCCCCTGCGCAGGTTGTTGAAGTGATGTCCAAAATCTATGCCGACATGCTCGAGGTGGAAAAAGCCAACGGTATTGAAGCTTCCGAAAACTTTTTGTACGGTTTTCTGGACGCCAAAGGGATGACCTATGATGAATTCGTGCACGACCTGGCGGTTCGCAATTCGGGATTCAAATCTTTTTTCAAGAAAATGGTCGGACTTTTCAGCTAAAACAAGGGGGAGCCCTTAAACCTCCCCTAACTTCGGGTTGGGTATAATTTGAGCATTTTGTACTCCGCGTGAAGGAAAAGATCCATGCTATTATTCACTCCAGGGCCCACCCCCGTACCCGAATCGGTACGCATCGCGATGGCGGGCGAAACACTGCACCACCGAACTCCGGAGTTCGAGGCGATTTTCGAGCGGACGCGCGCGCTGCTGTTTGAACTGCTGGGAATGGATGAGGTACTGATGCTTGCCTCTTCGGGAACCGGCGCGATGGAGGGGGCCGTGATCAACCTGGCCCATTCCAAACTCCTCTCGATCAATTCGGGAAAATTCGGCGAGCGTTTCGGAAAGATCGCCGTAGCCCACGGTATCCCCAATATTGAAATCAAACACGAATGGAACACCCCCGCGACGGTCGATGAGGTCAAAGCGGCCCTTGCGGCGAACCCTGACATCGACGCGATCGCCATCCAGATCTGTGAAAGCGCGGGCGGTCTGCGCCACAGCGTCGAGGCGATTGCCGCTGCGGTAAAAGCGCACAACCCCTCTATCATGGTGATCGCCGATGGCATCACGGCGGTCGGGGTCGAGAAAATCGACGTAAGTAACATCGACTGTCTGATTTCCGGAAGCCAGAAAGCGCTGATGCTTCCCCCGGGGCTGGCAATCATGGGCCTTTCCAATGCTGCCATCGAGAAAATCGGTACGGGCAAAGGGTACTATTTCAACCTTGCCACCGAGATCAAAAACCAGCGCAAGAACACCACCGCATGGACGGCGGCGACCACGCTGATCATTGGATTGGAAAGCGTTCTCAACCGGATCAAGGCCGAAGGGGGGCTCGACAAACTCTACGCCGACACCGCCGCACGTGCGAAAGCGACCCGCGCGGCGATGGAAGCGATCGGGCTGCACCTCTATCCCTCACGCCCCGCCGACTCGATGACGACGGTAGACGACCCCGAAGCCAAAACGATCCGTTCCCTCCTCAAAAAAGAGCTGGGCGTCAACGTTGCCGGAGGACAGGATCATATCAAGGAACTGATCTTTCGCATCAACCACATGGGGCTGATCGCTCCGTATGAAGCGGCATGGGTGGTCAACGGCGTCGAGCTGGCACTGGCCAAAATGGGGCGCCGTGCGTACGACGGTACGGCCAACCGTGTTTTCAACACCGTCTATTTCGGGCTGTAACGGTTATGGTTTTCGAACACGAAATCCCCGAAGGCTCGAAGCTTTATTTCGCCGGTACCGCCAAAACGAAACGGCGCATCGAGAACACGGCCAGTGAGCTGCTCGGCGAAGCCGGATTCGAAGAGATCCTCACCCCGCTGTTTTCCTATCATCAGCACATGAGCGTGTGCGATCAGCGCGAACTGATCCGGATCAACGACAGCGAGAACCATCCGATCAGCCTCCGGGCCGATTCGACGATCGACGTCGTGCGGATCATCAACAAGCGGCTGGGGGGGAATACCGAGCATAAAAAATGGTTCTATATCCAGCCGGTTTACCGCTATCCCGCCGACGAGCAGTATCAGATCGGGGTCGAGATTATCGGCGAACCCAACCTTTCCGTCGCCCTCAAAGAGGCCACGCGGATTCTGGGAGCACTGGAGATCGCGCCGCTGCTGCAGATTTCCAACATCAACATCCCGCGCATCCTCTCGGAGATGCTGGATTTGGAACTAGACGATTTCCGGCATGTCAACATCGAAAAATTTCTCTCGCTGAACATTGAGTGGCTGACGCGCCTCGTTTATCTTCAGCATCCGGGCGAAATCGACGCCGTCGTCGCCATCGTTCCCGAAGCGATCAAAGCCGAGCTGATCAAGATCAAGGAGCTGTGTGGCGATCTGGAATATCCCAACGTCGTCGTCGCGCCGCTGTATTACGCCAAAATGCTCTATTACGACGAGCTGTTTTTCCGGGTGATCGAGAAAAACGAGACGTATGCCATGGGCGGGCGCTACAAAAACGAAGAGACCGTTTCGGTCGGATTCGCATTTTATACCGACGTACTCGTCGACAAATTACATTAAGAAAATAGGATTGTCATTATGAAAGCAGATTTAATTGTCGGTATCCAGTGGGGAGACGAAGGAAAAGGGAAAATCGTCGATTTGCTCGCGCAGCAATACGATGTCGTCGCCCGTTATCAGGGGGGGCACAACGCCGGGCATACGATCGTCGTCGATGGCAAAACGCACGCTCTTCACCTGATCCCCTCGGGGATTTTGAACCCCAACGCGGTCAATATTATCGGAAACGGCGTCGTCGTTTCTCCCGAAGCATTGATCAAAGAGATGAAACAGTTTGACAATCTGCTGGGGCGTCTGTACGTCAGCGAATCGGCACACATGATCCTGACGTTTCACACCCTGATCGATCAGGCCAAAGAAAAACTGCGCGGCGAAAAAGCGATCGGTACCACCGGTCGCGGCATCGGGCCTGCCTACAGCGAAAAAATCGCCCGCGCGGGATTCCGGCTGGGTGAACTGCGCGATGTGGAAGCATTGACGTCACGCGTGATGGAGTATTTCGCTCAGAACAAAGCGATTTTCGAAGCGCTGGCGATTGAACTGCCCTCGCGCGAAGCACTGGTGGCCGAATTGAACGACTATGCCGAAAAACTGGTTCCGTTTCTCGCGAACACGACGCAGATGGCGTGGAAAATGATGGACGAAGGGAAGAAAATCCTTCTCGAAGGGGCGCAGGGGACGATGCTCGACATCGACCACGGCACCTATCCCTACGTTACCAGCTCCTCGACGATTTCGGCGGGGGCTTGTACGGGTCTTGGGATCAATCCCAAAGACATCGGCAAAGTGACGGGGATCGTCAAAGCCTACTGCACGCGCGTCGGCAACGGACCTTTCCCGACCGAAGATCACGGCGAGATTGGCGAGAGATTGCGCCAGCAGGGGCACGAGTTCGGTACGACGACCGGGCGCCCGCGCCGCTGCGGATGGTTCGATGCGGTAGCCTGCCGTTATGCCAGCCGCCTGAACGGGTGCGACGAGCTTTCGATCATGAAACTCGACGTACTGGACGGTTTTGACGAGATTCAGGTGTGCGTCGGATACGAAGTGAACGGCGAAGTGATCGATTATCTCCCACTCGATCTTGATAACGTCAAGCCTGTTTACCAAACGTTTCCGGGGTGGAAAAGTACGGTCGGTATCCGTGAATTCGATGCCCTTCCCAAAGAAGCGCAGGAGTATCTCAAAGCCCTCGAAGCGTTTACGGGAACCAAGATCGGGATGATTTCGACTTCACCGGACCGGAACGACACGATCACCCTCTAGCCATAAGGAAAAGCGGATGGGAAAGTCGCGGTACGAGCCTCTGGTCAAACTCAAGAAAAAAGGGATGGACGAGGCCGAACGGGCGCTCATTGCGGCTAACAACGAACTCGCTGCAGCCAGCAGCGCTCTGGAAGCGGCCTACCGCGCACTTGGCGATCTTCACCTTCCCGAACGCGGCTCGGTGCGCGAACTCGTTCAGGTCAATCACATGATACAATCCCAGCACGACACGATTGAGCAATGCAAAGCCATGCTGGCGCAAGCCGAAGCGAAACAGCGGCAGACGCGGGAGCATTTCATGAATTCCCGCGTCGATTACGAAAAATTCAACTATCTGGCCGTTCAGGAGATCAACGAGCAGGTTAAAAAGATCAAGGCCGCCGAGGCGAAGCTGCTAGACGAGATCGGAACGATCACCTATAAAAGGGGAAAAAAATGAGATGGTTTTGGATGGCGGCGTTGTGCGCCGGTGTACTGAACGGGGCGCAGAATACCAAATCGTACGAATGCACCAAGATATTCGAAGACCGGAAAAACGAGCTGCTGGCCGAGCTGGAACGAATCGACGAACAACGCCAGTCTCTCGATGCGCTCAAACGGGCTACCGAGGAGCTGCTGCGCAAAAAAGAGGCGATGGTCCAGGGCAAAGACATCAAAGTCGACCAGAAACTCGCCGAAATCAAGGCGAAAGAGGCATCGGTGAAAAAAATGCTGGAGCAGAACAAAAAAGTGCTCGACGAGATCAAGCAGCTCAAAAGCGACAGGGTTTCCCAGACGTTTGCAAAAATGAAACCCGCCGCGTCGGCCCAAATCCTCTCCCAGATGTCGGCCGAGGAAGCGGCAGCCATTCTAAGCACACTCAATACGAAAGTGACCGGCCAGATCCTGGCCAAAATGGATCCCAAAAAAGGGTCCGAAATCACTGCCAGGCTCAAACAAATCCCCGAACCGAAACCGTAGCTTCCTAAGCCGTTTTAGAGGTCTTTTGGGGTAAAATAGCAAAAATTTCAATCAGGGCAGGCAATGAAGGTTTCACTTACACACGTACCCCATATCGCAACGCGTATTGCCGTTGATCTCAGCCGCAGCGGGTTGGTCACGATGACCAAAGGGCTGGAGAGTACCGCGAAAGAAGCCGAAGCGATATTGGCTGCCAACATTCGCAAAGAGATGGCGCTCGAAGAGAAGGTCAAAGAGATCGTCAACGCCAACGAAGAGCAGATCGATTTTTACCTGGCGGATGAACGGCAGCTTTTTTTCATGATCAAAAAGAAACTGGCCCCGGAATTCGGCGTCATCCTCTCGTATGAAGATCGCTACTCCGATATCGCCCACCAGATTCTTGACGCCCTTTATGAAGAGGACCTGATCCGCTACGACGTCAGCGAAAACCGGATCAAAAACGTTATTTTCGATGCCATCACCGCATCAATCGCCGATACGGCCGATATCGAATCGGCGGTATTTCAGAAAATCAAAACCTACAAACGCAATCTTATCCCCGGAACGGACGAGTATGAGATCGTGTACGAAAAATTATACAAAGACGAACTGGTACGAAGGGGGATGGCATGATGCGCGACGTATGGATTTATCTCGAAAACGGGACCTACCTGCAGGGTAAAAGCTTCGGTGCGGATACCACGGCGGTCGGCGAGATTGTTTTCAACACCTCGATGAGCGGCTACCAGGAGATCATCACCGATCCTTCCTACGCCGGACAATTCGTCACGTTCACGATGCCGGAGATCGGGAACGTCGGCGTCAACGCCGAAGATATGGAAAGCAGTAAAGCCCACTGCAAAGGGATTATCGTACGCCAGTACCAAAGTCGTTATTCCAACTTCCGGGCCGAGGAAGCGCTTCATACGTTCCTTGAAAAGCACGGCATTCTCGGGATCTGCGAGATCGACACCCGCTACATTACCAAAATGCTCCGGGTCGAGGGGGCGATGATGATGATCGCGTCGACGCAGGTCAGTGAGAAAGCGGAGCTGAAAAAAATGCTCGAAACTTCTCCGCGCATCGAAGAGATCAATTACATCGAAGAAGTGAGCACGAAGAGCCCCTACAAACACCGTGACGGGGTTTACGATCCGGTCAATTTCCGCTACAACGAGGCACCCGCTCCCAAAGCGCGGATCGCGGCGATCGACTTCGGCGTCAAACGGAACATCCTCAACGAACTGACCGAGGCGGGATTTGAAGTGGAGGTGCTCCCCAACTCGTTCAGCGGCGATGAGCTGATTGAGCGTTTCGAAAACAAAGAGATCGACGGCGTTTTCCTCTCCAACGGTCCGGGAGACCCCCTCGTCCTGAAAAAAGAGCAGGCGGAGATCAAAAAACTGATTGAGCGGAAAGTGCCGTTGTTCGGGATCTGTCTGGGGCACCAGCTCCTCAGCATCGCCCACGGCTACGATACGCATAAGCTCAAATTCGGTCACCACGGGGGGAACCATCCCGTCAAAAACGTCAAGACGGGGATGGTCGAGATTACGGCCCAGAACCATAACTATAACGTCCCCGAAGAGGTCCGCGAGATTGCCGAAGTGACCCACATCAACCTTTTTGACAATACAATCGAAGGGCTCCGGTACAAAACCGGTCCCGTGTTTTCGGTGCAGCATCACCCCGAATCAAGCCCCGGCCCCAAAGAGAGCCGCTATATCTTTACCGAATTCCTCAATCTCCTTCAGCGCTGACTCCTAGAGCGCGGGAGAACCCCTTGCCTAAAACGATCTTTTCTACGCCGGTGTTACTTTTTTTCCACTTATCCTGTACAAAAGCTTAAAATAATGGTTAAGTTTTCTTATCGCGAACAACCTTCAAAAATTTAAGATTCCTTAAATAGTGTGATTGCTATTATTAGAGTGTCTAATAGCCTACTTTTGTTACAAAAGTGTTAAGGGCGCCTCTAATTTCACGTCGGTTTGAAAGAATCGGCAGTGGGATTAGAGGAGCCTTGGTAGGCTCTTATGCTTTGAATCTTTAAGGAGGTCGTAAATGGATAATCGTCCATTGGAGTATGATTACACGGTCGCTAAGATGTTTATGCTTACAACTGTGTTACTCGGAATTGTCGGAATGCTTGTCGGCGTTATTTTGGCGTGGCAATTGGCGTTTCCTCAAGTGAATCTTATGTTGGGTGAGGGGCTGGCGGAGTACACCAACTTCAGCCGTCTTCGTCCTTTGCACACCGATGCAGTTATCTTCGGATTTACCCTCAGCGGTATCTGGGCTACCTGGTATTATGTCGGTCAGCGCGTACTGAAAGTATCAATGGCGGAATCTCCGTTTTTGATGTTCCTCGGTAAACTGCACTTCTGGCTTTATCTGCTGGTAGTCGTTGCCGTCGTCGGTTCGCTTCTGCTGGGGATCTCAACTTCAAAAGAGTATGCCGAGTTCGAATGGCCGATCGATATCGCCGTCGTTCTGGTATGGGTGATCTGGGGTATGGGGCTTTTCGGTCTGATCGGTATCCGCCGCGAAAAATCGCTGTATATCTCTATCTGGTATTACATTGCCACATTCCTCGGTATTGCTATGCTGTACCTGTTCAACAACATGGCTATTCCTACGTATTTTGCTTCGGGCGGAATCGGTGCATGGTATCACTCGGTATCAATGTATTCGGGAACCAACGATGCGCTCGTACAATGGTGGTACGGACACAACGCGGTTGCGTTCGGTTTCACGGTTCCCATCGTAGCAATGATCTACTACTTCCTCCCAAAAGAATCGGGGCAGGCGGTTTATTCGTATAAACTCTCTTTGCTGGCGTTCTGGGGATTGATGTTTGTTTACCTCTGGGCAGGCGGACACCACCTGGTTTATTCTACCGTTCCCGACTGGATGCAGACGATGGGTTCTGTGTTCTCGGTTGTATTGATTCTCCCTTCATGGGGTTCTGCGATCAACATGCTTTTGACCATGAAAGGTGAATGGCAGCAGGTAGCGGCGAGTCCGTTGATCAAATTCATGATCCTTGCGTCTACGTTCTACATGTTCTCGACTCTTGAAGGTCCGATCCAGGCGATCAAATCGGTTAATGCCCTGGCTCACTTCACAGACTGGATCGTCGGTCACGTACACGACGGTGTTCTCGGATGGGTTGCGTTCATGATCATGGCGGCATTGTTCCACATGGCTCCGCGTGTTTTCAAACGCGAGATCTATTCTAAATCTCTGATGAATACGCAGTTCTGGATCCAGACTCTGGGTGTTGTTCTGTACTTTACCTCTATGTGGATTGCAGGTATTACTCAGGGTATGATGTGGCGTGCGCACGATGAGTTCGGTAACCTCGCTTACTCGTTCATCGATACCGTTACCGTATTGCATCCATACTATACAATCCGTGCGGTTGGTGGTACGTTGTATCTCTTAGGTATGTTCTTGTTCGCGTACAATATGTACAAAACAATGACAAGCTCTCGCCGTGTTGAAGAGAGTGAACTTCAATCCGCATCGCCGATGGGCGCATAATTAAGGAGGGGATAAAATGTTTCACTGGTTAGAAAAACACCCGTTCTTTTTCGCGGTAGCGGTTTTCGTTACCATCGCGTTCGCGGGGCTTATTGAAATTTTGCCAAACTTCGCGCAGGCTTCCCAGCCGGTTGTAGGGACCAAACCTTACAGCACGCTGGAACTTGCAGGGCGTCATGTCTACATCAAAAACAGTTGTAACGCATGTCACTCACAGTTGATCCGTCCGTTCAAATCGGAAACCGATCGCTACGGTCACTATTCACTCAGCGGTGAATATGCTTATGACCGTCCGTTCCTCTGGGGTTCAAAACGTACCGGACCGGATCTTATGCGTGTAGGTAACTACCGTACGACCGACTGGCACGAAAACCACATGAAAGATCCTGCAGCGGTTGTTCCGGGTTCAATCATGCCGGCGTATCGCTGGATGTTCAAAAATATGGCCGACATCGACACGGCGTATGCAGAGCAGGTAACGGTTAACAAAGTATTCGCCGTTCCTTACAACCAAGAAATTCCTATGGCTGACGGTTCGAAAGAAACGGTCAAACTGGGAGCAACACTGGAAGAAGCGAAAGCCGATGCTTTGGAAGAAGCGAAAGCGATTGCGGCTGACATGAAAGACCAGGATGTCAAAGATGCGGTAGCGGCAGGCCAAGTTCCTGAAATCGTAGCACTTATCGCTTATCTTAACAGTCTGAAATAAGGGATTAAGCGTGGATATCGGTACGATTCAAGCGTATGCTTACTTTTTCTTTACTGCGTTCTTGGTGGTTGTACTCTATGCGTACATCTACCACCTCTACAGCTCTCAGTGGAAAGGGAAGCGCGATTATGAGAAGTACGGAAATATCGCGCTGAATGACGAGGTCGATGACAAACCTGTCGAAGAGATCTCGAAAAACGAAGAAAAAAAGTAGGAGGCATAAATGAATAAGACTATACTTGCCGCTATCGGATTCGTCATTTTAATGGCGGGTGCAACCTACCTCGCTGTCGGCATGGCCGGTGGTATGGGTGGAGAAGGCGACTGGGTCAACAAACTCGCCGTATTGGGTGCTATTGTTCTGTTTATCGTTACAACTTTCGTTGTTACGAAATACGTTCGTCAAATGCAAAATGACCGTGCAAGCGGTAAATTGGCGGATGAGAACTGGGACGGAATCGGGGAATACAAAAATGAACTTCCTTTCGGATGGGCGGTTATTTTCCTCGGGCTGAACATCTGGGCAATCTGGTATTTCCTTGCCGGTTACCCGGTCAATGCGTATTCACAGATCGGTGAATACAACGAAGAAGTAGCGGCGCACGATACAAAATTCGAAGCGCAACACGCCAATATGGACGAAGAGACGCTCAAAGAGATGGGCGGATCGATTTTTATCGTTCAGTGCGCTCCGTGTCACGGTCTGCAAGCTGACGGTATTGACGGCAAAGCGGCAAACCTGAACGCACGTCTGGACGAAAAAACGGTTAAGCACGTGATCAACAACGGTTCAAACAACCAGCTTCTGGGCATGGAAATGCCGATGCCTGATCGCAACGGCCTGATGAATGCCAACACGGGCGCTCTGATTACCGATGCTGAAATCGATGCGGTTTCCAAATACGTAGCCGGCGGACTCAAAGGGACTGAAGGTGCCGATGTATTCGCAGGAACATGTGCGGCGTGTCACGGTGCAGACGGTAAAGGGATCGATATGGTTGGACCAAGCCTGGCCGATTATAACCCGACTCTCGTTGCAAACGTCTTGAAACACGGTAAAAAAGGTGCAATCGGTGCCATGCCGGCATTCAACAACTTGACCGAAGTTCAAGTCAAAGCGCTTGGTGCATACGTCACCGACCTCAGTAAATAAGGAGATCCAAATGGAAAATCGCAGTATCTTTTCATTGGACGGTATCACGGGGATGTTGATTGCAACGGTATTGTTGCTCGGTATCCTTGCTTTTCTCACGGTTTTGGGTCTTGGCGCGCAGCAAAACAATGCCGCTAATTTCTACAAAATCGAAAACGAAAAAGAGATCAAGATGATTAGCACCGAAAACGCTAAGCATCGGGTCGATGTAGAGTAAGGAGTTTAGTATGGCAAGTATCATGGATAAACTCATCACCTGGACGTTGGTGATCTCCGCAGCGGTTACGCTGTGGGCGGTGGTTACACCGAACCACCTTTTCGTCGGTTAAGGGTAGCGTTTGTTACTCTCGCGAGGGCTGGCGGCCCTCACCCTTATCGTCCTTTCCGCATTTTCTCTCCATGCAGAATATTTATATAAAGACGACGTTGTCAAAAATCCCGCTTTTACTGAGCAGATCAATGCGATCGGTGCTGAACTGAAAGCCAAAACCGGTGTTTCTCTCTATCTCGTTATGGTCCGCGATCTTGAAGAGAACCAGACCATCGCCGATTTTGAAAAAAAGATTGCCGAAGAAGTGGATGAACCGGCGGTCATCATGACCTTTATCGAACTCAAACAAAAAGTCGATATTCTTGCCCGTCCCGTCTCTTTATATGAGCATTTTAACAAACAGCAGGTGCTGAGCCCCAACGCTACCTTTATCGGTGCGGTGGTGAGCGCGGTGATGTTTGCCCGCAGCTACGATGAAGCCAAAGAACTGATCGCCAACCGCGGCGGCACGATCCTCCCGATTCTGGCCGAGAAAGCCAAAGGGGACGATATCGTTTCGAAATACTCGGTGGCGATGTATAATGGCTATGCCGACGTCGCCGAGCAGATCGCGGCCCATCAGAACGCGACCCTCAGCTCATCGGCGGGAAGCGGCAGCAAAAACTTCATCGACATTTTGCGGGTCATCTTTTACGGTATCATTCTTTACGCGATAATCCTTTTTATTCGCGGGAAATACTTTCGAAAGAAGGATGAGAATGTTTAAAAACCCCGGAACCAAGTGGCCGATTATCATCGCCCTCTCTATCGTGGGGATCATCGCTGCGTGCGTCGCGACGATACAGGTCGCTTTGAAAAACCCCGTCCAGATGTCGGATTACGGCCTGCAAAATTATCACGACTATGATGCCAACGTCAATGAAATCATCGCAGCCAAAATCGCCTTCGATCAAAAATACGTTGTTGCGTTTCTCACCCCCCAGATCAGTGAAAAAGGGAACCTCATTCGTTACCGTATCGCCGACAAAGGTGGAAATCCGGTGGAAAACGCTCAGATCGAAGCCGTTATGACGCGCCCGGATACGAACAGTTTCGATGTTCCCCTGACGCTGGAAAAAAGTGAGGGGGGAGAATACCTGTTCCGCAGCGTGGATCTCCCCAAAGCGGGCCGGTGGGATATCCTGGCCAAAATAACCGTCGGCGACGACACGCGTTACTATAATCTCAAAGCCGATACGCGCAACTCCAATACGTTCGAATTCTGATCCGATGCGACGAGAGTGCATCGTTTACCCGACCTCCCGGTGTATCCGCCGGGCCCTGGAAGAGTCCCCTGAGGGGATGCTCCCCCGTTACATGAGTATGGGAGAGTTTCTGGGGCGGTCGACCTTCAGCCCCGGACTGGTTACCCCCGATGATGATCTTCGCCTCCTCGCCCTCCACGAAGCGAGCGACTTCAACGCATTTTCGGCGTTGAACATCGAGCGCAATTTTTTCAGTTTTGTACAGAATGCCCAGTATATTTTCCGTTTTTTCGAGGAACTTGCCTCGGAGCAGGTCGACGTCCGAACGCTTCAGAACGTCGATGTGTATGGGGAGTATGAAGAGCACATCGCGATCCTGATCGCCCTGCGTGAGCGTTACCGGGAAATCTGCCGGCGTAACGGGTGGAACGACCCGATCTTTGCGGCCGAAAACAGCCGCATCGATACGGCATTCCTGAACCATTTCGACGAAGTGCGCATCGATGTCGAGGGGTATCTGAGCCGGCGCGAGATTGCGATTTTATGTGAATGCGCCCGGACCGTACCGGTGATCCTCTCGTACGCGACGACCCCTTATAATGCCAAGATGACCCAGCGGTTCGAGGAGTTGGGGTTCAATCTGGTGATGGGGAGATCGTACCTGCTGTCGCTGCAGGATCTTGAGATCCTCGAAGACTCCCCGCTGAGCCGGAACCGGGAGCTTGTCTGTGACGTTTTCCAGAACCGACTGGCCCAGATCGGGTTTATCAAAGCGACGGTCGAAGCGTTTGTGCAGGAGGGGATTCCCCCCGAGAAGATTGCCGTCGTGTTGCCGGATGAGTCTTTTGCCCCCATGCTGATGGCGTTTGACGATACCGATAATTTCAACTTTGCGATGGGGGAGAGTTTTGAGCGGTGCGGCTGGTTCCGCCGGGTCGAGAGCCTGATGCTTTACCTGGATGAATCCAACGTTCTCAACCGTGCGCGGATCGAAGGGGTAGAGGCCGAAAAACTCGAATGGCTCCGCCGGCACTACCCGCAGCCGTTTCGGTTCGCGTTGCTCGAAGCGTTCGCGGCACAGTTTGATGAGGGGACGCAGGGGGAGCGCGAAGCGCTGCAAGAGGAGCTGATCGGATTTTCACACCTTTCGGATGCGCTGGAGGCGCTCGATTTCAAAAGCGCGCTGCGGATCTTCATGAACCGCCTGCGTTCGCGTACTCTTGATGACGTTCGGGGGGGAAAAATCACCGTTATGGGGCTCCTGGAAACCCGGGGCAGCAGCTTTGAGGGGGTGGTGGTCGTCGACTTCAACGAGGGATTCGTGCCCCACAAGAGCGATAAAGATCTTTTTTTAAACACACAGACCCGCAGGTATGCGGCGTTGCCGACCTCGTACGACCGCGAAGCGCTCCAGAAACATTACTACGCGATGCTGTTCAATCGGGCCAGACGGGTGGCGATCGGGTGCGTGCAGAATACCGAATCGGTCCCGTCGCGTTTTTTGCTCCAGATGAAAATTCCGACCCGGCCGGCTCCGTACCGTTACGAAGCGGTTCTCTTCGAACCCAGGATCGAGCGGGAGCGTTTTGAACACGCATACGCGGGGAGGTACGATTTTACCGCCCGCCCCCTATCGGCCAGCGCACTCAAGACGTTCCTGACGTGCAAAAGAGCGTTTTTTTACCGTTACGTGGAGCATCTCCAGCCGCACGAGGTCCCCCGGGATCTCTCGGAGGAGAGGGATATCGGGAATGTGCTACACGCATCGTTGGAATCGCTCTACCGAGATTGCGGCGGATACGACGACCCCGATCGTATCCGGGAGAAGCTCGATGCGTTGTGGGGGAACCCGGCCGGCGACGATGCGCTGCAGCGCCACATGAAGCGGCTTTGGATGGCCAAACTGGAGCCTTTTTTCGTCCACGAAGCGCAGCGCTACGCGCAGGGATGGGAAGTCCTCTACCGGGAGAAGGAACTGAGCGTTACGGTGGAGGGGATCTTACTCAGCGGGCGGATTGACCGGATTGACGGACGCGGCGGGGAGCTGGAGGTGATCGATTACAAAAGCGGGAAGTACCCCGATACCGACAAACCCCCTCGTGATGAGGATACCGATTACCAGCTGAGCGTGTACGCCCTTTTGGCCGCCGGCCTTGGGAAGGTGAGCGGATGCGGCTATTACGACCTGGGAAGGGGTGAACTGAAATTCGAGCAGTACCTGCAGGAAAAAAACGACCGTCTGCGCGAGATTTTGAGGATGCTGGGGTCGCAGACGCACTGGGAATGGGAGAAGTGCGAAGAGCTTAGCCGCTGCCGCCTCTGCCCGTACGTTTACCTGTGCCATAGGGAGGCCGTACGTGGCGTTTGAACCGTTTCTCGCGTATGAGGCCAGCGCCGGGAGCGGCAAGACCTTCAACCTCGTTGTCCGCTACCTGAGTCTGCTCTTTATGGGGGAAGAACCCGGGGCAATCGTCGCGCTTACCTTTACGAACAAGGCGGCCAACGAGATGCTGGAGCGGATGGTGCAGACGCTGGAGCATCTGGAGGATCGGGGCGAACTCGCCGCAATCGCCGAGGTGTGCGGCATGAGTCCCGATGAGATCCTTTCCCGGCGGGGGGCGGTGCTGAAGCGGTTCTTGTATTCGGATGTCCAGATCTCGACGATCGACAAATTTTTTGGCCGGATTCTGCGCAAATTCGCCCTGAACGCGGGAATTATGCCGACGTTCAAAACGACGCAAAACCATCACGAAGTGAAGCTGCTGGAACGTTTTTTGAACGAGGTAGAGGTAGCCGGGGCGCACGAAGCGCTGGTCCACCTCTCGATCCTCAGCGAGAAACGGCTCGCAGAGCTCTTTTCGCTCCTTTCCCAGCTCTACGCCAAACACAAGGAATTCGATCTGGACGCTTTTGAGGGAGCGCAGCGCGGTCCGCTCACAAGCGCGGAGATCCTCGAAGAGGCATTCGTCCTCCGGACGCTGATGCTGAGCAAACCTCTCAGCGAGCGCTCCAGGGCGACGATGGAGTTTAATGATCTCGAGTCGCTGCTGGGAAAAACATGGGTTTACAAACCGACGCTGGAATACTGGGATTTCAAGAAACATTACGAACCGCGGATGGACGAACATCTGTTCACTGTTCAAAAGGCTCTGGCGGAGTATTTTCGCCATCGCGAAGCGCTCTATTTCCGGGAACTTTTCACCCTGCTGAAACTCTACGTCAAAAGCCGCCGTTCCATGGCACTTCAGAGCAATGAGCTCAGCTTCGACGACATTACGCTCAACGTCTACACCCTGCTGCGCGAAAAGGTGGAGCGGGAATTTCTCTATTTCCGTCTCGACTCGCGCCTCAAACACCTCCTGCTTGATGAATTTCAGGATACGAGCATCATCCAGTTTGACATCCTCCGTCCGCTGATCGAAGAGATCCGTTCGGGGCAGGGGGTCAATGAGGGGGGAAGTTTTTTCTTCGTCGGGGACGTAAAACAGTCGATCTACCGTTTCCGGGGCGGAGTGAGCGCGCTGTTTCACCAGGTGGCCGATCATTTTGACGTCCGGGTCGAACCCCTGCGGGTCAATTACCGTTCGCGGAGCCGTATCGTCGAATTCGTCAACCAGACGTTTTCGGGAAAAATCCCCGGCTATACCCCTCAGCAAAGCCCGCAGCACCTTGCCGGAGGGCACGTATGGGTCGGGATGAGCGAAGAGCCCCTCGAGGCGCTGGAACGCAGGATCGCGGAGCTGATCGGCGCGGGGGTCGCTGTGGAGGAGATCGCGGTTCTGACGGTGACGAACAACGACGGCAGTGCCGTCGAGGAATATCTGGGTGAGCGGGGTTACGATGTCGTGACCGAAACGACGGCCCGGCTTGTATCGCAGGGGAGTGTCCGCGCGATCATCGAGTATCTCCGTTTTTGTTATTTCGAATCGCCCCTGTACCGCCACAACTGTGCGGCATTGCTGGGGATTGGGGCCGAATCGGTGGAAAAAAGCCCCCTGCGCGACCCGGTTCATACGGCGATTTCGTTTATCCGGCGTTACCGGGTCGCGGACAAGAGTGCCCTGATGTTTGTTGAAGCGCTGAGGGGATACCGCGACCTTGAAGAGGTGGTTTACGAAATCGACCGGCTGGAGGCGGTTTCGCCCCAAAGCGATCTTCGGGGGATACGGATCATGACGGTCCACAAGTCTAAGGGGCTGGAATTCGAACACGTTATTGTCCTCGACCAGCTCGGCCGCGGCCGCTCCCGAAACGACCCGATCGTATACGACTACGAAGGGGCCACGCTGAAGGGGCTTTTTTACCGGATCAAGGATCGGGAATGGGTGGATGAGGCGTACGCCCGGGCACTGGAGAAAGAGAAAAAAGCCTCCGAAGAGGACCGCATGAATACGCTGTACGTCGCGCTCACCCGCGCCGTCGAATCGCTGAGCATCCTGTCCAAAAGCAGGGGATCATGGTTCGAGCCGCTCGAACTTTCCCCCTGCGAACGGGGGGAAATAGAGGTTTCCTTCTCCGAACCCAAACCGGGGGAGCTTAAAACTCCGCCGCCGTATGCGGGGATTTCGTTCGGGCGGCAGGAAGAGAGCCTCGTCGCGGTACGGGAAGAAACCCGCGATTATCATGCCGTGCAGTTCGGAACGGCGCTGCACTTTACCCTCGAGGTGATGGGGGAGTTCTCATTTGCCGCATTGAACGCCGCCCTCGAATCCACGCGTAACCGTTTCGGAGCGATACTGCCGCCCGGGGCCATCGAGGAGATTGAGCGGCGTATCGGGGTGCTGATGAGCGATCCCCTTTTCCGGACCCTGAGCGCGGGGGAGCAGCGCCGGGAACAGACGGTTCGTTACCAGGGGGGAATCCACGTTATCGATCTGCTCGTGCGGCAGGGGGAGGAGTGGATCGTCATCGACTACAAATCCGGACGCGACGAGGGGGAGAAACACCGTTCGCAGGTCCGGCGCTACGTCGAAGCGGTCGGCGCGCTGAGCGGTGAAAAGGTGCAGGGATACCTGTGCTATCTGCTTGCCGACGGGGTGGAATGGGAAAAGTGCTTATAAAAAACTTAATTTAAGTAGATTATAAGATTAAAAGGGTACAATTTCGCCACTATTTATAGAGACTTTAAAAGGAGGCTCGTGATGAAATTTACAAAAATTGCCACACCAGAGCAAATCGAGCGTAAATGGGTTTTGATCGATGCGGAAGGGAAAACGTTCGGTCGTCTGATGACGGAAGTCGCTACCCACCTTCGCGGAAAAAACAAACCGTATTTTACCCCAAACATTGACTGCGGTGACTTCGTTGTTATTATCAATGCGTCAAAAGCGGTCATCAACGGTAACGGCAAAACCGCTACCAAAACGTATCACCGCCACACCGGTTACTTCGGTAACGTAAAGAGCGAAAAATTCACAGAACTTCTCGCAAGCAACCCTGAAAAAGTTTTCAAGCTTGCCGCACGCGGTATGCTCCCGAAAACAAAACTGGGTCGCGCGATGCTGAAAAAACTCAAAGTCTATGCAGGTGCTGAACACCCACACTCTGCGCAGATCGCTAAGTAAGGATAAACGATGGCAAAAACGT
>CAZBIR010000014.1:0-15880 GCA_964491035.1 uncultured Sulfuricurvum sp.
ACCCACGCATCGGTACGGTAAACACGCCCGTCATCGAAGATTTTGAGTTTGAACGCTTCGGTGCATTTTCCCCCTTCGAGGGTCATGATCGCGATCTGGAGGATCTTGCGGCACTTTTCGGGGACTTCGAACCGCCCCGAGACGCCGAGGAGAAACTTCTCGACGGGGACGGAGGCATCCATCCCGATGACATTGTCGCGGCATCCGGTGAGGCCGATGTCGCTCAGGTAGGCTGTCCCCTGCGCAATCTGGAAATCGTCGCTCGCGACGTGGGTGTGGGTCCCGATGATCCCCGAAACATGCCCCTGCAACAGCATCATCATCGCCCGCTTCTCGCTGGAAGCCTCGGCATGAAAATCGAGGAAGATATGCTCCACCCCCTCTTCGCGGAGCCGCGCTACCGTGTCGCGGGCGCAGCGGAAGGCGTTGTCGACGTAGGGCATCCCGTAGTGCCCCATGATGTTGAGGACCGCGAGGCGTTCACCCGCTACATCAAAGATACGGCATCCTGTCCCCTTGACCCCTTCGGGGTAATTGTGGGGGCGCAGCAGCGGGAGGGTCTCCAGGAGCGGCTCGATCTCTTTTTTATCCCACGTGTGGTTCCCGCCGCTCATGCAGTCGATCCCCATGGCCAGCAGCTCGTGGGCGTTTTTGACGGTGACGCCGAAGCCGTGGGAGGCGTTTTCGTAGTTGGCGATGACGAAATCGATCCCGTGTTCGCGGCGGAGTTTGGGCAAATGCTCCTTGATCATGCTCCGTCCGGGCCGCCCGACGATATCCCCGATAAACGCGATTTTCACTCTCTGCACCCTCTGCAACAAATGGTAAAAGTCTACCCAAATTAAGCTTTTGTATAATGGCGTATGCTAAAGTACATCCACGGTTACAACCCCGCCATCATCGAAAAGGTCGAAGCGCTGCTCCGCCAGGACAAACTGGGAGAACACCTGCTGGGCAAATACCCCCAGGCGCACCCCTACGGCACCGATAAAGCCCTCTACGGCTACGTCACGGAACTCAAAAACGCCCACCTGCGCAACGCACCCCCCATTGCCAAAGTCCATTACGATCCCAAAATGCGCGATCTCTCCTCGGCTCTGGGGACCCATACCTTCGTCTCCCGCGTGCAGGGGGGAAAACTCAAGGCCAAAAACGAGATCCGGATCGCGAGCCTCTTTCGCACCGCGCCCGAACCGTTTTTGCGGATGATCGTCGTCCACGAGCTCGCCCATCTCAAGGAAAAAGAGCATAACAAGGGGTTTTACAGCCTTTGCACCCACATCGAGCCCGCCTACCATCAGCTCGAATTCGACGTGCGGCTCTATCTGACCTGGCAGGATTACGCCAAAGGGGCGGAATCCCTCTGGCTACGGACGCCTTAGCTCCACCAGCACCTCGTAGTGGGGGGTGTGGGGGAACATGTCGAACAGCTGGACGCGCCCCGGGCGGTAACCGCTCAAGTACTCCAGGTCTTTCGCGAGGCTCGCAGCGTTGCAGCTGGAATAGAGAATCCGCTCGGGGGAGATCCGCTCCAGCCATCTGCACAGCTGCTCCCCCAGCCCCCGGCGGGGGGGATTGACGATCAGCACATCGGGGGCCGCCCCCGCCGTCGCGCTGAACGTCGCCGCATCCAGACTCTCGAACCGCAACCCCTCAAACCCCAGTGTTTGCGCCGAATCGCGGGCGCAGGCGATCGCTTCGGGTTCGATCTCGATCCCCGTAATCTCCCGGCCCGGCGCGGCGCAGTGGAGAGCGAACCCCCCGACGCCGCAGAACAGGTCCCACAGACGCTGAGGATTCGTCTCGCCGGCCCACTCGGCGGCGGTGCGGTAGAGCTTTTCGGCGACGGTGGGGTTGGTCTGAAAAAAGCTCTTGGGGCGGATGTAGAGGCTAATACCGTTGAAGCGCTCCTCCAGCCGCTGCGCTTCGGTGAGGAAGATCTCCTCTTCCCCCTCCAGGATCGCCATATGGACCGGCTGGATGTTGGCGGTGACAACCCTGAGTTCCGGGGCGTGCCGGAGCAGATCGGCCAATCCTCCCTGCAGCCTCGCGATGATCCCGTGCGAGCGGAGCACGAAGCGCAACATCATCTCCCCCTGCGTGCTGCGGGTGAGGAGGACGTATTTGAGTTCCCCCTTTTTCTTTTTGACGTCGTAAGCCTTGATCCCCAGTTCCCGCAGCCACCCCTCGATCGCATGAAGGGCCCGCTGCATCTTCTCATCGTAAAGGGGACAGTCGATCAGGCTCGTCTCCTCCTCCAACCCCAGCACGATCCCCTCGGAAGTCGGTACGGCGACCATCTTGGCCTTGTTGCGGAACCCCTTGAGCGGGCTGGGGACCGGTTTGAGCCACTGCTGCGGGTGAAAGGGTTCCAGGAGTTCGTGCAGATGCGCCTCTTTCTGTTTCATCTGCTCGGCGTAGAAATAGTCGATCCAGCCGCACGAGCGGCACTGCCACGTGTCAAAATAGCTGCAGAAACTCATCATTTTTCCTTTTGCACCGCACATCGCTCAAAGCCGGGCGTGCTGAGGCTGGCCGCTGTGGCACTGAAGCCTGCTTCCCTCGAAGCAGTGTAGTGAAGAATCTTCACTACAGAACCTTCGGTTTCGCGGTGCGGAGATATTTGAGGACCGCGGAAATCAGGTCGTCGTCGTCCTTGCTCGCGCTCTGGAGGGTCTCCTTGGAGCCGTTTTGGTATTCGATCGTTATGTTCTGGTTGTAGTTGCTCACCATTTTCACCTTTTTCTCCTGACACAGCAGTTTGATGACCATGATATCGAAGAACTGTTTCGTGGGGGTGTCGGCCTTGCCGAAGCGGTCCTCGACCTCTTCGAGGATATCGTACACCTCCGCGATCTCCTCGCAATGGCTGAGGCGGCGGTAGAGCTCCAGTCGGAGGCGGTCTTCCCCCACCACCTCGTCGCTGATGAAGGCGCTCACGGTGAGCTTGATGTCCACCTTGGCCCGCGCTTCGCTCGTCTGGTTGGTCAGCAGCTTGATTGCATCTTCCAGAAGGCGCAGGTAGAGGGCGTAGCCGATGTTCTTGATATGGCCGCTCTGGGCATCGCCGACGAGGTTTCCCCCTCCCCGGATCTCGAGGTCGTGGTAGGCCAGCATCGAGCCGCTCCCCAGAAACGAGTTCGATTCGAGGGCGACGAGCCGTTTTTTCGCCTCCTCGGTCAGGTTCTCCTTGTCATCGACGATAAAGTAGGCATACCCCTCGATATGCCCCCGCCCAACCCGGCCGCGCAGCTGGTGCAGATCAGCCATGCCGAAACGGTCGGCCCCGTCGATGATCATCGTGTTCACCGTCGGCATATGGATCCCCGATTCGATGATCGAGGTGGCCAGCAGGACGTCGTACTCCCGGGCAGCGAATTTTGCCAGTTCCTCTTCGGTCTCGTTCGCGCCGATTTTCGAGTGGAGGATCAGGATGCGCAGCTCCGGGAGGATCGCTTTGAGTTCGCCCGATTTGATCACCATCGAATCGATGGAGTTGTGGACGTAAAAGACCTGCCCGCCCCGGCGGAGTTCGCGCAAGATCACCTCTTTGATCAGCTTCTCGTCGTAGTTTTTGACAAACGTCCGGACCCCGAGCCGCTCGGAGGGCGGAGTGAGAAGCTCGGACATCGTTTTAATCGAGCTGAGCGCCTGGTTGAGGCTGCGGGGGATCGGGGTCGCGCTCATGCTCAGCAGATGGACGTTTTCGTAGAGGTTTTTGAGCTTCTCTTTTTGCTTCACCCCGAATTTATGCTCTTCATCGATGATGACGAGCCCCAGCTTCGCACAGCTCACCCCAAGCAGCGCGTGGGTTCCGACGACGCAATCGATCTCGCCCGATCCGAGCGCTTTGAGCGTCGCGTTTTTCTCCTTGGTGCTGACGAAACGGTCGAGCTTTGCGACCCGGATCCCGAACTCCCCCAGACGGTTTTTGAGCGACTGGTAATGCTGGGAGGAGAGGAGCGTCGTCGGGACGACGAGGAGCGACTGGTATCCTCCCCGTGCGGCGGCGAAAACGGCGTTCATCGCCACCTCCGTTTTTCCGAATCCGACGTCGCCGCTGAGCAGCCGGTCCATGATCCTGCCCGAAGCCAGATCGCCGACAATCGCGCCTATCGCACTGCTCTGGTCGGGGGTGTAATCAAACCCCGCATGCACCTGGAACCGCTTCAGTTCCCCGGCGTCGCAAGTGATAACGGGGGCCTTGATGAGGGCGCGGCTCGCGGCGACCCCGACGATCTCCGAGGCGATCTCGAACAACCGCGCCTTGACGCTCTCTTTGAGCTTGCCGAAGCTCCCTTTGCCCAGGCGGTCGAGGACGGGAAGGGAACCCGAAGCGATGTAGCGGTCGATGGCGTCGAGGTTTTCGACAGGGAGGAGAAGCTTGTCGTCCCCCATGTACTTGATGACGACGAGGTCCTTGATCCCGCCAAGGATCTCGGCCTGCTCGATCCCCTCGAAGATCCCGACCCCGTACTCCTCGTGGACGACGTAGTCGCCGACTTTGAGGTCATCGAGCAGGATTGAGGTGCGGCGGCGACGCCGTTTCTTTTCGTGGCGGTTGAGCGAGACGATGATCTCCTCGGGGCCGATCAGGTTCAGGACGAGGCCGGACGTTTTGACGCTGAGCCCTTTGGTATCGAAAATCCCCGCCGCTTTGAGCTGGGTGTCGCTCGCGGCGATGAGGGTGAAGCGCTTGGTCTTGTGGACACTGCGCAGCGTCTCGAGGCTCGGTGCGACGAGGGGGGCGTAGTGCTGCGCTTCGGGGATCACCTCCCCCTCGAACCGCGCGCGCGGCAGCGTCGGCTGGTTCAGCCCGTACGCCTCGTCGATGAGACTCTTCATCTCCCGGATGCGGACCACCCGTTTCCCCTCGCACAGGTCGATCCCCTCGTCCCCCAAAACCCAGTACCCCAGCGAGGCGATGTCTTTGACGAAGCTGTCGCTTTGCGCATTTTCCACCGCACGGGTGAAGCGCTTGTGCTGCTCACCGTCCAGGGAGAAGAAGGTGCTGTGGACGGTGATCGAGGCGATCTCCTCTTTGTCGGTCCGCTGGGTCTCGACGTCGAAGGCGCGGATCTCTTCCACCTCGTCATCAAAGAGGCTGATCCGGTAGGGGTTTTCGGCGCCGGGGACGTAGAGGTCGAGGATATCGCCGCGGTGCGACACCTCCCCCTCCATCTCAACCATGTCAACGAAGCTGTACCCCCAGTGGAGCAGCTGCTCTTTGAGCGCGGCGAGATCGAGGCGGGAAGCAAACTCGATCTCGAAACTGCGGAGCAGTTCGGCTTTGGGGACGGGGAAGAGGAGAGTTTTGAGCGGCGCAATGATCAGCGGCTTTTTGGAAGCGCCGTAGTAGGTACGCAGCGCGGCAAACAGGGCAAAAAGCTCCTCGCCGAAGGGGCGGAGGTCGTCCATGTAGGCGGCGCGAAAATCGGGGAGGACAACCGTCTCGATCCCCAGATACGCGCAGACGTCGGCGAGTTCGGAGGCCTCTTTGGCATCCTCGCACAGGAGGATCTCGGGGATCTTTTTGGGGTTATTTTTGAGATATTCGTAGAGTCGTGCCTGGGGCATTACAAAGTCCTTTGCTCATATTGCGCACAAGCGCGCGGGCCTACGGCCGAAGTCAACCCAGTGTTAACGTCGCGCATTGGGGCTTTGCTCCAATCGCGTATATAATTTAATGAACGTCTCGGCCACGCTGAAGGAGCCGAAAACCAGATACTCTGTTGCATCGTCCGTTCGTTCGAACGGAACGTAGGAGATTTCCAGCTCCTCCAGCGCCGCCTCCAGATCGGCGCGATCCGCGATCCTGGGCTCGTCCACGTCAATGATCTCGACACGGTCGGTGATCGGCTTCAGGATCCCCAGAATTTCGTGGTAGTCCTTGTCGCGGTAGGTGTTGTAGACAAGGACCACCTTTTTCCCCTCGTACGCGCGGGCGATCTCTCGGGCTGCGAGGGGGTTGTGGCCGACGTCGAGGGTGACGTTGGGGGAAATTTTGCTCAGCCTCCCGAACAGGGCATTCTGGTCGAACAGCTCCTCGCGCACCTCGAACCCCAGCAGTTCGAATGCGGCCATGGCCAAAAGGAGATTATCGCGCAGATAATCGCTGAGGCCGTTTTTTATGGCTAGGTGCCATGCGAGCGCCTCAAGCTCCGGTGTTGAGCGCTCCTCAAGCGTATGGAGCGCCGCATGCCGCTTCGCGGCAACGGTGCGGGCGATCGTCTCCACCTCGGGGTGTTTCTGCCGCCCCAGCAGGGCGAGTTTCCCCATGCTCCGAAGTTTCGTCCCCGCGACCTCTTCGATCGTGTTCCCCAGGAACGCCGCATGATCCAGATCGATCGGGGTGAAGAGGCTGAGGGTTTTCTCAAAGACGTTCGTCGCGTCGTGCTCTCCCCCAAGCCCCGCCTCACAGACGACGTATTCGCACCCCTCGAACGCGACCATCGCCACGAGCGTCGTGTATTCGAAATAGCTCAGCGCTTCGGCGATCGCCGTCGGGAGAATCGTCGCGAGCTTTTCGTGCGCCGATTCGAGCGCTGCGTCGGTGATATCCGCCCCCCCGATCCAGACCCGTTCGTTGAACCGGAGGATATGCGGCGACGTGTAGTGCCCCGTTTTACGTCCGTCGCGGCGCAGCGCCTCGGCGAGGAAACGCCCCGTACTCCCCTTGCCGTTGGTGCCGACGACGTGGATGATCTGCGGCCGCGGCAGGTATTCGGCGATCAGGGCATAGGCGCGGGGGAAACGGTCATAATCGATGACGTCGTAGAAAAGGGGTTTGGCGGAGAGGAAATCGCTTAGCTTCATGCGGGCTCGACGCGGTTTCGCCCTTTGCGCTTGGCATCGTACAACCGGGTATCCGCACCGTGGATCGTCCCTTTGAGGTTGGGGTATTCGCTGCGCTGGGAAATCCCGATGCTGACGCTGACGTCGATGCGCTGTTCCTGGTACATAAACCGGGCCTGTTCGACGTGGGCGCGGATCTTTTCGCAGGAGACCCTGGCCCCGTCCAGATCGGTATCGAGGATCACCATAAACTCTTCACCGCCGTAGCGGCCGACGATATCGGTGGAACGCACCTCGCTTTTGAGAATTTTGGCCAGCGCGATCAGGACCGCATCCCCCGCCTCATGCCCGTAGGTATCGTTGATTTTTTTGAAATGGTCCAGATCGAGCATCGCGATGCAGAACATCCGGCCGTGCCGCTCGTACTCGGCTTCTTTGACTTTCAGATACTCCTCGATCGCCCGTTTGTTAAACAGTTTGGTCAGGAAATCCTCGCGCGAGGCGTGCTGTGCGAGGGCCAGTTCCGCTTCCAGATCCGCGATCTTTTGCCCCATTTGGGTCACCTTGTCGTTATGAACCTTGAGGTCTTTGCTGAGGATTTCCACCTTCTCTTCAAGGGCGCTGGCGATCGTGTAGAGGCGCTTGTGGGCCGTTTTGAAATCGGCCGTTTTGGAGGCTTCGAGCGCTTCGAGGTCCCGCTTGACCTCCCGGATCTCGGTCGTGGAGTTTTCACTCCGCTCGATCAGTTCGATCAGCTGGCTGGAGAGTTTGCCCAGCAGCCGGTCCAGGGTATGGACCATCTCCTCGACGCTCTCCTTGTCCAGTGCGATCCGCATCGCGATCGCCGCTTTGAGCTCTTTTTCGCATTCGCCCGTTGCAAGGTACGCGGGTTCCTCCCGTAGCTTCCGGGAGAGAGAGAGGGTGGCGTCGTCCATTTTGGGGGCAATCGAGGGGACCAGGGAGGCAATGAGCATCTCGGCCATTTTCGCCGTATCGACCCCCTTTTCCCCGCCGCCGCTTTTGAGGTCAAGCCCCTCGATCGTCCGCCGGAGGTTTGCCGCATCGACAGGGCCGAACTCGCCGAGTTTTTTGAGGAACGTGTCGTCGTAGAGGGAGGTGAAATTGTGCCACGCCTGTTTGATCAGCTCGATCTGGGCCGCCCCGCCCCGCTCATCGAGCAGAAGCACCGTTTTTTTCGCCAGCGCCGCGGCTTCGGCGTTGTGCAGCAGCTCGACGCTCTGGGCCATCTTTTTGGCCAGCGCGCCGAGGGCCTCCACGAGCACCGAGGCCTCCGTGGGGTTGAGGCGGCTCATTTTGGAGATAAGAAACCGGATCAGTTCGGCCGTCGTTTTGACGCGGTAGAGCCGGATCTCCTCGGCCGTCTTTTTATCGAGCAGGGGGACGTAGCGCTCGATCCCGCCGCAGTCCTCGACCTGAACCCCCGCCTTTTTCGCTTCGGAACAGAACACTTCGGCATAGACGTCCGGGGTCCACGTTTTCCCCTCGGCTTTCAGCCGCTCTACCGTATTGCGGACCAGTTGATGGATCGTCATTTAGGGCTCCTTCGGTGTTGTGGCACCTTCGGCGGCGAGCTGGGCGATAAACGCGTCGATCCCCTTCTGGGCCCCCTGCGAGATCGCGAGGAAACGGGCCTGGTCGGTGATGATCGCGTTGGGCTCGATCGCAAAGTCATACACCCCGCGGGTCGAATAGGAGGCGGTTTTTTCCCCCGTCGTGCGCTGAATCCTCATCGTTACCGCAGCACGGTAGGTGATGACGTACCCGTTCACGTCGTACTGGAGCGGCGAGAACGAAACGCCTCCGATCGCAATTTTCAGATGCGTTGCCGCGCTGTGCCGGGGGCGCAGCGCCGTGCGGAATTTCGTGATGACCGCCGCGTCGACGGCGTCTTTGATGATCACGCTGTTTTGGGGGTCTTCATGAGAAACAACCACTTCGGTACTGACGCTCTCACCCACCACGTTTTTGGCGTAATGGCTGGCCGGCGCGTAGCCGCATCCGCCGAGTAAAAAAGCTGCGAGCACCCAGGTGGCGAACGATTTCATGTTTATCCTTTGATGACCAGGTTGACCAGTTTTCCGGGAACGACGATCTCTTTGAGGATCTCTTTACCTTCCAGCCATTTCTCCACCGCCGCTTTGGCCGCCGCGAGGATCGCTTCGTTCGTCTCACCGACCCCCACTTCGATCGTGGCGCGGTTTTTACCGTTGACCGACACCCCCAGCGCGATGGCATCTACGGCGAACACCTCTTCGCGCAGGCTCTGCGGCCCGAAGTTTTTCCCTCCGAAAAGGGTTTCGGAAAGTTCCCAGCACAGGTGCGGGACGATCGGCTCCATCACCGAGGTGAGGATCCAGTACCCTTCGGTCCAGACCTCCGTGTTTTCCTGCTCGTTCAGGGCGTTCATCGCCTCCATGACCCCGGCGATCAGGGTGTTGAAGGTGTGACGCTCGGTGTAAACTTCCTGGGCGCGCTTGAGGGCCTCGTAGACCTTTTTGCGAGCCGCTTTCTCCTCTTTGGAGAGGGTAGCGTGATCGATCAGGGGAATCGTATCGGTCGCGCGGACGCGCGAGGAGCGGTCGGCGAAGCGCTTGAGGAAGCGGAACGCCCCCTCCACCGCGCTGTCGTTCCATTCGAGCTCCTGCGTCGGAGGGGCGGCGAAGAGGATAAAGAGGCGCGCCGTATCGGCGCCGTATTTGGCCACCAGTTCCCCCGGATCGACGGTGTTCCCCTTGGACTTGGACATTTTCGCCCCGTCTTTGAGGACCATCCCCTGCGTCAGGAGGTGGTCGAACGGCTCGTCGCTTGTGACGTACCCCAGGTCACGCAGCATCTTCGTGAAGAAGCGCGCGTAGAGGAGGTGCAAGATCGCGTGCTCGATCCCTCCGATGTAGTGATCGACGTTCATCCAGTACGCCAGCGCCTCGGGGTCAAACGCCTCTTTGAAATCGTTTTTGACCGTATAGCGCAGGAAATACCACGACGACTGGATGAAGGTATCCATCGTGTCGGTCTCCCGCACCGCCGCCTTGCCGCATTTTGGGCAGGTGCAGTGTTTCCACGTCGGGTGGTGGTCCAGCGGGTTCCCCTCCCCCGTGATCACGACGTCATCGGGGAGGGCGACGGGGAGGTTTTCTTTTTTCTCCGGGACGATGCCGCAGGTATCGCAGTGGATGAGGGGGATGGGGGCTCCCCAGTAGCGCTGGCGGCTGATCCCCCAGTCTTTGAGCCGGAAATTGACCACCTTTTTCCCCAGGGCGTTCGCCTCGAAGAAATCCATAATCTCCGCTTTGGCCGTGACGTTGTCCATTCCGCTGAACTGGGCGCTGTCGTGGAGAATTCCCGATTCGGTATAGGCGCACCCCTGCGGCAGTTCCCCGGTTTCGGGGTAGATGACCGCTTTTAGGGGGAGGTTGTACTGGCTCGCGAACTCGTAGTCGCGCTCGTCGTGCGCCGGGACGGCCATTACCGCCCCCGATCCGTAGTCGGTGAGGACGAAGTTGGCAACCCATACAGGGACTTTTTCCCCCGTGAGGGGGTGGATCACGTCGATCCCGAGGCTCACCCCCGCCTTGGGCTGCGTCGCGCGCTCGCGCGCACCGACCCGCTGCATCGCTTTGATCGCCTCGGCACGCTCAGCGTCGAGGAGGCCGAAGGAGATCATGTGGCGTACGATTTCGTGCTCGGGGGCTAGAGCGGCGTAGCTGACGCCGTAGATCGTGTCGGGACGGGTCGTGAAAACCTCGAATCCCTCATAGACCGCCCCCAGCTTCGCTTCGCTTGCCTCGTCGAATTTGAAGCGGAACTCCAGACCGTACGATTTGCCGATCCAGTTCTCCTGCATCGTCAACACCTGCTTGGGCCATTTCCCCTCGAGAGTTTTAAGCGATTCGAGAAGCTCCTCGGCGTAATCGCTGATTTTGAGATAGTACTGGTACATCTCTTTTTGCTCGATCGGCGTGCCGCATCTCCAGCACCCCCCCTCGACGACCTGCTCGTTGGCCAGAACCGTCTGGTCGTGCGGACACCAGTTCAGAAATCCCTGTTTACGGTACAGCAGCCCCTTTTCGAACATATCGATGATAAAGCCCTGCTCGAACGCCGTGTATTCGGGGTTCGAAGTCGCGAATTCGCGCTCTTGCGAGAACGACAGCCCCAGCCCCGCCAGTTCGCCCCGCATCGTCGAAATGTTCTCATACGTCCATTTTTTGGGGTGGACGCCGTGTTTGATCGCGGCGTTCTCCGCGGGCATCCCGAAGCTGTCCCATCCGATCGGGTGAAGGACGTTGAATCCCTGCTGGCGGTAGTAGCGGGCGAACGCGTCGCCGATCGTATAGTTGCGCACGTGCCCCATGTGGATCCGCCCCGAGGGGTAGGGGAACATGCTGAGGACGTATTTTTTGGGTTTGGAAAAATCGTTAGAAGGTTCGTAGGCTCCGGTTTGCGACCACTGCGTCTGCCATTTCGATTCGATCTGCGAGGGGGAATAATTCAAAAAAAGCTCCTGTTATTCGTAATTCTCTTTGGATTTGGCGCTCTCGATAAACACCATGATGATGGAAAAGAGGTTGGCGATCAGCGCGCCGATCGCGAGAGCGACCGCCCACTGGACGCTGTGGACCACTTCCATGTAGATGAACGCCGGGATCAGGTGCAAATCGGCGACGAGCGAACCGGCCAGCAGTTCGGCGGCGAGGAGGTTGCGCACCCCGAGCTTGAGGATCGTCGAGATGATGTTGAGACTCGCCGCGACGAAGAGCATGATCGACGTATGGTCGTACAGAAACGCCGCCGTCGACGTCAGACTCATCAACGTAAAAAATACGTATATTACTTTGCCCCAATCCATGACTCACTCCTTTGTGTTAAACGACACCCTGCTCGAACTGGGCGCGCAGACGCTCTTTTTCCGCCTCGCGCGCCGCCTTGTCGGCCAGTTTGGCGCGGTAGTTGCGGACGTCGAATCCGAACCATTTGAGGATCGGCGAAGCGACGAAAATCGAGCTGTAGGTCCCTACCCCGATACCGACGAGGAGGACAAACGTAAACGCGTGGATGATCTCCCCGCCATAGAGGAACAGCACGATCACGACGAACAGCGTCGTCAGCGAGGTGAGGGTCGTCCGGGAGAGGGTGTTGGTGATCGACTCGTCGATGATTTCGGCCAATTCGGTCTTTTTGCTCTCGGTGATCCCTTCGCGGATCCGGTCGAAAATGATGATCGTATCGTTGATCGAATACCCCAGAACCGTCAGCAGCGCGGCGAGGACGTCGAGGTTGACGTCCAGCCCCACCAGCGAGATCGCCCCCAGCGCGATCGAAATGTCGTGGACGAGGGCGAGGATCGACGCGACGGCAAAACGCCACTCGAATCGCAGCGACACGTAGATCAGCATCCCGATCAGCGCCAGGGTGAGGGCCATGATCCCTTTTTCACGCAGTTCGTTTCCGACCTTGGCCCCGACGATGTCGACCCGGCGGATCTCGAAATTTCCGGTTCCCGCGAGCTGTTCGCGGGTGATGTCGCCGATATCCTTGGTCATACTCTCCGAGGTGTTTTTGAGCCGGATCACCACCTCCTCGGGAGAGCCGAATTCGTTGATCGACGAGCCTTCAAACACCGGGTTGCCGGCCAGTTTCTGGCGCATCGTATCGATGGGGGCCGGGCCGTCGTATTTAACCTGCACGATCGTCCCGCCGACGAAATCAATCCCGAAATTGAGCCCCTTGGTAAAAAGCAGGGCGTATGATCCCAGCATCAGCATCAGCGAGATGACGATCGCAATCGTCGATTTCCCCATGAAGGGGATTGCGCGGGTTGTTCTAAACAGTTCCATCCATCACCCCTTGATCCCGAAAAATTTTCCGGGCGTTTTCGATTTGCCCATCCAGTCGTAAAGCATCTGGTAGATCCCGTGGGTCCCCAGGATCGCCGTCAGCATCGACGCGAGGATCCCGATACTGATCGTGATCGCGAATCCCTTGATCGCTCCGGTACCGTACACGTAGAGCAAAACCGCGGCGATGAGGGTCGTGATGTTGGAATCGAGAATCGCGCGCATCGCGTTATCGTATCCCGCTTCGATCGCCTTGCGGATCGAGTACCCCTGCCGCAGGAATTCGCGGATCCGCTCGGAAATGATGACGTTCGCATCGACCGCCATCCCGACGGTGAGGACGATCCCCGCCATCCCCGGCAGCGTCAGCGTCGCCCCGAACATCGCCATAACGGCAATAATGAGCATGAGGTTCACGATCAGGGCGATGTTGGCCACAATCCCCGCAAAACCGTAATAGACGATCATAAACACGGCAACGAGGGCGAATCCCCCGATCAGGGCGATCATGCTCGCCCTGATGCTGTCGGCCCCCAGGCTGGGGCCGACGGAGCGTTTTTCCATCATGTAGATGGGGGCGAGAAGGGCCCCCGAACGCAATGCGATCGCGAGGTCGTTCGCCTCCGCCGTCGTGTAGTTTCCGCTGATCTGGCCGCTGCCGCCGCCGATACGCTCGTTGATGACGGGGGCGGAGTAAACCTTGCCGTCCAGAACGATCGCGAGGCGCTTGCCGACGCTTTTGCCCGTGAAATCGCCGAAAATCTGCGCCCCCTCGGAGTTGAGGGAGAAGTTGATGACGGGGCGGTTGTTCTGGTCGTACCCTACCTGCGCGTCGGTCAGCATCGAGCCGTCCAGGATGGGGATTTCATGCACGAGGTGTTTCATCCCCGGCTGGATCGCATCTTCGAGGATCCGGTCGCCATACCCCGCCGCTTCGGCGTCACTCATGTCGTGGACGCGCATCGCGCGCTCTTCGTCCACCGCCATCAGCTCCAGTTTCGCGGCGCGTGAGATCAGCTCGCGCGCCCGCTGCTCCTCCTCGAGAGTTTTGATCCCGGGGAGCTCGACGAGGATCTTGTCAAGGCCCTGTTTGGCGACGGTCGGTTCGGCCAGTCCGAACTGGTCGAGGCGGTTTCGGATCGTCTCGATCGCCTGGTCGACCGCCTGGAGTTTCAGTTTCTCCACCGCTTCGGGGGTCATCGAAACGGCGTATTTCCCCTCGCTCGCGTGGACGACGGTCCCCTCCATCGCTTTGAGGTGTTCATCCACCGCCGTCGCGTCGTCGGCATCGAGCAGTTCGAAATGAACTTCCCCCTCGCTGACACTGATGCCATCGAGGAGGATGTCGTTGCGTTCGCCGAAGTGTTTGAGCCCCGAGGCGATCGATTTGAGCTGTGAGTTGACCGCCTCTTCGGTCTTGACGCCGAGGAGCATGTTAAGCCCCCCCTGCAGGTCAAGCCCGAGGGTGATTTTTTTCCCTTCGTCGCTTTGGGTAAAGGAGGGAATCGAATAGATCAGACCGAAAACGGTCGCGATGATCAGGATAACGATACGGTAATTAAGCTTCATCCTCGTACTTTCGGTCAATGGCGTCTTTGATCAGGCGCCCTTCGGTTTCGTTGTTGAATTTGACGGAAAAGAAATTTTCCTCTACTTTTTTGATCTCGACGATCAACCCGCCGCGGGTCACGACTTTGTCCCCTTTCTGAAGGTTCTCCACCAGCTCACGGTGACGTTTGGCCAGCTGGTTTTGCGGGCGGATGATCACAAAATACATGATCGCGATCAAGAAAATAAAAGGGAGAATCTGGACGATAAATTCCATGCGGTTCCTTCAATAATGAAAATTGACGCATTATACTCAAAAGACATTAACATCGCTATAATTCCCCCATGAAATTACGATCCCCCGCCGCCATCGAGCTTTTCTATCTCCCCGCCGCCATCGCGCTTGCGTTCAGCGCGTTCATCTATTTCGAGCATTTCGGCTTTAGCTCCAGACTCCTCAATACCGTCCTGGGACTCGGTGCCCTTTACGGCCTGCTGCACGCCCCCCGCCGTTCCCTCCCGGTCGCGGGTTTTTTCATCGGGCTGGCGTGGTGTTACTGGATCGGTTTTAGTTTCCGGTATTACAACCTCGGGTGGGCCACCGAGCTCGTCGCGCTGGGATTCGGGTTCGTCTACGCCCTCTTTTTCGGCGTGCTGGGGCTCACCTCGCGCCCCTGGCTGCGGGCCATCGGGATGTTCGGTCTGACGTTCGTGTGGCCGATGGATTTCAACTGGATGCAGCCCGAACTCATTTTCGTCGAGAGCTACGTCGGGATTCACAAATGGCAGTTTGCCCTCGTCCTCGCCGCGCTCGCCGCTACGGCCCCCTTTTCGGGGATGAAAAAAGCGCTCCCCCTCCTGCTGATCCTTCCGGCGCTGCAAAGCACCTATCCCCGGGTGGCGCTGCCGGAGCTGAAAATCAAACTCGTCTCCACCGACATCCCGCAGGATTTCAAATGGCAGCGCGAACAGCTGGGAGAAACCGTGCGGGAGAATTTCCGGGAGATCGACGATGCAATCCGTGAGGGATACGATCTCGTCGTCCTCCCCGAATCGGCCTTCCCCCTCTACCTCAACCACCACCCCGATCTCCTCGCGCTGCTGCAGGAGCGGTCCCGCTCCATCGCCATCCTCACCGGAACGCTCTACGAAGAGAACGGGCTCAACTACAACGTCGCCTACCTTTTTCAGGAGGGGGGGTACAACGTCGCCAAAAAAACGGTCCTCGTCCCCTTCGGCGAATACATCCCCCTCCCCGGAGTGCTCCGGGAGTGGCTCAACCGGGAGGTCTTCGGAGGGGGGAGCGATTTCGTCACCGCCGAAAAACCGACCGATTTTAACGTCCGGGGGGTCCGTTTCCGCAACGCGATCTGCTACGAGGCCACCCGCGAGGAGCTTTATTCCCCGGGCGTGCGCTACCTCATCGCGATCAGCAACAACGGGTGGTTCAAACCCTCGGTCGAGCCGACGCTGCAAAACCTGCTGATCCGGTTTTACGCCCGCAAAAACGGTACGGTCGTCTTTCATTCGGCCAACGGCGGAGGGAGCGGGATAGTTTACTGACTGACCTTCTGCACTTTGTCTATAGGCAGTTTTCTCCCGTATCCGGAAGATACGGGTAGCGTTTCAGGAAACATCCCTTTGGGAGCGCTTCGCTTGTTTTGGGGGTTGTAGGGACA
>CAZBIR010000014.1:15980-38004 GCA_964491035.1 uncultured Sulfuricurvum sp.
AAATGCGGTAGCGGCCGAAGCCCGAAGGCTTTTGCCGTTTTAGTGGCGGACGTTGAGATTGTGGGCTTTGATCGCTTTGATGATCCCCTCGATCTCTTTCATTTTGGCCTCTTCGTCGTCCATGTTGTGGATCGCTTCGAGGTTGAAGGTGTTCAGTTTCGTATCGAGGTACCCCGTATCGAGTTTCCCCTCGACGAAATCGGCATCGCGGACGATCTGGCGGTGCAGGGGAATATTGGTCGGTACCCCCTGGATCAGGAACTCATCGAGCGCACGCTGCGCCTTGCGGACCGTATCTTCCCACGTCAGCCCCGAAATGATCAGTTTTCCGACCATCGAATCGTAGTTGGCCGGGATCTGGTAGTTGGTGTAGGCCATGCTGTCCAGGCGTACCCCCGGACCGCCGGGGGCGAGGTAGTTGGTGATCAGCCCCGGCGAGGGGACGAAATTCATTTTCGGGTTCTCGGCGTTGATCCTGAATTCGATCGCGTAGCCGCGGAATTTGATCTCTTCTTGCAAAAACTTCAGCGCATCCCCCTCGGCGATGCGGATCATCCGCTGGATCAGGTCGATCCCCGAGATCGCCTCGGTGACGGGATGTTCAACCTGCACGCGGGTATTCATCTCGATGAAATAGAAGTTATCCTCCGCATCCACGAGGTATTCGATCGTTCCGACGCTCTCGTATCCCAGTTTGAACATCGCCTTGGTCGAGACGCGGTAGAGTTCGCGGCGCACTTTCTCGCTCAGGCGCGGAGAAGGGGCGATCTCGATCACCTTCTGGTGGCGGCGCTGGATCGAACAGTCCCGCTCGCCGAGGTGGACGACGTTGCCGTATTTGTCGGCGACGATCTGGATCTCGATGTGGCGGGGATTTTTGAGGTATTTCTCGATGAATACCTCACCGCGACCGAAAAAGCGCTGCGCCTCTTTGGTCGCCGATTCGTACATCTCTTTGAAATCGGAGGCTTTTTCGACGATCCGCATCCCGCGCCCCCCTCCGCCGTAGGCCGCTTTGATGATGATCGGAAAGCCGATGTCGGCGGCGATTTTCTGGGCGTCGCCGATGTTGTCGATCGGCTCGTCGGTTCCGGGGAGCATGGGGACTCCGACTTCGCGCATGGCGACCTTGGAGGCCATTTTATCGCCGAACAGGGCGATGTGTTCGGGTTTTGGACCGATAAAAATGATCCCGTTGTCGATACACGCCTGGGCGAACTCGGCACTCTCGGAGAGGAAACCGTATCCGGGATGGATCGCGTCGCATTCGGCTTTTTTGGCCAGCGAAATGATCCGCTCGTAGTCGAGATACGCCGCGACGGGGTCTCCCAGGATCGGGTAGCACTCGTCGGCCTTGCGGACCCACACGCCGTTGACGTCGGGTTCGGAGAATACGACGACGCTTTTGATTCCGAGTTCTTTACACGCACGGATGATCCGCAGGGCAATCTCGCCGCGGTTGGCAATCAGCACTTTATTGATTTTGTGGTTCACGCTTTCCCTCGCTAGGCAAATTTTGTACGGTGCAATCGTAGAGCAATCGGCATCAAAAACGCGTCAAAAAACTTTTGATGGAATTTTGACCTTACAGGCGCTACAATTTTCCCATCCATTACCACCCGGGGAAACGTCATGAGCCTGCTCTATCCGTACCGTCATTACGTCATCTCCCTCATCCTCTTCCTCCTGATCACGCTGGTCTCCCACCTGTTTACCCGGGAGCTGGGGATGATCAACATCGTCCTCATCCATCTTCTCCCCACGATCGTCGTCGCACTGCAGGGCAACCTGACGGCCACGGCGATCGTCACGACCCTCGCCATCGCCCTGCTCTCCCTCTCGATCCCCCCCACCCTCAGCTTCCTCGTGCACGAGCCGATCTACCTGGGGAGCTTTGCGATCTTCTACGTCGTCGGTTATATCATCGCGATGCAGGCCAGGCGGATCCATCACAACAGTATCCGCGAAATTCTCTTCAGCACCCTCTCGCACGATCTCAAAACCCCCCTCTCCTCGATCATGGGAAATGCGACCTTCCTCATGGAGACCCATACCCTCGACCCGGCGCTGCGCTACAAGGCCCTTTCGCAGGTGATCGAATCGAGCCGCCAGATGAACCGCCTCATTTCCAATCTCCTCGACAGCGCCCGCCTCCAGAACGCACAGACCCCGCTGAAAAAAGAGTGGTGCGACATGGAGGACCTCATCAGCCTCGCACTGCGTGAATTTCGCCGGGATGTCCTCCACGAGCGGATCCTATGCCGTTTCCGCAGCGACCTTCCCCTCTTTTACGCCGATGCGACCCTGCTGGTCCGCCTTTTCGTCAACCTCATCGACAATGCCCTGAAATATTCCCGCGACGAGGCCCCGGTCGAGATTTCGATCGATGCCTCATCCGAGTCTTTCACCCTCACCTTTTCGAACGAATGCCCCCCTCTGGAGCGTTCCGAACTGGACAACCTTTTCGAAAAGTTCTACCGGGCCGGAAACGCCGCCGATATCTCCGGCAGCGGCATCGGCCTCTCGATCTGCCGCGACATCGCCCGCGCCCACCACGGCTCGATCCGCGCCTACAACCGCGAGACCGGCGTCAGCGTCGAGGTGAGCCTTCCCGTCCTCAAACGTCCCGCATCCCTCACAACGGAGCCCCTATGAAACCCCAAAGCCTCATCCTCATCGTCGAAGACGACGACGCCATCGGCCGCCTTTTGTCCGCCTCGCTCCAGCAGCAGGGGTACAAAACGATCCTTGCCAGAGAGCGCCACGCCGCCCTGCGCGAGCTGCAGACGCGCAGCCCCGACCTGATCCTCCTGGACCTTGGGCTCCCCGACGGGGACGGTAAGGAACTGATCAAAACGATCCGTACCAACCTCTCCGTCCCGATCATCGTCGTCTCGGCGCGCAGCGAAGAGGCAGAGATCATCGCTTCGCTCGACGCGGGAGCCGACGATTACGTCACCAAACCCTTCTCGACGCAGGAGCTTCTCGCCCGTGTCCGCTCAACCCAGCGCCGTTTCATGGGGGTACAAAAAGGTGACACCCAAATCATCTGCGGCGATCTTACCATCGACCTCGAACAGTTCACGCTGATGCGAGACGGTGAGCCGATCAAACTCACCCCCACCGAATTCAATCTCCTCAAATACCTCATCCTCCACCCCGGGCAGGTCCTCCCTCACCAGAAAATCCTCAAAGAGGTATGGGGGGTCGGCTACCAGCACGAGATGCAGTACCTCCGTACTTACATTAACGCGCTGCGCAAAAAAATCGAACCCGACATCACCTCCCCCCGCTACATCCAGACCGAGTTGGGGGTTGGATACCGTTTCGCCTGCACCGCCTGAGGCCCAATCGATTCATAGTACATACAGTAAAATACTATGGATTGTTGCCATTTTGAACTCTGTGCTATTATAATGTCCAAAAAACGGGACACAAAAACATGAACATAGCGGCCAACATCACGGAACTGATCGGCAACACCCCCCTCGTACGTCTCAACGCCATCTCGGACCAAAGCGGTGCAACGGTGCTGGGCAAATGCGAATTTATGAACCCCACCAGCTCGGTCAAAGACCGGATCGGGGTCAATATGATCAAAACCGCGATGGAGGAGGGGAAGATCCGCCCCGATACCCTCATTATCGAACCCACCAGCGGCAACACGGGGATCGCCCTTGCCTCGATCTGCGCCGCGCTGGGGCTCAAACTCACCCTGACGATGCCCGAATCGATGAGCACCGAACGGCGCAACCTCCTGCGCGCGCTGGGGGCCAACCTCGTCCTCACCCCCGCGTCGCAGGGGATGAAAGGGGCTATCGACGAAGCCGAACGTCTCGCCGCTTCCCATCCCGACGCGATCATCCTCCAGCAATTCGCCAACCCCGCCAACCCCGCGGTTCACCGGGTGACGACGGCGCAGGAAATCCTCCGCGATACCGACGGCAGCGTCGATATCTTCATCGCCGCCGTCGGGACGGGGGGAACCCTGACCGGAACCGGCGAAGCCCTCAAAGCCGCCCTTCCCCACGTCCGGATCATCGCCGTAGAGCCCAAAGACTCCCCCGTCCTCTCCGGCGGCAGACCCGGCCCCCACAAAATCCAGGGAATCGGTGCGGGATTCGTCCCGGACGTCCTCAACACCTCCCTCTACGATGAAGTGATCCAGGTGGGGAACGAAGAGGCGATCGCCGCGGCCAAAGCGCTGGCCAAAAACGAGGGGATCCTCGTGGGAATTTCGGCGGGGGCCAACGTCCACGCCGCGTCGCTGGTCGCCTCACGCCCCGAAAACCGGGGAAAAACGATCGTCACCATCCTCTGCGATACCGCCGAACGCTACCTCTCCACTCCCCTCTTCGAAGAGTAACCGTGTTACTCGAGACGATCCGCTGCGAGGAGGGAAAAGCGTTCCACCTCCCCTACCACCAGCGGCGCCTTGACGATGCCCTCCGGCACCTGGGCATCGAGCGCGACTACCCGCTGGAGTCGCTGATCGTCCCTCCGGAGGAGGGGGTATGGCGGTGCCGTTTTCTCTACGGGACTGAGGGGTTCGAGGTCGCTTTTCACCCCTACTCTCCCCGGAAAATTGGTTCGCTGAAACTCCTCGATGCCCCCCGGCTGGAATATTCCCTCAAATACGCCGACCGCAGCGGACTCGATCGCCTCTTTGAACAGCGGGGCGGATGCGACGACGTCCTGATCGTCCGCGACGGGATGGTGCGCGATACGACGATCGCCAACGTCGCCCTCCTGATCGAGGGGCGATGGCTCACCCCCGAAGATCCCCTCCTGATGGGGACAACCCGTGCCAGACTGATCCGAGAGGGGAAAATTTTCACGGCTCCACTGAGCGTACGGGAGCTCCCCAAAGCGTCGAAGATCGCGGTAATGAACGCGATGATGGGGTTTGTTGAAGTCGAAAATGGTATAATCACCTAAAAAAACAGGCCAGACCCTATGCTATTCGATATCATCAAAAGCCCCTCGTTCGCCCGACTGATGGAAACCCATGTACGGGATATGCTGATCTATCTCTTCGAGCATGAACAGAATTTCGGCATTTTGTGCAAAATCGAGCATATCACGTTCGATCCCCCCCTCCCCAAGCACATCAGCGACGATTTCAGGGCGATGACCCTCTTTTACCTCGCCGGATACACGTTCGAGAGTGCCCGCATCGACCAGGACTCCCTGATTTTCGAAGCGGGATTCGGTCATGAGAACATCGGCAGCTACGTCACCGTCCCGTTTCTCTCCATCGTGCAGATCATTATCGACGATACCCCGGCATTCGTCAACCTCGCCCTCCCGCAGGAGCGCCAGCCGATCGTAAACGTCGAAAAAAGCGAAGGGGTTCAGAATTCGATGAGCGCCCTGCTCGCCAATCCCGAAAATCAGAAGTTTTTGAAGAAAAAATAGTCGTTACCAACTGATGTTACCCACTTTCCGGGCAAAGCCCGGAAAGTGGCAGGGACAGACGTCCCTACAACCCCCTAAAGCTTCCCATATCTTTCGGATATGGGAGAATACTGCCCTTTTTGCACTCGCTATTACCAAGCGCGTAAGGTGTCGGGTTATAACTTCAGCCCGAGCAAATAGGTCACGACGTTGTCGATAAACGCGTCGTGCTTGCGCTCTTTGCTGTAGGCAATGTAGAATTTGCGCTTGATCTTGAAGTTCTTGATCCGCGCTTCGAAGAGTTTCCCCTCTTCCACCTCGTCGGCGACGACGTGGCGGGAGATGACCGACACCACCGGGCGGGGCGCGTCTTTGGGAGAACGCATGATCGTCTCCTTGATCGCGGTCGAACTCGCCACGACGCCGATGACGTTGAAACTCGAACACTCGACACCGATCTCCTCGAACACTTCGGAGGTGAGCTTGCGGGTGTGCGAATGCTCGTCCCGGCAGATCCAGTCGAACTTGTAGAGATCTTCCTTGCGCAGCTGTTTGGGGATCGGCTGGTTCGAAAAGATGACCAGTTCGTCCTCTTCCCACTCGCGGTAGATGAGCCCGTCGCGGAACACGGGGGACTCGATCAGGGCGATGTCGATCTTTTTATCCAGAAGCTGATCGATGATCTCGTCGGAGAGGGCGACGCGGATGTGCACCTCGTTGTTGATCTTCTCCTTGAGCTGGGCGAGGTAGGAGGGAAGAACGTAATTCCCGATCGCATACGACGCCCCCACGATGAAGGTGAATTCCTTGTTGATGATCTTGAGGAGTTCCTTCTCGCTGGAAAGGATCGCCTTTTCCAGTTTGGAAGCGATCCGGAAGAGATCTTCCCCCTCTTTGGTGAGTTTGATCCCGTTCTTTTTCCGCTCGACGATACGGGTATCGAGGTAGTCTTCGATAAATTTGATCTGCTGCGTTACCGCAGGCTGCGAAATACCGAGCTTGGCCGAGGCTTTTGAAAAACTTTTCTCCCGGACAACCGTCAGAAAGGTCATGAGTTTTGCAAAATCTTTTAACATAATAATTCCCATAAGATGAATGAATAACGGTATTATAACTCATTATTATAACCAATTCAAGGGGTGAACCCTAATTTCGCCGGGAAATTTCGCCTACAAGCCAAACATAGGAAATTTGGGCTATAATTAAGATAACCTAAGCCAGAAAGAAGGGGCGCCCGGATGGAGAAAATGCTCGCGGATCTTAACGAAGCACAGCGCAGCGCGGTCGAACAGATCGACGGTCCGCTGCTGATTTTGGCGGGAGCAGGGAGCGGAAAAACCAAAACGATCACCTCCCGCCTCGCCTACCTCCTCGACTGCGTGGGGATCCCGGCCGGGAATACCCTCACCCTCACCTTTACCAACAAAGCGGCCAAGGAGATGCGGGAGCGGGCGATGAATCTCATCACCCAGAACGCCTACCCTCCCCTGCTGTGCACCTTCCACAAATTCGGGCTGCTGTTTTTGAAGTTCCACATCCACCTGCTGGGACGGAAAAACAACTTCGTCGTCATCGACACCGACGACAAAAAAAAGATCATCAAAAAGATCAATGCCGACCTCCCCACCGCCCTGATCGCCAGCGAAATCTCCCGCTACAAAAACTCCCTGATCGACCCGGCGGAGGCGTACGCGCAGGCGGAGCTGACCAACTACAAGCACATCGCGAAAATCTACGAAGAGTACGAAACGTACCTGCTGGAGAACAACCTCGTCGATTTCGACGACCTGCTCAGCCTCACCTACCGCCTCCTCGAAGAGCATGACGAACTGTGCCGCACGACCAGCGAAAAATACCGCTACATCATGATCGATGAGTACCAGGATACGAACGAGCTGCAGCTGCGGATCCTCCAGAAGCTCTGCACGACCCACAACAACCTCTGCGTCGTCGGTGACGACGACCAGAGCATCTACGGGTGGCGGGGGGCGCACGTGCGCAACATCCTCGAATTCGACCGCGATTTCGAAAATGCCGTCGTCGTCAAACTCGAGCACAACTACCGCTCCACCCAACCCATCCTCACCGTCGCCAACGCCCTCATCGAGCACAACCGTTCCCGTCTGGGCAAAACCCTCATCGCGACCAAAAGCGGGGGCGAAGAGGTACAGACCATCACCTCCGCCGATGAAAACGAGGAGTCCCAGAAAATCGCCAGGGCGATCAAAAAACTGATCGAGAGCGGGGTCCGCCCCAGCGAGATCGCCGTACTCTACCGGATCAATGCGCTGAGCCGTTCCCTCGAAGAGGGGCTAAACCGCACGGGGATCGCCTACAAACTCGTCGGCGGACTGCGGTTCTACGACCGCGCCGAGATCAAGGATCTCATCAGCTACCTGCGGGTCATCACCAACGTCCACGACAACTTTTCGCTGAAGCGGATCATCAACAAGCCCAAACGGGGTCTGGGAAAGGCGACGATCGACAAAATCGAGCTCTCGGCACTCGAAGCGGGCAAATCGATGTTCGAGCTGATCGCGACGATGAGCGACGCGGAACTGGAGGGGCTCGTGCGGAAAAAAAGCGCGGGAGAGCTGCGCGATTTCGTTGCCGAGATCAACGAACTGCGCACCGTCGCCGACGAGGCGATCTACCGTTTCATCGACCTCCTCGAAGAACGGTTCAGGATCAAGGAGACCCTCAAGGGGCTCCCCGACGAGGCGGACAAAATCTCGAACGTCGACGAGTTCTACGGCCTCTTCCGCGACTACGTCAAACAAAACCCCGACGCAACCCTCTCGGAGTTTCTCAACGATATCACCCTGCAAAGCGACCAGGACCAGGTGGAGGGGGAGAGCATCTACATCATGAGCATCCACGCCTCCAAGGGGCTGGAGTTCGAGCACCTCTTCGTCATCGGCCTGGAGGAGGGGTTTTTGCCCCTGATCGGGGATGGCAGCGACCTCGAGGAGGAGCGGCGGCTGGGGTACGTCGCCCTCACCCGGGCCAAAAGCGCCCTCACCCTCTCCAGCGTCAACAGCCGCTTCTACAAGGGGCGCCGGACCGAACTGCAACGCAGCCGTTTCATCAACGAGGCGGGGCTGTGCGAGGGGTCGCTCATCCTCGAGAAAAACACCTCCTACAAAAAAGGGGACCTCGTCCGCCACAAGATTTTCGGCGCCGGCCGGGTCGAGGGGGTATCCAAGGCGGGGCGCGAATTCAAACTCCTGATCAACTTCGGCGGCAACAAACGCGAAATCCTCGCCTCCTTCGTGGAGAAACTCTAACGTGAACCGCCTTTTCGTCGCCTACAAACCCGCCGGGATCAGCTCCAACCAGCTCCTCTCCCGCCTCAAACGGCGCTACGGCGTCAAAAAAGCGGGCTACTCGGGGACCCTTGATCCCTTTGCCAAAGGGGTTCTCATTATCGCGTTCGGCAACCACGGACGCCTTTTCCGCTTCCTCGACAAAACCCCCAAGCGCTACCGTGCCACCCTCTGGCTGGGAGCTTTCTCCCCGACCCTCGACATCGAGCAGATCGAATCGATCGACGACATCCCCCCCGTTTCCGAGGAGGTCCTCGCCGGAGTAATCGGCTCGCTGCGGGGGGAACTCACCTACCTCCCCCCCAAATACAGCGCCAAACGCCTGAATGGGAAACGGGCCTACGAACTCGCCCGGGAGGGGAAAGAGGTGGAGCTTAAAAGCGTCACCTCCACCGTGTACGACATCCGCCTCCTCCACTACCGCCACCCGTTCGTGACGTTCGAGGCGACGGTATCGGAAGGAAGCTACATCCGCTCGCTCGGAGAGATCATCGCCCGCACGCTGGGCTGCGAGGGTTCCCTCACCGCGCTGGAGCGGCTCAGCGAGGGGAAATTCGTCTTTGAACACGAAATCCCCCTCGACGTCAAAACCTCCCTCGCCCTCCCCCAGAACCGCTACCTCGGCCGATCCGAAACACTCCTGCTGGGACAAAAGCTCGATCGAAGCGATTTTGAAAACCCCGCCGAAGGTACCTACTGGATCGATAACGGCGAAACGATCACGATCCTCTCGATCGACACGGACGGGGTCCATTACATCCTCAACAAGGTAGAAGCATGCTGATCCTCTCCCGCAAAGCCGACGAATCCATCATAATCGCCGACACCATCACGGTCAAAATCATCTCCGTGGACAAAGGGGTCGTCAAACTGGGGATCGACGCCCCCCACGATATCCGGGTGCTGCGCAGCGAACTCGTCCGCGCCGTCGAAGATTCCAACAAGGAAGCCTCGTCGGGGCAGGGGGACGTCTCGATCCTGCGCCAGCTGGTCCAAAGGCTCAAACGATGATCCGCTACCGCGCCTACGCCAAAGTCAACATCTTCCTCAAAATCACCGGGAAGCGGGGAGACTACCATACCCTCACTTCGCGGTTCATGCGGGTGGGGGATCTCTACGATACCCTCTGGTTCGAAAAGAAATCGACCCCGGAATTCGAAATCCGCGGTGCGTTCGACTGCGACGTCGCATCCAACACGATCTACAAAGCCTACAAACATCTCCTAAGCGCTACCCGTTCGGATAAACTCGCCGCGTTTTTCGAAACCCACGCCGTCTGCGTCGATAAACGTATCCCCTCTTTCGCCGGCCTGGGGGGAGGCAGCTCCGATGCAGCCACCTTTTTGAAAATGTGCAACGATACGCTCGAACTGGGGCTTGAACTCGATGAACTCGCCATGATCGGGTCCAGCGTCGGGGCCGACGTCCCTTTTTTCGTCTACGATTATCCGAGTGCCAACGTCAAAGGGATCGGCGAAATCGTCGAACGTTACGACGAGGCACCGATCGATTTCGAGCTCAGCACCCCCGACCTGCAGATCAGCACCCCCGAGGTCTACCGCTACTACCGCGACCGTCTCTACGCCCCGGTCGATGCCGCAGAAGCCGCACGGCTCGAAGCGACCCCCTCGCGTGAGATCCTACGCACCCTGAGCCCCGAAGAGGCCAACGACCTCTATCCGGCCGCCCTGGGCAGCTACAACGCTCTGGAGAAAAAAGAGGGATGGTTCTTCTCGGGGAGCGGCAGCAGTTTTTTTAGAATCAAAAACTGAGCCGTTGGAAAAACTTCTGCTATGATTCGACAATCACATTCAAGGACGGACGCGTGGGCGAAACGATAGCCACCAATAAAAAAGCCTTTTTCGACTACCACATCGAAGAAAAATTCGAAGCGGGGCTCGAACTGATGGGGAGTGAAGTCAAGGCGATCCGTGCCGGACGGGTCAACCTCAAAGACGGCTTCATCAAGATCGTCAAGGGGGAGGCGTTTGTTTTCAACGTCCACATCGGCCACCTCGAGACGACACACCGCCATTACGGGCACGAAGAGCGCCGAGCTCGCAGACTCCTCCTCCACCGCCGCCAGATCGACAAAATGTTCAAAGCGGTCGAAAAAGAGGGATTCACCCTCGTCCCGCTGAGCCTCTATTTTAACGACCGCAACATCGCGAAAATGCAGGTTGCAATCGTCAAAGGGAAAAAGCTCTACGACAAACGCGAAGACCTCAAACAAAAAGACATCAAGCGGGATATCGAACGGGCACTTAAGGGGGAATAAGGGGCGCTATACAGGCGTTTCGTTTACCGGAAAACAGATTGGATCAGAAGAGGAAAGATGCCCCGCGAAGGGGCGGGAGATTATTTACGGAGTTCCTGGATACGTGCGGCTTTACCGGCACGGTCGCGGAGGTAGAACAGTTTTGCGCGGCGGACGCGACCACGGCGAAGCACTTCGATTTTTTCGAGGCTGTCGCTGTAGATTGGAAAAATACGCTCGATACCAACACCGTTGGCGCCGATTTTACGGACGGTGATCGTTTTGCTGACCCCTTCTCCGCGGATTGAGATACATACGCCCTCATAATTTTGAACGCGTGATTTGTCACCTTCTTTGATGGTTACAGCCAAACGAAGGGTGTCACCTGCGCGAAACTCAGGAACGTTTTTACCGGCGATTTGCGCTTGCTCGAAGCTAGCGATGTACTTATTTTTCATAAGATGTCCTTATTTTATGCTTTAGAAGCTGCTCCGGCCTGAAGAATTTTGTTTTGCATTCAGACAGAGACGATTTTAGTGCATGAATTTTACTATGGTTTCCCTTTAAATATTCTGATGGGACAGCCATATTCTCATAAACAGCGGGTTTTCCGAACGTAGGTGCTTCCAAAAGTGGCGTTTCGAAACTCTCATAATCGAGCGATTCGCTGTTCCCCAGCACCCCTTCGAGATTCCGTACGATCGCATCGGTCATCACCAGCGAAGGAAGTTCTCCCCCGGTGAGGACGTAATCGCCGATACTGAACACCTCGTCGGCAAACCGCTCGATCACCCGCTCGTCAATCCCTTCGTACCGCCCACTGACGAAAACGACATGCCCCTTCGCCGCAAGCCGCTTGGCGTCGTTTTGGGTAAAGGGTTTTCCTACGGGTGCGGCAAATACGATGTGGGCATCGTCCGGCAGGGTCCCTAGCGCGTCAAACAGAGGCTGCGGCACCATCACCATTCCAGCCCCCCCGCCGGCGGCGGTATCGTCCACCTTGGCGTGCTTGGAAGTGCTGAAATCGCGGGGGTTGATATACCCCACCTCGAATTTCCCCCCTTCGATCGCCCGTTTGAGGATCGAATCCTGAAAATACCCCTCGATCAGGTTTGAAAAGAGGGTCACATAGGTGAAGCGCATCAGGAGGCCTCAAGGAGGTCCAGTCCGCCACGGACACGGATCGTTTTGGCCTCCATATCGCATTCCGCGATGTAATGGTCGATGTAGGGGATCAGAAACGTCGCGCTCAGCCCCCGTGCCACGAGGGCCGCATCGGTCGCGACGAGAAGGTAATCCTGCGGTCCGATCCGTTCGATCTCCTGGACTTTCCCCAGAGTCAGTCCGTTTTCAACAACCGAAAGGCCCGGAAAGTCGAACCAGAAAAACTCCCCTTCGCCCAGACCGCACCGTTCTCGCGTCGCCTCTTTGGTCGTAAAAAGCCTGGCGTTGGTGAAAGGTTTGGCCGCTTCGGGAGATTCTATCCCCTTGAGGCGTACCAGTTCGCGGTCGCCGTTGTAGTACTCCAGCGTCACGACGCTGCCGTTTTCGAGGGTAAACGTCGATCCGGAAGTAAACTGTTCGGGGAAATCGGTGTGGAGGTTCAGTTTCATCTCCCCCTTGAGCCCCACGGTGCGGCCGAGGGTCGCGACGTGGAGCCAGTCGGGAGAGAGGGTGTTACGAAAGCGGTTCGACATTGATACGGTAACTTTTGCCGTCTTTGGCTTTGCAGCCGGAGATGACGGTCTTGATTGCACCGATCATCTTCCCTTCCTTGCCGATGAGTTTGCCCACATCCGCCTGATTGGCGTAGAGGACGATCTCGGTCACTTCGTCGCCTTCAAACGACTCTACTCTGATATCATCAGGATAGGCGGCGATCAGCTTTGCGAATCCCGCGACGAAGTCGGCTACCATGATTATTTACCGGTAATTTTTTTAACGCGGTCAGACATCTGAGCACCGACGCTCAGCCAGTAGTTCAGACGTTCTTCGTCGATTTTGGTCGTGATAGGATCGGTCATCGGGTTGTAGTACCCGATCAGTTCGATCCATCCGCCGTCACGGCGTTTGCGACTGTCGGTTACCGCGATACGGTAGAAAGGTTGTTTTTTGCGTCCCATGCGGGTCAAGCGGATGACGGTTGCCATGTGTGTTTCCTTGTAGGTAATTTTGGTTTCGCGCTAAGTAACTTTGTAGAGTGTTTTGCCCACAAAAGCAAAAGAAAAACCACAAAATCGCCTGAACGCTAAGATCGCTTCTCCGAAGAGAAACCAGCTTAGCCTTCGAGCCGGGATCAGCGGGGAAGCTGCATCCCCTTCATCTGTCCCATCATGCTCTGGAGATTCTTCATCCCCTCTTTGCCCGAGAACTTTTTGGCCATTTTCGAGGCGTTCTTGAACTGTTTGAGAATCCGGTTTACCTCGACGATAGAGAGCCCCGCCCCCTGTGCCAGACGCGCCTTGCGGCTGTTGTTGAGCAGTTCGGGGTCTTCACGCTCTTTCATCGTCATCGACGAAACGAGCGCTTTGATCTTTTTAAGTTCGCCGGAGTTTTCCAGGTCGAAATCCTTGAGGGCAGAGGCCATGTTCCCCATCCCGGGGATCATCCCGATCAGCGACTTCATGCTCCCCATCTTCTTGAGGCTCTCCATCTGTTCGAGGAAATCGTTGAAGTTGAACTCCCCTTTTTTGATCTTTTTCGTCAGCTGCTTCGCTTTTTTCTCATCGATGACCGAAGCGGTCCGTTCCGCCAGCCCTTCGATATCCCCCAGCCCCATCAGGCGGTTGACGATCCGGTCGGGGAGGAATACCTCGAGGTCTTCCATCTTTTCCCCGGCACCGATGAAGCGCAAAGGGACCTGGATCTGCGAGGCGATCCCCAGGGCGACGCCCCCTTTGGAGTCGCCGTCGTATTTGGTCAGGATGACCCCGTCGATCCCGATCTTCTCGTTGAAGGTCGCAGCAGTTCGGACGGCGTCCTGCCCCGCGAGGGAGTCGGCGACGTAGAAGATCTCGTGCGGATTGGCCGCCGCCTTGACCTCGGCCAGTTCCGCCATCAGCGCCTCATCGATCGCCAGGCGCCCGGCGGTATCGATCAGGACGACGTCCACGAGGAGTTTACGGGCGTGTTCCATCGCCCCTTTGACGACCTCTACGGGGTTTTTCGTCGCGTCGTCGGCGTAGAGCTCGACGTCGATCGCGCCGCACACCTGGCGCAGCTGTTCGACCGCCGCCAGACGCTGCAGGTCGGCCGCCACGACAAGCACTTTTTTCTTCTGGCGCACTTTGAGCCAGTTGGCCAGTTTCCCGGTCGTCGTCGTTTTACCCGACCCCTGAAGACCGGCCATCAGGATGACGGTCGGGGCTACGGGGGCGTACACGAACCCCGTTTTTCCGGGAACTTCGAGAAGGGCGTGCAGGGAGGAACGCATCGCGGCAAGGAACTGGTCTTTGCCGATCCCCTCCTGCTTCGTCTGGTATTCGACCGAATCGAGAAGCTCTTTGACCACCTTGTGGTGGACGTCGGCTTTAAGGAGCGCTTTTTTCAGTTCGCCGAGGGCTTTGGTCAAAGCCTTTTCGTCGTCATGGAAGCGGATCTTGCGTATGGCCGATGTAAACGATTCTGTCAGCGTGTCGAACACCAAAAACTCCTGAATGTGACCTGTTAAGGGCGTAAAAAGTTTCGCATTATACTTAATTTTTACTTGATTTACTCTTTAGAAGCAATCAGCTTCCGAAATGGGCAAATACCTTCGGCTCCGGCGCCTCGAAGGTCTGTCCCAGTATCGTCACCTTTTTGGCGTGAAGCATCACCCGCTTCGAAGGGCGCCCGCCGTAGCTTTCGTCCCCGATGATCGGGTGCTGGGCGAATTTCATGTGGGCGCGGATCTGGTGGGTGCGGCCGTGGTGGATGATGAGCTGAACCTTTGTTTTTTTGGCCGACACTTCCAGGGGAGAGACCTCGGTGATGGCGGGTTTGCCCTTTTTGGAGACCTTGGTGTAGGCTTTGTTCCCTTTTTTCTCGGTGATGAGGGGCTGGTCGATGACGAAGGGTTCGCTGACGATCCCGTCTACCCACGCGACGTATTCCTTGTAGACGTTGTCGCGCTTGAATTCGCCGATCGCTTTGAGACGGTACTCCTCGTTTTTCACCAGCATCAGCACGCCGCTCGTTTCGCGGTCGAGGCGGTGGAGGAGCTGGCTCCCTTTGAACTGCCGTTCCACCTCATCGGAGTTCATGAACGCCGGCTTATCGACAACGATCAGGTTCTCATCTTCGAATATCGGGCGGATTTTTTCGACTTTCTGGACGATGAACACCGTTTTGGGGCTGATTTCGCCGCGGGCGATCATCACCTTGGAATTGCCCACGTAAACGAGCCCCCGGTCGATCAGCGATTTGGCTTCGGAGTTGGAAATCCCCTCTTGCTGGGCTAATAGTTTATACGCTTTTTCTTTCATTATTGTTTCTCCGTTTTTAAAAACTCGATGACCCGCTCCAGATCGACGGTGCCGTTAATCCGAGAGGGGGGAAGACGCTCCGCTTCGCAAAGCGCGTGGCCGATCTCTTCGGGATCGACGAACTGGACGTGCGAGACGTATTTGAAAAGCTCGCGCTGCAAGAAGATCGCTTTTCCCGTGATGATCTTACAGCCGAAGGTGGCGGGTTCAAGGGGATTGTGCCCCCCGATGGGTGCGAACGCTCCTCCCAGTATCGCGACGTCACTGATGGCGTAAAAGTTGTTGAGCTCTCCCATCGCGTCGATGAGGGTGATGTCCGATCCTATCTCACGCGAGCGGCTCCAGCGTGCCAGCTCCATCCGGGGGAGGCGCTGCGCGATCAGTTCGGCTACTTTATCAAACCGTTCGGGATGACGCGGGACGACGAGGAGTTTCGCATCCGGATTGCGTTCGCGGTAGGTGCCGAACGCGTCGAGGATGGCTTCCTCCTCCCCCTCATGGGTACTTCCCGCGACGATCAGGGTCCCCTGCGGCTTCGGATACGTTTTGGATGCCCCGATTTTTTGCGCCAGCTTGATGTTGCCGCTCACCTCGACGTTGCGTGCCCCCAGCGCGATGAAACGGGCCATATCCTCGTTGCTCTGGCAAAAAATATGGTCGCATTCGGCGAGAAGGCGGCGGTAGAACCACCGCATCTTGTAATACTTCGGAAAGCTCCGGTCGCTGATACGGGCGTTGAGGGCGATGACCCGTGCCCCGCGCGCTCGGGCGAGGCGAAACAGCAGGTACCAGAACTCCGCTTCGAGGACGACGAGCGTCCTGGGACGCTCGATCCAGAACCACAGCCACAGTTCGTAAGGGAGGTAGCGTACCTGCGCCGCGTATTTCGATGCCGCCTCATACCCCGTGTGGGTGATGACGCTGATCGCCAGCCGCTTCTCCTCCAGCCGCTCGACGAGCGGTGCGATCGCCTTGGCCTCTCCCAGGGAACAGACATGGAACCAGATGTCATGGGGAACGAAAGGGGGATTGCGGAAAGCGAAAAAACGGGCCGGTATCGACTCGCGGTATTTTTTCTTGAAGGAAAAAAAGATCAGGGCGGGGAGCGCAACGACGTAAAGCGCTGCTGCCGCCGCCGTGTAGACGAGGTCGAAAAGGAGCTTACGCACCGACCGCGTCGGATGAGGGTTCAAGGTAGAGGATACGGCCGCAATGCGGGCACGTGGTGATCTCTTCGCCTTTGATAACGTCGGCATAGATTTTGTCGCTGATGGCCATGAAGCACCCCATGCACGCCTGGTTGCGTACCGGAACTGCCGTCGTGTTTTTAGCCCAGCGGCGGATTTTCTGGTAGAACGAAAGCCCTTTCTGGTTCATCGACGATACCAGGGTCTGCTTGCGGGCGAAAACCTCTTTGCGCTCTTCGTCGATCTGGGCCAGTTTGACGTCGACGTCGGCTTTGACGCTCGAGAGGTTCCCCTCGATCTCGACCGCCTTGGCCTCGAGTTCGTCGATTTTGCCCTGCTTGTGATCGATCAGTTTTTCCAGCCGCTCGATCTCTTCGTTGGCAAAACTGACCTGCTCTTTGGCAATCTCTTCCTCGAGCTGGAGCGATTTCATCTCCCGCTCGGTTTTCACCTCGGCGCTTTTTTTAGCGTTCTCTTCGAGTTTGGCGGAGAGTTCGGCGAGGTGGAGTTCGTTTTTCTGCTTTTTGAGCTGTTCTTCTTTGATCTCCTGCTTCAGTGCCGAAATCTCGTTCATGATCCCGTTTTTGGTCGCCATCAGGGCGTCGTACTGTAGATTGGCCTCTTCAATTTGCGGTTCGAACGCATCGATCTCTTTATCGATCTGAGACAATTCAATCAGTTGTTCAAGGTGTTTGTTCATAAGGTTCCTTTTTGGAATTACACGATTACCTAATGGGTTACAGATAGGTGAAGGGGTTTTTCGATGGCGAAATTATAACACTCAATCCTAATTTTTCCAAATGACCCCCCAAAATCTCCCCAAAATAGCGCTCACTCTCATAGTGGCCGATATCGATCATCGAGAGCCCCAAAGCCGAGGCCTCCATCGCATCGTGGTATTTGATGTCCCCGGTGAGGAAACACTCGGCCTGGATATTACGCATCAGGGACGCCCCCGATCCGGTCACGAGGGCGCAGGTGCGGATGTATTCGTGGGAGCGGACGCAGCGGATAGGGGAAAGCCCGAGGGCCGAGCCCACCTTTTTGGCGAAGGCCTCGAACGGTTCGTCCACCCCCAGGTAGGCGACGAATCCCTCTTTGGCGATGATCGGGTATCCCAGCACCTGCGTCGCGACGTAATCGTTGAGATGGGTCTGGTCGAAATTGGTGTGCATCGCAATGTTGGCGATGTTTTTGCGGATCATCGGAGCGATGATTTTCGCAGGGTACTGATTGAACTGCAGCTGCTTCAGTCCCCCGAAAATCACCGGGTGGTGGGTAATGAGGAGGGCATTTTCGGGAATCTTCTCCAGCAGTTCTTCATCGATGTCGATGGAGAGGACGACGGTCGATACCTCCTGTGCAAAATCGCCCACCAAAAGCCCCGAATTGTCCCACCCCTCCTGCAACGCAAAAGGGGAGAGGGAGTCGAGATAAGCGTAAATATCACGAACCGTCATTTTTTGGAGTTCCTCTCGGGCCGCTTGACGCGGATGTAGATCTGGGATTTGGAAAACGGGTCGGAGGCTTTGAACTCGAAAATGTTGAGCCCTATGATCAGGTCGACCAGTTTTTTGTAGCCGTAGGTGCGCGGATCGAATTCGGGGGACTTGTTGATCAGTTTTTGCCCCACGCTCCCCAGACTGGACCATCCCGCTTCGTCAGCCGTATCTTCCACCGCGTTGCGGACCAGCGCCAGCAGCGCTTTTTCGTCCGTTTTGATTTTGGCGGTCGGGCTCTCTTTGGGGTTGGAAGAGCGGCGGAGGTTTTCGGTGAAAATGAACTTGTCGCACACCCCGATAAACGCTTTTGGGGTTTTCTGTTCCCCGAAACCGTAGACCTTGACCCCCGACTCGCGGATACGGCTCGCCAGGCGGGTGAAGTCGCTGTCGCTGGAGACGATGCAGAAGCCGTCGAAGTTTTTCGTGTACAGCAGGTCCATCGCATCGATGATCATCGCGCTGTCGGTCGCGTTTTTGCCGCTCGTGTAGGCGAACTGCTGGATCGGCTGCAATCCGTGTTCGAGAAGGGAACTTTTCCAGCTTTTGAGCTGGGTATCGGTCCAGTCGCCGTAGATCCGTTTGACGCTGGCGATCCCCAGCGCGGCGATTTCGTCCAGCAGCCCCTCGATCGTCGAGGGCTGGGAGTTGTCGGCGTCGATCAGGACGGCCAGTCGGGGCTGATTATCGATCATGCGCCCTTCTCCAGCGCGTCGAGCGCCTCACGCGCCTCCGCAAAATCGGGCCGAAGTTCCAGCGCCCGGGTGTACATCGCCCGCGCCTCCTCGGTTTCGTGCATGTCGACCAGCAGATTGCCGTAGTTGTAAAAGGTCTGGGGATAGGCATCGTCGATCTCAAGTGCCTTGAGGTAATGGTCCTGCGCCCGCTCGTACGCCCCTTCGGCGCGGTAAAGCGACGCGATCGCGTTGTGGGTCAGATCGTCGTTTTCGTCCAGTTCCAGCGAGCGTTCGTACAGTGTGATCGCTTTGGCGCGTTCACCCGTTTTGGCCGTCAGGAACGCGAGTTTGTTGATGATTTCGACGTTGTCGCCATCCATCCCGTAGGCCTCTTCGAGCCATTTACGCGCTTCGGCGGATTCCCCTTTTTCGTATGCCGCGTCAGCCCTGGCGACAAGCGCCCCGGCACTCTGGGGAAGAGAGGGGTTGGGCTTTTGCGGTTCGGGCTGCGGAGGACGCGGGGCCGTATCGTCGAGTTGCTGCACGTGGCGGTAGATCTGGTAGGCGAAAAAAAGTGTCGCACCCAGCATTAAAATCTGAAATAAGCTCATCGATGTACTTCCTTTGTAACCATAAGTGTATTATAATCCCGGTTAACTTAACGAAATCGGTAAACAACTATGCCCGCACATTTTAAAGATCCATCCCTTTATATCAACCGGGAGCTCTCGTGGCTCCAGTTCAATACCCGCGTCCTCAAACAGGCGCAGGACGAATCGCTGCCGCTCTTCGAACGGCTCAAATTCCTCGCCATCTACGGGACCAACCTCGACGAATTCTACATGATTCGCGTGGCGGGTCTGAAAAAACTGTTCAGCGCCGGGGTCAACGTCTCGGGTGCCGACCGCCTCACCCCGCTGCAGCAACTGCGCGAAATCCGCACCTACCTCCACGAAGAGCAGAAGGTGGTTGAACACTGCCTCCAGGGGATCATGAAGGAGCTCGAAGCCGAAGGGATCTATTTCAAGCCCTACAAGGAGCTGACCCCCGAACAGCGCAAGTACCTCGACAAATATTTCCACGAGAACATCTACCCCGTCGTCATCCCCATCGCGATCGATGCGACCCACCCCTTCCCCCACCTCAACAATCTCGGGTTCGGGCAGATCGTGAAGCTCCGCGACAAAGACGACCCGAGCATCGAACGCTACGGCCTCATCCGGATTCCCCGCGTACTGCCGCGCTTCGTCGACATCAACAACCGGATCTACGTCCCGATCGGAAGCATCACGGCCGAGCACATCCAGGATCTTTTCCCCGGCTATGAACTGATCAAATTCGCCGCGTTCCGCGTCACCCGCAACGCCGACATCGCGATCGAAGAGGAAGAGGCCGACGACATCATGGAGATCCTCGAAGAGGGATTGAAACTCCGCAAGAAAGGGGAACTGGTTCGCCTCGAGCTGAGCGTCCACGCCGACGATGACCTCCTCAATTTCTTCAACCGCCATGCCAACGTCTACAAGGACGACATCTACCGTTTCCAGACCTATCTCAACCTCGCCAGCTTCTGGCAGATCGTCGGCAACAAGGACTTCGCCCACCTCACCTCCCCCAGCTTCAAGCCGCGCAACCTCCCGCCGCTCGACACCGACGAAAGTTTGTATGCGACACTGGACAAACAGGATCTGCTCCTCTTTCATCCGTTCGAGAGCTTCGAGCCGGTCGTACGGCTGGTACAGACGGCGGCCAAGGACCCCGACGTCGTCTCGATCAAAATGACCCTCTACCGCTCCGGATCGAACTCCCCGATCGTCAACGCCCTCATCGGCGCCGCCGAATCGGGTAAACAGGTCACCGTCATGGTCGAGCTTAAGGCCCGCTTCGACGAGGAGAACAACCTCCACTGGGCCAAAGCGCTCGAAAACGCCGGGGCCCACGTCATCTACGGGATCACGGGGTTCAAGGTCCACGCCAAGGCGGCCCTGATCACCCGCCGCATCGACGGCAAACTCAAGCAGTACGCCCACATCGGGACCGGGAACTACAACCCCTCGACCGCGACGATCTACACCGACATCAGCTACATGACCTCCAACGACGCGATCACCCACGACATGACCCGTTTTTTCCACTTCCTCACCGGGTTCAGCAAAAAAGGGAAACTCAACGAGCTCTACATGGCCCCCACCCAGATCAAACCCAAAATCCTCTCGCTGATCCAGAACGAAACCCGCATGGGAAGCGAGGGGGTCATCATCGCCAAGATGAATGCCCTGGTGGATGAGGATATCATCAAGGCCCTCTACAAAGCCTCGCAGGCGGGGGTCAAAATCGAGCTGATCATCCGGGGTATCTGCTGCCTCCGCCCCGGCATCCCGGGGGTGAGCGACAATATCCGCGTCACCTCGATCATCGGAAAATACCTCGAACACGCCCGGATCTACTATTTCAAACACGCGACGCCCCAGACCTACATCGCAAGCGCGGACTGGATGCCCCGCAACCTGCTCCGGCGGATCGAACTCCTCACCCCGATCCAGGGCGAAGAGGCTTCGGCCAAGCTGATCCAGATCCTGCAGCTGCAAAGCTCGGACAATATCCTCTCCCACGAACTCCAGACGGACGGCAACTACATCAAGGTCAGACACGAGGCGGGCAACGCGATCGATTCTCACAAAATCGTCGAGAACCACACCAACAAAATCTACAGTTCGGTCAAAAAACAGGCCCCCAATTACGTCCAGCAGCTTACGGCCCGGCTGTTCAAGGAGAGCTGATATGATCGCTAACTACCTCAACTATACCCCCAAGATGAAAGAACGGGTATGGATCGCCCCTTCCGCCGACGTCATCGGACGCGTCGAGATGGGCGAAGACGTCAGCATCTGGTTCGGATGCGTCGTGCGCGGCGACGTCCACCACATCAAAATCGGCGACCGGAGCAACATCCAGGATCTGAGCATGGTCCACGTCACCCACCACAAAAAAGCCGACGAGAGCGACGGCCACCCGACGATCATCGGCTCCGACGTCACGGTGGGGCACCGCGTCATGCTGCACGGCTGCACGATCGAAGACGCCTGCCTGATCGGGATGAGCGCAACGATCCTCGACGGCGCCGTCATCGGGAAAGAATCGATCGTCGGAGCCGGGGCCCTCGTGACGAAAAACAAGGTGTTCCCCCCCCGATCGCTGATCATGGGAAGCCCCGCCAA
>CAZBIR010000015.1:0-19111 GCA_964491035.1 uncultured Sulfuricurvum sp.
CCGATTTCGATTTCGAAATGTACGCGCCGGATAACTGCCCGCTGTGCGCGGACGGTTCCGAAGCGATCAAACCGGGGTCACGGGGTAACTAGTTTTAATACGCCATCGGAGCAAAGCCCCGATTGGCTACGCTAACGCTATGTTTCGCTCGGCGCGAAGCCCACGCACGTTTGCGTGCTTATCATCAAATCAATCAGAGCACTAATCATGAACACTTCCGAAAAATTCAAGGTCGATATGGCCCACCTGCAGAAGGTGCAGCGGACCATCCGCAAAGCGGGGAACATCTTCCCCAACGAGCAGCAGCTCGTCAACACCCTCGAAGAGCTCATCATCAAGGCCCAGGACGACACCTCGCTCAATACCTACTACAGTATGGCGCAGTACCTCAAACAGCGGCTCAAAGAGCTCAAGCAGCACCTCGATCGTCCTCTCGAAGGGGTCGATACGGCGATCGAAGACCTCGACTGGTCTATCCGCTACCTACAGTGGCTCGTCACCGAACAGCCTAAAGAGAGCTGAAGCTTCCCATCTCTTTATTTCCCCAGTTCACACCGCATCGCTTCGGCAACGAGACGAGCGGCCACCTCTTTTTTCCCGTCGATCGTGATCGAGATGGGGAGTCCCCGCAACGATATTTTCTCTTCGAGATTCACCACCTTGACCACCAGTTTGACATGCGGCGCATGGGCCACGACCGCTTCGCAGATAAGCCGTTTTTTCTCCATGTTATCAAGAGTGACGATGACGCTGGAAGAGTCTTTCGTATAGAGTTTATCGAGGATCGCCGTTTTCGACATGTCCCCGAAATAGACCTCCTCGCCGTCTCTGAGCGCCTCTTCGACATGTTTGTAGCTGTTATCGACGACAACGTAGTCCACCCCTGTGGCCCGAAGCTCCTTGGCGACGAATTTTCCGACGATTCCGTATCCGCAGACGATGACGTGGTGACGGCGCCCCGGAAGCATGCTGAACGTTTCGGTGATGCTCACGTCCTTGAAAAAGTACCCGCTGATCCGCGAGAGGTTCGCAAGGATAAACGGGGTCACGATGATCGACATGACGACGACGAGTACGAGAATCTGAGAGAGATCGTGGGGGAGGATCTTGTTGTTCGCGGCGAGGGCAAAAATCGCAAACGAAAACTCCCCGACCTGCGAGAGGGCGATCGCCGTTTTGAAGGCGATTTTGGACTGCGAATAGATCCGGACCACGCCGAAGATAACGACCGCCTTGATCAGGAGAACCACCGCAAGGATTGAAAGGATCTGTCCGATGTGGGTAATGAAAAGGGCCAGGTCGATCTTCATCCCGACCGTGACGAAAAAGGTCCCCAGTAGCAGGTCTTTGAAGGGGGCGATGTCGGCTTCGACCTTGTGATGGTAGCGGGTCTCGGCGATGATCATCCCGGCGACGAACGCCCCCAGCGAATAGGTGAATCCGAACGCGTGGGCGAGCAGCGAGGCCCCGACGACGATGACGAGGACCGAACCCATGAAAAACTCGTCCACCTCGCTGGAAGAGGCGAAATGGAGCAGCCAGGTCATCACCCGCTTTCCGACGATGAACAAAAGGCCGACGATAAGGACGGCACTGATCGAGGTTTGCAAAAGGACGCTGCCGATGTTGTCTCCGTTGGAGCTCAAAAAACCGATCATCAGCAGGATCGGGATGACGGCGATATCCTGGAAGATGAGGATTCCGGTCGATTTCTGGCCGTAGGGACGGACGATCTCCTTGGTCGCTTTGAGGTAGCTCAGGACAACCGCCGTGGAAGAGAGAGACAGGGCCGCCGCGGTGATGAGCGCGGGGGCGAGGGGAATCCCCAGTAGACCGTAGGCGAGGGCGAAAAAAATGAGGGCCGAAACGATGACCTGCAGCACCCCGTTGAAAAAAACGTCGGTTTTCATCGTCGCCAGCCGCTGGAGCGACACCTCCAGCCCGATCGTGAACATCAGGAACACGACCCCGAATTCGGCGATCATCTCCAGCGTATGCGAATCGGCCATATGGCGGAGGTCAAACGCGTAGGCGACCATCACCCCCGTGAAAATGTACCCGATGATCTGCGACACCCCCAACCGTTTGAGTATCAGGTTGAGGACGATCGAAATCCCAAGCGCAATCGTCACGTAATAGAGGGCTGATTCCATAATTATCCTTTTTATAAGCGATATAAGTATATAATGGCTCACTTTAAATTACGGCTCCCTCGCGTCGCCGAAATGCCCTTTTCGGGCACTTTTCACCGAATTTTCAGATCCTAAAGCTCGAAGGAACAACTCATGACCAAGTATATATTTGTCACCGGCGGTGTACTCAGTTCACTCGGAAAAGGGATCACGGCCGCCAGCATCGGGGCACTGCTCAAACATTCCGGCAAAAACGTCGGGATGCTCAAAATCGATCCCTACATCAACGTCGACCCCGGCACGATGAGCCCACTGGAGCACGGGGAAGTATTCGTCACCAAAGACGGCGCCGAGACCGATCTCGACATCGGAAACTACGAACGCTTCCTGAACACGTCGTACCTGCGCACCAGTAACTTCACCACGGGGCAGGTCTACAGTTCGGTCATCGAACGCGAGCGCAGCGGCGGCTACCTCGGACAGACGATCCAGGTCGTCCCCCACATCGTCGGCGAAATCGTCGACCGGATCAAAAAAGCGGGTGAAGGGCACGACATCCTCGTCGTCGAACTCGGCGGTACCGTCGGCGACATCGAAGGGCTCCCCTACATGGAAGCGATCCGGATGATGAAACATGACGACGAAGTGGAAGGGACCTTCTTCATCCACGTCACCCTCGTCCCCTACATCAAAGCCGCGGGCGAGCACAAAAGCAAACCGACCCAGCACTCGGTGCAGGAACTGCGCCGGATCGGGATCACCCCGCAGATGATCATCGCCCGGAGCGAAGAGAAACTCCCCAAAACCTTCAAGAAAAAACTCGCCCTCAGCTGCGACGTGAGCTCGGATAGCATCATCGAAGCGATGGACGAGCAGACGATCTACGCCGTTCCGCTCAGTTTCCTGCAGCAGAACATCCTGGCTCCGATCGCCAAGGAGCTGGAGCTGGGCGAACTCAAACCCGACATGGAGCAGTGGGATTCACTGGTAAAAAAAATCGTCTCCCCCAAACACCTTGTCACGATCGGGTTCGTCGGCAAATACCTCGAACTCAAAGAGTCATATAAATCGCTGATCGAGGCGCTGATCCACTCGGGTGCCCATCTCGACACCCGCGTCGCGATCCACTGGGTCGATTCGGAAAAAATCGAAACCCAGGGGGCCGAAGCGCTCCTCGCCGACTGCGATTCGGTCCTCGTGGCCGGAGGGTTCGGAAACCGCGGCGTCGAGGGGAAAATCGAGGCAATCCGCTACGCCCGTGAAAACAAGATCCCCTACCTGGGGATCTGCCTGGGGATGCAGCTCTCCATCGTCGAGTATGCCCGCAACGTTCTGGGATACGAGGATGCCAACTCGATCGAGTTCAACCCGCAGACCACCCACCCGATGATCTACCTGATCGACAACTTCATCGACCAGTCGGGAGAGACGCAACTGCGGACCCACACCTCCCCGATGGGGGGAACACTCCGGCTGGGCGAATACCCCTGCGAAACCAAGGCAGGATCAAACCTGCGTGCCGCCTATAACGGCGAAGCATTGATCTATGAGCGCCACCGCCACCGCTACGAAGCCAACCCCACTTATCGCGAAGCACTCGAAAACGCGGGGATGATGGTTACCGGCGAATCCCACGGCTTGATCGAAGCGGTCGAGATCCCAGAGCATCCGTGGTTTTTGGGGGTACAGTTTCACCCCGAGTTCACTTCGCGCCTCCAAAGCCCCAACGCCTCGATCCTCGCGTTCGTAAAGGCGACGTTTGCGCATGCAAACCCTGCCTGAAGTCCCCCTTCTCGACCATAGCGCGCTCGAAGCTTTTCTCTCCCGCCGCTTTGCGTCGCTGAGCGAAAAACTCTCCGACATCCCCCATCCCAAAGAGCTCAAAGACGGCCACCGGGGTGCCGAGCGTCTCGCCCGTGCCATCCGCAACGGCGAAAAAATCGCCGTCGTCGGCGATTACGATGTCGACGGCGTCACCTCAACCGCCATCGTCAAACGCTTTTTCGACCTCATCGGCGCCCCTCTCTCGACAACGATCCCGAACCGTTTTACCGACGGCTACGGCGTCTCGCCGGGGATCCTGGAGCGGCTCGATGCCGACGTCGTCTTTACCGTCGACAACGGAATCAACGCCTTCGCCGCAGCCGAAGTGTGCCGGTTGCGGGGGATCGATCTCATCATCACCGATCACCATACCCCCTCCGATACCCTCCCGGACGCCTACGCCATCATCAATCCCAAACGCGCCGACTGCCCCTACCCGTTCAAAGAGATCTGCGGCGCGCAGGTCGCGTGGCTGCTAATGGGGCTGCTGAAGCAGGAGCTGGGTTCCGATGTCGACATGCGGCAGTTTTTCCCCTTCCTGGCACTGGCGATCATCGCCGACGTGATGCCGCTCGTGGGAATCAACCGCGCAATCGTCAAAACCGGGCTGGAGATGATGCAGCGCTCACCTCTTCCCCCCTTTGCCATCATCCGCGACTACCTCAACCGCTCCTCCATAGGTTCGGAGGACATTGCGTTCCAGATCGCTCCGCGCCTCAACTCGGCCGGCCGCCTCGAAGACGCCTCCATCGCGCTGGATTTCCTCCTCGCCCCCACGCTGCAAAAAGCGTTTGAACAGTTCGAGCTCCTCAGCGCGCTGAACAACCTGCGCAAAGAGACCGAGGCCCAAACCACCGACGAAGCGATCCTCCAGGCGGACGAAAACGACACCGTAATCATCGTGGCAGGGGAGGGGTGGAACGAAGGGGTCGTGGGGATCGTCGCGTCGCGGCTGGTAAGCCGTTACCAAAAGCCCGCGATCGTCCTGAGTATCCACGGGGATGTGGCCAAGGGTTCGGGCCGAAGCATCGGAAACGTCGACCTCTATGCCCTGATCAAATCCCAGGAGCCGCTGCTGGAAAAATTCGGCGGCCACAAAATGGCGGCGGGGCTCTCGATGAATCGCGTCAACGTCGAAGCGTTCAGAGCGGGGATCAACGCGGCGGCCCGCCTCGTCGATCCTGCCGACTTCACTCCCCGCAGCGACATCGTCGGCGAACTCGAGCACCACATGATCAATTTCGAGCTCCTCGAGCTGCTGGAGCGGTTCGAGCCTTACGGTGAGGGAAATCCGCGACCGCGCTTTTTGCTGCGGGAAGCCGAAGTGGTCAGCATCCGCCTTTTTGGCTCGGATCGTTCCCACAGCCGCGTGGAACTGCGCCCTTCCCGCCTCGCAGCCAGGGCGGTCGAATTCGTCGCCTTCCGCCAGACGCTCGAATGCCCCGAAAACAAAACGCTCAGCTGCAGCTACACCGTCAACAAAAACGAGTGGAACGGCCGCGTTTCGCTGCAGCTGATGATCGAGAGGATTTTCTGATGCGGCGCTTGTGGCTGGCGCTGGGGGCTTTTTTCATCGGCTGCAGCACACCGCACGACCGACCGCTCCCCTATCCCCTGACCCTGAGCCCCGAAGGGCTCGGGCCCATCCGTCCCGGGAGCGCGTTCGATCCCGCGGCGATTCAGGGGAAACTGCCGGGATTTGCGGTCGAAAAAATCTCCCGTGTCACCCCCGGCCGCAGCGAGACGATTCTCCTGCTCAAACGGGACGGGCGGATCCTCGCCCATATTTTCCCCGACGTTGCGGGAGAAACGATCACCCGGGTAAGCGTCGTCAGCGCGTTGATTTCCGACGATACGGGGCGGAAAGTGGGAGATCCCCGAAGCACGCCCCTGGAGTGCGGCGACGCGGAGTGTCTTGACCGCTCCCGCCCCGCGCTGCGCTACCATCTCGCCCCCGGCGGCAAAACCATCTCCGAAATCAGCGTCGTAAAGCTATAATACGGCATGGATACCTTTTTCATCGAATTTCGCGACCCCCTGTTCGGGATTATCGTTTTTTTTCTCCTCCTCTTTGTCCTCTCGTTTTTCAGCTACTGGTGGGGACGCCATAAAACCGCCAGGGGGCACCGCGATCTCGAATCGTTTCTGGGAAAATTCGAAACGCTCGAAGATGAAAACCGGCTACGCGACCAGGTCCAGAACAACGCGCTGCCCAACGAATCGTGGCTGATGCTCGCCCACAGTTTCGAAGCGCAGGGAAACTACGAAAAAAGTGTCGAGATTTACCTGGCCCTCCTCTCCAAAAACCGTGAAAGCACCTTTCAAAAAGAGGTGCTGATGCTGCTGGGGAAAAACTACTTCAAGGCGGGGTTCCTCGAACGCTCCCGGCAGACCTATCTGCAGATTCTCCAGAACCATCCCCGTTCGCCCCAGGCGCTTGAAGCGCTGGTACTGATCCACGAGCAGCTCCAGCAATACGACAAGGCGCTGGAGGTGATGGAATCGCTTCTGGAGATCTCGCCTGACGCCCGGATCGAACAGCTCTATCTCGAATGCCGCCGCCTCCAGGCCGATCCGTCGGTGGGAATCGACGAAAAAGCCTCCCGGCTGATCGAACTGTACCAGTCCCATCGCCGCCTCGGATACCTCGTGTTCGAATGGCTTTTCACCTACCGCCCGGCACTGGCGTGGAACCATTTCGACCAGTCCCTCGCGCCCCGCCTGGGGGACGTCCTGTGGCGTCTCAGGGAGGAAAACCTCGATTTGGATATAATTGCGAACAATGCTTATCTGCGCGAGCTTTTCAGTGCCAGAGGCGCTGTCGAAATGGCGCAGGGAAGTTCGCTGTTCGAGCTCGACGTCCTCATCGCCCTGCGGCGCTGCGGTACGCCCAAAGCGACCCTGCAGTTCGAGTACGGCTGCGATACGTGCAAACAGATCTCCTTTTTGCCGTTTCACCGCTGCCCCCACTGCCACGGGATCGACACGGTCAGCCTTATCATGAATCTTTCACGGGAGCGGTATGAAGAAAATAACTCTCTTCAGTGACGGCTCCGCCCTGGGCAATCCGGGGCCGGGGGGATTCGGCACAATTTTGCGCTACGGCGACAAAGAAAAAATCATCAGTGGCGGTGAGCCCCATACGACGAATAACCGGATGGAGCTGCGCGGCGTCATCGAAGGGCTCAAAGCGCTCAAGGAGCCCTGCGAAGTGCTAATCGTCTCCGATTCAAGCTACGTCATCAAGGGAATCAACGAATGGCTCTCCGGATGGGTCAAGCGCAACTTCGCCAAGGTCAAAAACCCCGATCTGTGGCGCGAGTACCTCGACGTATCGGCACCGCACAACGTCTACGGCGAATGGGTGCGCGGACACGACGGCCATCCCGAAAACGAACGGTGCGACGTCATCGCCAAATCGGAGGCGGAAAAATTCAAAAAAGGAAAAAACGGTAATGAATGACTTGCAAACCCTGCAGCAACAGCTTGGGTACCACTTTCAAAATCAAGAGCTCCTTATTGAAGCGCTGACGCACAAAAGCTACAAACAGCCCTACAATAATGAGCGCCTCGAATTTTTGGGCGATGCGGTTTTGGACCTCATCGTCGGCGAATACCTCTACAAAAAATTCCGCGATTTCGACGAGGGGAAACTCTCCAAGATGCGCGCTTCGCTCGTCAACGAGGGGGGGTTCACCCGGTTGGCGAACCATCTGAACCTCGGAGAGTACATCTACCTCTCCAACGCCGAGGAGAACAACAGCGGCCGGACCAAAAGCTCGCTGCTCTCCAACGCGTTCGAGGCGGTCATGGGGGCCATCTACCTCGAAACGGGGCTGGACAACGTACGCGAGATCACGATCGGTCTCCTCGAGCTCGTCCATGACGATATTTCGCTCGACTCCCTGTTCAAGGATTACAAAACCTCCCTGCAGGAACTGACGCAGGCCCACTACGGCATCACCCCCGAGTACACCCTCGTCGCCTCCCACGGCCCCGACCATAAAAAAGAGTTCGAGGTGGCCGTCGCCATCGACGGCAAACGGTACGCCTCGGCACAGGGGAAAAGCAAAAAGCAGGCCCAGCAGGAGGCCGCCAAAATCGCTCTCGAAATGCTGTCAAAGGAACTCAAATGAATCGGTTCGGGGAACGTTTTACGATGACAACCTTCGGGGAATCGCACGGCAAGGCGATCGGATGCGTCCTGGACGGCGTCCCGGCCGGACTTGAGATCGACGAGGCCTATATTCAAAGCGAGCTCGACCGGCGCCGCCCGGGGCAAAACGAGTTTGCGACCGCCCGCAAGGAGGCCGACCGGGTCGAGATCCTCAGCGGCGTGTTCGAGGGAAAAAGCACGGGAACCCCGATCATGATGGTGATCTACAACACCGACCAAAAAAGCGGCGATTATTCCAACGTCAAGGATATTTTCCGCCCGGGGCACGCCGACTTTACCTATTTTCACAAATACGGCATCCGCGACTACCGTGGCGGCGGGCGCTCGTCGGCACGCGAAACGGCGGCGCGCGTAGCGGGAGGGGCGGTAGCCAAACTGATGCTTCGCGAGCTGGGAATCGGTTTTGAAAGCGGTATCAGCGCCATTGCCGGGATCGAAGCGAATACGCTCGATTTCAGCCGCGTCGCGAACAGCCCCATCTACGCTCTTGACCCAGCCGTCGAAGAGGCGCAGAAAGAAGCGATTCTAAGCGCCAAAAACGCCCATGACGCCGTCGGCGGCGTGGCGACGGTAAAAATCAGCGGCCTCCCCGCGGGACTCGGAGAGGGGCTCTACTACAAACTCGACGCGGTCCTCGCCTCAGCGATGATGGGGATCAATGCCGTCAAAGCGGTCGAAATCGGTGAGGGGATCGAGAGCGCCAGAAAACTCGCTTCCCAAAACAACGATCCCATCACCCCGGAGGGGTTCAAAACGAACCATGCCGGGGGGATTCTCGGGGGGATGAGCAATGGTGACGACGTCCTCGTGCGGGTCCATTTCAAGCCGACCCCCTCGATCTTTATCGACCAGGAGAGCATCGATACCGAAGGGCACAGCGTCACCGTCGCCCTCAAAGGACGCCATGATCCCTGCGTCGCGGTGCGCGGTTCGGTCGTGGCCGAGTCGATGGCGGCCCTCGTGTGTGCGGATATGGTACTGCTCAACATGGGACGGACCATGAACGGCCTCAGAGGGTATTACCGCTTCTAAGCCCTTTTGAAAAAAGGGGAGGATTGTCTCCCTTTAATATTTCTTTTGCTACCATGAGAATATCTTTATCTTCAAGGTTTCTCCGTGGCTAAACAAAACTGCTACCTTCTGGACACTTCCGTCATTCTCGACGATCCGACCAACATCCTCCGCATCAGCGAAGAAAATCTAAACGGGGTGGTGATTTCCAACGTCGTCCTTGCCGAACTCAACAGCAAAAAAGACGATATGCGCTCCGAAGCGGGCTTTCAGGCGCGGGAGTTTTTCCGTCTTGCCGACGTTGCGGCCGGTGAGCCGATCAGTTTCGTCGAACTCCCCGAGTGCGTCCGCCGCCACATCGACCCCGAACACTGCAAAAACGACCGTTACTACCGCTTGTCGCTCAACTTCGACCGCTCGTTGCACGGAGGAGAAGCGAACCTTATCAACCTCCACATCATCCACCGGGAACATTACCGTGTAACGGCCCACTTCAGCGAGCCCAAAGGGCTCAACGACGCCAAAATTGCCGAAATCGCCGATGATTACGACCTGACGCTGCTGACCAACGACATGTCGTTCCGGATCGCCGCCGAAATCCGGGGGATCCAGTCGCAGAGTATCCGCAACAGCAGTGTCGAAGCCCCCGAAGCGATCGATTTTGCCTTTACCTACCCCTACGAAGAGACCCCCGCGCTCCCCCCAGAGCAGGAACACCACAATTTCGACCAGATCACCTTTATCGAAAAAGCGCGCAGCACGACGGGGGAGATGTACGAAACGGGGATCCAGCGCCACGCCTACCCCCTCAACGGGCAGCTGGAATGGTGCGATTTCGACCGCCGCTTCGGCGAACATTTCGACGAAATGCTGGTCCGCCCGCTGAACCTGGAGCAGAAGTTTTATTACGCGATGATGACCCATCCGCAAAACTACGTCACCGTCGTCTCCGGTTCCACCGGATCGGGAAAAACCCTCGTTGCCCTCCAGGCAGGGCTCGAACTCGTCGAAGAGGGGATCGTGGAAGGGATCGTCTACGCCCGTAATACCGTCACCTCCAGCGATCAGCAGGCGGAACTGGGATTTCGTAAAGGGGATGAGGAGCAGAAGCTGGGATATTTCATGTATCCGCTCTACTCGGCGATCAACTTCACGATCGAGCACCAGTCCAAATACTCCATCGACGCACGGGTCGAGTATACAGGGAACACCAACTCGGTCAAGCGGGAAAACGCGACCGAAATTTTCATGAAGAAATACAACATCGAAGCGATGGATATCGCCCACATGCGGGGGACGACGATCTCGCGCAAATTCGTCATCATCGACGAAGCCCAGAACATGACCAACGCGACGCTCAAGCTGATCGGCACCCGGATGGGGGACGAAACGCGCCTCGTCGTAATGGGGGATCCCGGACAGATCGACCACCCGTTCCTCTCCAAACGTCGCAATGCCCTCGTCACCCTCCTCAACAAAGCGCAGCACAACGACTTTATCGCCGGAATCCAGCTGCGCCATACGATCCGCAGCAATGTGGCCGACTGGTTTGACAAAAATTTCTAATCATTTGCGGGGAGCAATAAAAAGCACGCAAGAGTGCGTGGGCTTTCCGCCGAGGAACACCAAGCGTTAGCGTAGCCGTGGGAGCTTTGCTCCAACGGCGTACACAATCAGATAGGCAGTACGCGGATCTTCTGGGAGAGTTTTTCTTTGAGGGTTGCCTCGATCGCGTACAAGGTTCCCGTCGTGGAACTCGCGCACCCCGAACAGGCGCCGAGGTAGCGGATATAGACGTCGATGTAATCGGGTGAGTCTTTAATGTCGATGACTTCCATGTTCCCGCCGTCCATGACGAGGAACTGGCGCACGCTCTCGTCGATGACGCTGTCGATCGCCTTGATCTTCTGCACAAGGGTCATCGTTTCGAAATCGCCGTGGCTTCCCGCGTCTGCGGCCGCACGCATCTTCTCTTCGTCCATCTCGCGGCGAACGTCGGCGAGGATGTCGACGAGGTAATACTCGCGCGCTTCGTGCCCGCCGGGCTTGATACAGGATTTACAGAACCCGCCCGCCTTGGTGTAATCGGTGATCTGCTCGACGGATTTCAGGTCATTGAGGCGGATCACTTCGCGCAGCGTCCCGAGGCTTACACGTGCGCATTCGCAGACGATGATCTCATCTTCGAAACTTGCCGCATCGACCCCCAGGTAAAGGCCGGCCGCTTTTTTGATAACGTCGTAGGCCATGACCGAACAGTGCATTTTCTGGGGCGGTACGGCCGGAACGTCGGGAGTATCGCGAAGCGCCATCTCGACGTCGATGTTCGTGATCTTGACCGCTTCCTGCACCGTTTTGCCGATACACAGCTGCGTCATCATGTCCGAAGAGGCGATCGCCGTACCGCATCCGAAACTTTTGAATTTCGAGTTGACGATGACGTCGGTCGCGGGATCGACTTCCCAGTAAAGACGCACCGCGTCGCCGCAGCTCTCCGCCCCGAAATCGGCGACGATCAGTTTATGCCCCGCTGCGGCGGCCTCTTCTTCCGTAATTTCCCCCTGATGCTGGGGATTGTTCATCAGCGTCGTTACCTTGTTCGAATACTGGTCCCAAAGAGACCCGCCCAAAAGATCATTTTTAGCCATAATGGTTTCCTTATCAGTGGTGGATGTGACATTCGCCGGCTTCGCCGCCGGGAGTCGGTTGTACTTTGGCATACGAGCTGGAGATCGCACGCAGACGCATGACCGCTTTTTTAAACGCATCGATGACGTAATCGACCTCTTCATCGGTCGTGAAACGTGAGAGGCTCAGGCGGATCCCCGTGTGAGCCAGCTCGTGGTCGGCCCCGATGGCCAGCATGACGGTATTGGCTTCGAGATCCTCGGAAGCACAGGCCGATCCGGTCGAAGCGCCGATGAGGGCGTTGTTAAGATCCCACAGCATCCCTTCCCCCTCGACCCCGCGGATCGAGATGAGGATCGTGTTGGGGGTGCGGTTGCTCCGGTTCCCGACGACCATGACGTCGTCGAGTTCGGCGAGAAGCGCGTCTTCGAGGCGGTCACGCTTGGCGCGGATCGAAGCCATTTTTGCCTCCATATCTTCCGTCGCCAGTTCGATCGCTTTCCCCATCCCGACGATGTAGGGGACATTGAGGGTCCCCGAACGACGCCCCCCCATGTGCTCCCCCCCGTGCAGCAACGGCGTGAGCGCTTCGGAGTTGCGGATGTAGAGGGCTCCGATCCCTTTGGGACCGTGGAACTTGTGGGCCGACATCGAGAGAAAATCGACGTGAACGTCCTGAACGTCGACGGGAATTTTACCGACCGCCTGAACCGCGTCGGTGTGGAAAAGGACCCCTTTCTCCTTGCAGATTTCCCCCATCTCCCGGATCGGGAAGATCATCCCCGTCTCGTTGTTGGCCCACATGACCGAAACGAGGGCGGTTTTCTCGGTGATAAAGCTGCGCAGGGTATGCGCTTCGACGATCCCCTGGTCGTTGACGGGGAGGTAGGTCACCTTGACCCCCTGCTCTTCGAGGAACCTGCAGGTGGAGAGGATCGAGGGGTGTTCGACCTCGGTCGTGACGATGTGGTTCTTGTCGCCGTTGAGGATTTTATCGACCCACACCGATTTGAGAACCCAGTTGTTCGATTCGGTGGCACAGGAGGTAAAGATGATGTCGTCGCCATCAGCGGCGTTGATCGCCTTGTACATCTGGTTGATCGCTTTGGTGATGGCGGGGTGCGATGCCGTCCCGTAGCGGTGGAGCGAGTTGGGGTTGCCGTAAATCTCGCTGAAAAAGGGGATCATCGCTTCGGTGACGGCCGGATCGACCATCGTTGTCGCGTTGTTGTCCAAATAGACGTGCATGGATTCTCCTTGGAGAGGAATTATCCTATATAGGACAAATTCTCTCTTGTTTAACTTCCGGGATAATAGTGCAACGGACGTTATAGAAACCTGAAGGATTTTTTATGTTTAGATCGTTTTAAGGATAATCTTTACTCTTGCATCATCGCAACCAGCTGATCCACCGTCTCTTTATAATCGCTGACGAAACGGGCCCCCTGCTTCAGAAACGACTCCATCGCCTCTTTTTTATGGATCGCCTCATCCAGCTCTTTATCGCTCCCCTTCGCATACGCCCCGATCCGGATCAGCATTTCGTTCTCCTTAAGGAGTGAATAGAGGCGGCGGAAACGGCGGGCGGCGGCATAATGCTCGGAGGAGATGACGTCGTTCATGACCCGCGAGGCGGAGTTGAGGATGTGAATCGGGGGATAGATCCCAAAATCGGTCAGTTCGCGAGAAAGGACGATGTGACCGTCGAGGATCGATCGGGACTGGTCGGCGATCGGGTCGCTCAGATCGTCCCCCTCGACGAGGACGGTGAAAAAGGCGGTGATCGATCCGCTCCCTTCCTCTTTTCCGGCCCGCTCCATCAGCTGGGGCAGCAGGGTCAGCGACGAGGGGGGATACCCCTTGGAGGTGGGGGGTTCTCCCAGCGCGAGGCCGATCTCGCGCTGCGCCATCGCAAAACGGGTCACCGAGTCCATCATAAACAGGACGTCCCGCCCCTGGGCCTTGAAGTACTCCGCCACGCTCATTGCCGAAAACGCCCCGTATTTGCGCATCAACGGCGAATCGTCGCTGGTCGCGACGACGATCACGGTGTTCTCCAGATTGCCCCCGAGCGATTTTTCGATAAACTCGGGAACCTCGCGCCCCCGCTCCCCGATCAGGGCGACCACCTTGATCGGGGTCTGGGCACCCCGGACGATCATCCCCATCAGCGTCGACTTTCCGACCCCGCTCCCGGCGAAAATCCCCAGTTTCTGCCCCTTCCCGCAGGTGAGGAGCCCGTCAATCGTCTTGACTCCGACGCTGAACGCCTCGTCGATCATCCCCCGCTTCATCGCGGCAATCGGGGCTTTGATGATCGGTTCGAAATGGGTGGAACCGATCGGCCCCTTGCCATCAATCGGGTTCATGAACGGGTCGACGACCCGCCCCAACAACCCTTCGCCCACCTCGATCGTCATCCCGCTGTGGTTGGGGTAGACTTTGTCCCCCGCGCGGAACCCCTCGACGAACCGGAACGGCGAGATGAAAAAACGGTTCCGTTCCACCTCGTTGACCATCCCCAGCGCTTCGGTCCCGTCGTGTTCGGAAACGATGAGCACCGTGTCGCCGATGCTGACGTTGAGCCCTTCGGCGATGATGACGGTGGGGCTGATTTTGGTGATGGTCCCGAATACAGTGGTGAGTTTCTGGGTTCCCAGCCGGCTGCGGAGCGATTTGAGCGGCATCGGCTAGTAACGGGTCCCCGCGGGGGAGTTGATCAGGTTGAAAAATTCCATCCGGGTCTTTTCGTCCCGTTTGAAGAGGCCGCGCAGGGCGCTGGAAGTCGTCGTCGAGCAGATCTTTTCGACGCCGCGCATCTCCATGCACATGTGGCGCGCCTGGATCACGACGGCTACCCCCTTGGGGCTGATCGCGTGCATCAGCGCGTCGGCGATCTGCTCGGTCAGCTGCTCCTGAATCTGCATCCGCCGGGCGAATACGTCGACGACCCGCGGAATTTTCGAGAGGCCGACCACCTTTCCATCCGGGATATAGGCGACATGCGCCCGCCCGATGATGGGGAGGAGGTGGTGCTCGCAGGTCGAATAGAACTCGATGTCCTTGACCAGCACCATCTCGTCATTGCTGCTTTGAAACATCGCCGAGTTCAGAATCTCCTGCGGATCTTCGCCGTACCCCCCGAACATGAATTCGTACGCTTTCATAACCCGCTGGGGGGTTTTGAGCAGCCCTTCGCGGTTTTCATCTTCGCCGACGTGGCGGATCATCGTTCGGACCGCTTCCTCGAACGTTTGCTGATCGGTTGTTTTCGACATGGTTTCTCTCGTCTGTCCTGTTATTAATGGTCTTACTGTAACACGTTTTTGCTGAGGAGCAGATGAGCATTTCCACCCCTTCATGGACATATTAGCCCTTTTTGGGTATTATTGCCCCCATTTAGTCTGTCAAGACAACGACAACAAAGGGATTCAATGCAAATCACAACGAATAAAATCGACTCTGCCAACGCCAAAATCAATGCCGCCATTACCCGCAACACCATCGATGCCAACATCGAAAAAATTGCCAACCAGCTCTCCAAAGAGGTTAAAATCGCCGGTTTCCGCAAAGGGAAAGTTCCCCTCAGCGCGGTAAAAAAACAGTACGGCGAACGCCTGGTACAAGATGCCGAAGCCCAGGCGCTCCGCACCCTCCTCGACGAAGCGCTCAAAACGATGGAGATCGCGGCTTCTGCCCTGATCGGCGAACCCCAGATCACCAAATTCGACCGCAACGATAACGGTATCGACGTTGAAGTGACCCTCGCGATCCGCCCCGAAATCGCCCTGGGCGACTACGCCGCGATGGTTCCCGAAATCGCGAAACCCGATATCAGCGACGAAGCGGTCATGGAGCGGATCGAAGAGCTCGCTACCGCACAGGCGCCGATGGTCAACGTCGATGAAGACCGTGCGCTGGTGAGCGGCGACACCGCCCTCATCGATTTCGAAGGGTTCCTGGACGGTGAACCGTTCGAGGGGGGCAAAGCCGAAGGGTTCAGCCTCCGCCTCGGCAGCGGCCAGTTCATCCCCGGGTTTGAAGACCAGGTCATCGGGATGAAAAAAGGGGATGAAAAAACGATCGACGTAACGTTCCCCGAAAACTACGGCGGAGCGAAACTCGCCGGCAAACCCGCCCAGTTCAAGGTAAAAGTCCACGCGATCCAGGCCAAAGAAGCGGTCACGATCGATGATGAACTGGCCAAAAAAATGCTCCCCGGCTTCGAAGATGCCACTCTCGACATGCTCAAGGAAAAAGTAAAAGAGCAGCTGAGCAGCGAAGAGATGAGCAAACGCTACAACGAAGAGCTCAAGCCTTCACTCATGGAAACGTTTGTCAACGCATTCACGATCGATCTTCCCGAATTCATCGTCGATCAGGAGATGGACATGGCGCTGAACAAAAAAGCGCGTGAAATGGCCGAAGCCGAACTCGAAGAGCTCCGTAACGACGCCGAAAAAGTCAAAGCGCTGCGCGAAACGTTCCGCGAAGAAGCCAGCCGCGCCGTCAAGGCAACCTTCATCGTCGACGCCCTCGCCCGCGCCGAAAACGTTTCCGTCAGCGAACAGGAGCTGATGCAGACGATCTATTTCGAAGCGATGCAGATGGGTCAGGATCCCGCAGCGGTCTACAAACACTACCAGGAGTCAGGCTACCTCCCCGCGATCCAGATGGCGATGATCGAAGACCGGGTTCTGAGCAAACTCCTTAACGACAAAATCAAAGAGGCCTAATGAGCTACATCCCTTACGTCATCGAGAAAACGGGACGCGGCGAACGCTCGTACGACATCTACTCGCGTCTTCTCAAAGACCGGATCGTCATGCTCAGCGGCGAGGTCAACGACCCCGTCGCCTCATCGATCGTCGCCCAGCTGCTGTTTTTGGAAGCGGAAGATCCGAACAAGGAGATCTACTTCTACATCAACTCCCCCGGTGGCGTCATCACCTCGGGTATGGCGATTTACGATACGATGAACTACATCCGCCCCGACGTCTGCACGATCTGTATCGGGCAGGCGGCGTCGATGGGAGCCTTTTTGCTCAGTTCCGGGACCAAAGGTAAGCGCTACGCTCTCCCCCACGCCCGGATCATGATCCACCAGCCTCTCGGCGGCGCACAGGGACAGGCCACCGATATCGAAATCCAGGCCAAAGAGATCCTGCGGATGAAAGCCGAACTCAACGAGATCCTGGCAAAAAACTGCGGCCAAACTGTCAAAAAACTCGAAAAGGATACCGACCGCGACAATTTCATGTCGGCTACGGAAGCGGTAGAATATGGTATCATTGACGAAGTACTTGTCCAAAAAGACAAAGAAGAGAAATAAAGGGCAATCATGGCGAATCTTGGGGATCTGAAGCGTTCACAGCGCCCTGCCGCCCAAACAACTTCCGGTGGGGGGAACAGTTACATGAGTATCAGCACCGGTTCGCTCAGCGATCCTACCAGCGATCTGGAGATTTTTGCCAAAGAGGTCCTCAGTGCCCTGATTTCGGACAATCTCCCCCCGACCCCCAACAACTTTGCCCTCTATTTCGACCGCATCCTCGAAGACAAAAGCGAGAGTCTCCGTCGACAGATCGGCTCGATCCTCGAACTCGAGGAAGACAATAACGACGACAAAAGCATTGAACTCGAAAAAACCCTCAAACAGGGCTTTCTCTCGATCAAAAACATCCTGCAGCTCAGTGCCACCCTCTACAAAAACATCGCGTTGATGGAAAAAATCCTCGAAAAACGTAAAGAGGAGATGAAAAACGTCCCGACCGTAGCCGGTGCCAGTGAACTGATCGCCTCGCTCAGCAACGACGTCAACAAACTCAGCACGATCCTCAAAAAACAGGTCACCCACATGAAAACCGTCTACGACGAGACGGCCGGGATCGTGCGGCAGGTGGAGAGCGAAACGATTTTCGACAACCAGTACGGCGTCTACAACAAACGCTATCTCCTGACCAAACTCGAACAGGAACGCAACCTGATCGATGAGTTCAAGCACAAGAGTTCGCTGATCGCGGTCCGTCTCTCCAAAGAGACCAGCTCCGTCATCCAGAACGAAAAGGCGCAGCAGCTGATGATCCGCACCGTCGCGCGGCTGCTGCTCAAAACCTCCCGCCGCAGCGACATCGTTGCCCACTACGGGGAGGGGGTGTTTGCGATGGTTCTCAAACACACCGACATCGAAAGCGCCAAACGGGCCTCAGAGCGCCTCTATGACCTCGTCGCCTCCAGCAATTTCTTCCTCGCCGAAAAAGAGGTTCAGCTGCGGATCGCCATCGGAATCGCCGAACTCAGCGGCAGTGACGGGATCGAGCAGACCCTCGTGGGGACGCTGGATGCGATGAACATGGCCGATGAAAATCCGAAAGTCCGTTACATGGTCTGCAACGAATAAGGTTTTCATGCTGCTTCCGATCATCACCTATCCCCACAAACTGCTTAAAACCCTCTCGCGCGAGGTCGTCGCGTTCGACGAAGAGCTCCACCGCTTTTTGGACGATATGTATGAAACGATGATCGCTTCCAACGGGATCGGGCTTGCCGCCATACAGGTGGCCAATCCGATCCGGGCGCTCATCCTGTGCATCCCCGACGAGGAAGGAAACCAGTCCAGAGATCAGCTCCTCGAAATCATCAATCCCAAAGTGCAAAACCCCCGGGGAATAACCCTTTACCAGGAAGGGTGCCTGAGCGTTCCGGGCTTCTACGAAGACGTCGAACGGTACGAAGCGCTGACCCTGCACTACCAGGACCGCTACGGGAAACCGGCCGTCCTGGAAGCCTCCGAGCTCCTCGCCATCGCAATCCAGCATGAGATCGACCACCTCGACGGCAAGCTTTTCATCGAAAAACTCTCCTATAACCGTCGCAAAAAATTCGAAAAAGAGTACAAAAAAGCCCTCAAAGAGAAAAAATAGGGTTGGCAGAATGCCATATCCTCCCCTTCTTTAAAACTTTTCGCTACAATAGCTGTTAAAAATTATGCGGCTACACCATGAAACAACTACTCTGTGCCACTTTCGAGGGGATCGACGCCAAGACGGTTGAGGTGCAATTCACGGCGACCAAGGGGCTTCCCGCCTTTACCATCGTCGGAATGGCCAATACCGCCATCAACGAGAGCAAGGAGCGGGTCAAATCGGCCCTACTGGGCAACGGCTTCACCTTCCCCCCCAAACGGCTCACCGTCAACCTTGCTCCCAGCGACCTGCGCAAAGAGGGGTCCCATTTCGACCTCGCCATCGCCTCGCTGATCGCGCTGGGCTCGGATGAGGCGGTGCTGGAGGGGTGGTACGTCTTCGGGGAGCTGGGGCTGGATGGGAGCGTAACCGAG
>CAZBIR010000015.1:19211-37565 GCA_964491035.1 uncultured Sulfuricurvum sp.
GCTGGAGGGGTGGTACGTCTTCGGGGAGCTGGGGCTGGATGGGAGCGTAACCGAGAATGCCCTCCTCTACCCGATCATCCTCTCACTCGCCAACGAGGGGGCGATACGCAAAGCCGTCGTCCCGGTGCAAAGCCTGCCGAAGCTTTCGAAAATCCCCGGAATCGCCTTTTACGGCGCCGCAACCCTCTCCCAGACGCTCGATATCCTGCGCCGGCCTCCGCCGGATGCCGCCGACTCCTCGACGTTTGATTTCGACGCCGTCGAACACGACGAGCAGCGCTATTTCTACCACGAGCACTACCCCCTCGATTTCGGCGACATAAGGGGGCAGGAGCATGCCAAACGTTCGGCGCTGATCGCCGCAGCCGGGATGCACAACCTCCTCCTGGAAGGCTCTCCGGGGAGCGGAAAATCGATGATTGCCAAACGGCTGCGCCATATCCTCCCCCCCCTTCACAACGACGAAATGCTCGAATGCGCCAAACTCGATATCCTGGAGGGGAACGAACCCCCCTTTATCCCCCTGCGCCCCTTCCGCTCCCCCCACCACACCAGCACCCCGGCAAGCATCTTCGGCGGGGGAAGCCACAAGGCCCAGATCGGCGAAGTGGGGCTGGCGCACGGGGGGATCTTGTTTTTCGACGAACTCCCCCACTTTTCCAAGAATCTCCTCGAAGCGCTCCGCGAACCTCTCGAAGACCGCCGGATACGGATATCGCGGGTGAATGCCAAGGTCACCTACGACGCCGATTTTCTCTTCGTCGCGGCGATGAACCCCTGCCCCTGCGGCAACCTCTTCAGCACCTCTATCCCCTGCCGCTGTTCGGATATCGAGATCAGCCGCTACCGCGCCCGCCTCTCCGATCCCTTTCTCGACCGTATCGATCTCTACGTCCAGATGCACCCGATCAGCAGCACCGATTTGCCCGGCGTCACCTCCCGCGAACTCCATGCCAACGTACGCGAGGCGTTTCTCCGCCAGAAACGGCGGGGACAGCAAAGGCTCAACGGTTCGCTCGACGATGCCGAGGTTGCCCGCTACTGCACGCTGGGGCCCGAAGCCCAGGCGGTACTCGATCAGGCGATCGGGCGCTTCGGCCTTTCGTTTCGCGCCGTGACGCGCCTTCTTAAAGTTTCACGGACGATCGCCGATCTCGAAGGCTCCGACGAGATCGGCAAACCGCACCTTCTCGAAGCGCTCAGCTTCCGGCGGCGTTCATGAGCCGCACCACCCTCCTCTTCGCCCTCGTGCTGGCGGTACTGGGCATCGCGGTCGCGATCAAACACTTCACCGCTCCGGCCGCTTCGCTCCCGCCCCTTCCGGGCGTTATCCTCGCCTTCGGCGATTCGCTTACCCAGGGTACGGGGGCCCAAGCGTCCGAAAGCTATCCTGCACGGCTGGAACAACGGATCGCACACAAGGTCATCAATGCCGGAGTCCCCGGAGAACTCTCCGAAGAGGGGTTGAAACGGCTGGGAACGCTCCTCGACCTCCACCGCCCCGGCCTCGTACTCCTGTGCCACGGCGGGAACGACCTGCTAAAGAAAAAAGACGAAAACGCGATGCGCGCCAACCTCGAAGCGATGGTCCGCCTCGCTAGAGAGCGGGGGGTCGACGTCGTCCTGATCGCCGTCCCGGAATTTTCCCTGATCGGCCTGGATCCCCATCCGGTATACGAAGCAATCGCCGAAGCCCACGCCGTACCGATCGAAAAAACGGTTCTCTCCGAGGTCCTCGGCGACAACCGCACCAAAAGCGACTACGTCCACCCCAATGCGGCGGGGTACGAGAAAATGGCCGAAGCGGTGGAAAAAGTGCTGCGGAAGCACTATCGGATAGAGAGATAAATGCGGGGGAATCCCCCCAGGTGTTAAAACGTCGCCACAACCCACGTCGTGATGAAATAACCGCCGATAAGCAGCCATGCAAACATCGCTCCGGCCGTGTAGAGAGGAGCCAATCCAAGTCCTTTGAACTTCGCAAAGCGGGTTCCCATCCCCAGCGCCGTCATCGCCATCGTCAGCAGGAACGTATCGATGATGTTGATGTTCTCGACGACGGTTTTGATCGCTGCGGCGATCGATTCGCCGGCATGAGCCATGCTGTATTGCGTGAGTAGCGAGTTCACCCCGGCCATCCCGATGAAATAGACGGCAAACCACGGGATCACGAGCTTCACCCCGCCCCCGGCCGCGCCGCTTTTGCGGGCGGCGTAGGAAAGGTACATCCCCAGCAGAATCAGCATCGGGGCGATCATGATGACGCGGGTCATTTTGACGATCACCGCCGCGTCGGAAGCCTCTTTGCCGTACGCGCCGCCGACGGCGACGACCTGCGCTACCTCGTGGATCGTGCCGCCAACGAAAATACCGAACGTGCGGTCATCCATCCCGGCAAACACCCCGGCGCTGTAGAGGGCCGGGTAGAGAAACATCGCGATCGTCCCGAACAGGACCACCATCGAGACGGCAATAGCGGCCTTGTGCTCTTCGGCTTTGAGGACCGGCTCGGTCGCCAGCACCGCCGCCGCACCGCACACCGACGCTCCCGAGGCGGTCAGCATCGACGTATCGCGGTCCATTTTAAAAAGCTTCTGCCCCAGCCAGGTCCCGAGGATGAACGTCGAGGCAAGCATGATGAGCGACACCATGAATCCCTCCATCCCCACTTCGGCAATCTCCTGGAACGTGATCCGGAATCCGTAAAAGACGATGGCGAAACGGAGGATCTTTTTCCCCGAAAAGGTGATCCCCCCCTCCCAGGCCGAGGGGATGCGGTTGTGGAGGGTATTGGCGTAGAAGATCCCGATGACGATCCCCACAACGAGGGGGGAAATCCCGAGATTTTTGATCAGCGGCAACTCCGCGATCATTGTCGCCGCGGCGGCGAAAATCGCGACGAAAAGGATGCCGCTGAGGGTGTCTTTGCGTTTTGCGGGTGAAAACGGCATGATGGCCTCCTGATTGAAATCGGATGCGCAATTATAGGGGGAAACGGCCGATTTTAAAAATCAGCCGGGCTGAACGTTATGTTCACCGATTTTGAAGCTGGCCTTTTTAAGCCAAGCCGGCTTCACGGGACGATGACGTTCAGCCGGACCGGGATCTCGCGCGAATCCAGGGCCTTGGCTTTCTCGGCGGCTTTGACGACAAGGCGCCGGGCCAGCCCCTCGCTGGAAGCCAGATAGCCCCGAACCGTTTCGGCACGGCGGGCGGCGAGCGCTTCGAGTTCCCCCTTCTCCAGCGGCTGAAGGGGAACGAGCCGCTCGATCAGGGCCGCGCTGTAGTGGCGGACATAGGCCGCCTCTTCGGAGTATTTTTCCTCGTGCTCTTTTTCAAGCGCTTTGAGCGCCTTCTTCTCCAGCGACTCCTCTGCCAGATCTTCGAGGATGGAGAGGGGGATGGCATTCAGGGCATCGATTCGGAGTTTTTTGCTCCGTTTCTGGGCCTGCGCGACCAGTTTGTCGGCTTTGAGGGCATAAACGTCCTCGATGTCGTCCCAGCCGCCGTAGACTTCGAGGGAGAGTTTCGGGCGCTTGTGAAGCAGCGTAACAATCTTGTCGAGTTTCTCCCTCTGAGGGGGGAGCAGCGCCGCTGATCCCCCCTCGAAATCGACGCTGCCCAGCGAATCGTCCTCGATCCCCAGCAATGAGCCCAGCAGTCGAAACGGCGCGGTGACCGCCTTGGTAAAGAGGTTGGTGATCACCTGCCAAACGACCTTGCCGTACTTGAAATCGGGGTTATTCACATCCCCCTGTACCGGCAGGTCGATGTCGATGATCCCGTCGGAGTCTTCGAGCAGCGCGACGACGAGGCGCATCGGCCAGGGCGATCCCCCCTCTTTCTCCGCGCCCAGTTCGATCTGGCGGATGATGACGTTGTTTTCCCCCCTCAAAGCCCCCTGGTCGATCTTGTACCCCAGATCCAAAAAGAGTTTCCCCCCCGCAATGTGGTACCCCAGGAACTGGAGCGAATAGGGGGTGTAGTGGGGAAGGTCGAGATTTTCGAACGCCACTTTCATATCGGTAAATTTTTTTGGGGCGGCAGTATTGAGGCTCCCGTCGATTTTCGCCAGCCCATACTGGTCCACCCCCCCGCGGAGCTTGACGAACGTCGTGACGTCCCGCACGGTTGAGATCCCCATCACGGAACCTTCCAGATCGTGAATATAGGTTTTAAAAGGGAGCGGAAGCGAGAGATCGCTGAAGGTGGCACTGGAGTTTCGAACGAGGAGCTTGACAATCTCCAGCCCGAACGGATTGGGGGCGTTCTGGCTTTTTTCCCCTTTTGGAGCCGCCGTTTTTTTCGCCAGCGTCGAATAATTGAGCACCTTGTTCGCATCGATCAGCGCGTTCGTGTAAAGCCCTTCGATCGCCAGCTGATTGATTTTGAGGCGGTTGTCGGGATAGGCGTAGGTAAAGGGGGTCACCCCGATCCGGTTCCACCCCAGCAGGACCGAATTGTCCCGGACGTCGTTGAGGACCCAGTCTTGCAGCGAAAGTCTCCCTTTGACCTGCGCTTTCTCCCCCGAATAGCCGTACTCCCCGCCGATCGAGAGTTCCCCGCGCCGCAGTGAGGCGTAGGTATGGGGTTCGAGGTAGGGATCGGCCAGCGCCGCATCGATCCTTGAAAGTTTGAACGTCCCGCGGCTGGAGAGGACGGAGCGGACCACCTCCCCATTGGCCGCGAAGGTACTTTTTGCCCCGATGTGCCCCTCGAGGGCGTACGTGATGGGCAGGCGCGGGTTATCCCGCAGGTCGTGCACCGAGAGGTTCACCCCCGAGAGCTCCACCCCGACGGTGCGCGAGGGGACCTCATCGCGCAACCGCACACTCCCCTCTTTGAGCGCGAACGTACCGAGGCGGTATCCCCACCCCGCTTCGCCAGAAGTTCCCTGATCCCGCGAAGAAGGGGCGATGTAACGCGCAAGATCCAGCGATCCGTCCTTGAATCGGGTCAGCGAAACATTCGGAGAGAGGATCGATACCGCATCAACCCGGGCGAATCGCCCCTCCCGTTCGATCCGCACCCCCTCGACGTTCACCGCGCCGATCCCGGCTACCGCCGCGCCATCGCCCAGACGCTCCATCGCTATCGCCCCGGCAGAGGCGTCAAACCCGATCGCCGTCTGCGGATCGCTCGAAACGGCACCGCTCTCGAACCGAAGATTCGAAACGCTCAGGCGGTAGGGTTCCTGCGGAGCACGGTCGGCCCATGTCCCCCCTGCCCCATCGACCGATACCTTCTCCACGCGGTACTGCCACGGCTCTTTGGTTTCGTTTTCATCTTCGGGGAACGCTTTTTGAATCTCTTCGAGGTAGTGCAGCCAGTCGATCTCTCCCCCTGCTCCGCGCTCGGCGCTGAAGCTGACCCCCTGCACCGCCAGCGACGCGGCACGAAATTCGCGGCGCATGGGCAGGACGCTTCCTTCCCGAAGCCGGAGCGACTCCAGGCTCAGCAGGTTGCGCTTCTCCCCTTTGGGGATGAGGCGGAGGCGGTTGACGTCGAATACGAGATTGGAGAGTTCGGTGGCATTGACGTCGCCGCTGTCGAAACGGTAATCAAACGCGAACGCCGCCTTCCCATCGGCCACTTCGATCGGGAATTTATCCCGAAAATAGCGCCACGGGGTGTAGAGTTTCCCCGAATCGAACGCGACATGCCCCCCGATTTTGAGCGGGGATAGGGCATCGATTTTCCCGCTCAGATCGATGAATCCCCCTTCGTTGATCGTCGCATAGAGGCGCATTTTCCCCTCCGCGGCCGAAAGATCGCGCAGATCGATCGACTCGAGTGAAAAGCCGATCGGCCCGACATCCAGCGCGTACGCTTTCCCCTCCGCGTAATCGCTGTAACGGAGCTGCCCCTCCTGCAAAACGAACCGTTTGATGAGGAGTTTAAGCGGTTCGGAACCTTTTTTTTCTTCCTCCTCCGATCCCTCCGGGTTCAGGAACGCGAAATTGAATCTCCCCGCTTCGTCCCGGCGGATCGAAACATCGGGTCCGGTGAGCCGGATATCCTTGAGAACCCACTCCCCTTTCCAGAGATAGTCGAGAGGATCGAGGTTGAGGGAGAAGCGCTTCATCGCCAAAAATTCTCCCCCCCGCGGGGTTTTGAACGCGATCCCCCCGGCCCTCAGATGAAACGTAAACGGGTTGAAAGCGACCGATTCGACGGAGAATTTCCCCCCCTGCGTCGATTCCGAAACCTTCTGGGGGAGGAGATGCTTGATCGCATAGGGGACGCCGAAAAACCCGGCGGCGGCGTAGAGAAGGACCCCCGTCGCCATTGACTTTATAATCAGCCCTTTCTTCATCATTTCCCCCTTGCGAAATCTCCTTCCATTTTAGCATAGTTAAAACTCTTTTAGGAGATAATCGATCCCACTATTCGCCACAACGGGAGCAACCATGAACCGCAAGAAAATCTATAATCCGACTTCCAGCGAACACGTCAACGACCGGCGTATCTTCGGGGGGAATCCGACGGGGATTTTCGAGCTCAACAACATCAAGTACCAATGGGCCTACAACCTGTGGGAGATGATGCTCAACAACACGTGGTTCCCCAAAGAGGTCGACATGACCCGCGACGCGGTCGACTACAAATACCTCACCGAGATGGAAAAAACGGCCTACGACAAGGCCCTTTCGCAGCTCATCTTCATGGACAGCCTCCAGACGAACAACCTGATCGACAACGTCAATCCCTACGTCACGGCCCCCGAGATCAACCTGATCCTCGTCCGCCAGTCCTTTGAGGAGGCGCTCCACTCCCAAAGCTACGCGGTCATGGTCGACTCCATCAGCCAGAACAGCGAAGAGATTTACGATCTCTGGCGCAAGGACATGATGCTCAAGACGAAAAACGACTCGATCGCCGCCCGCTACGAAGAGCTTGCCAGCGACCCCAGCGAGACCGCCTTTTTGAAAGCGTGCTTTGCCAACCAGATTCTCGAAGGGATCTATTTTTACAGCGGTTTCACCTACATCTACACCCTTGCCCGTTCGGGGAAAATGCTCGGAAGCGCCCAGATGATCCGTTTCATCCAGCGCGACGAGGTGACCCACCTCGTCTTGTTCCAGAATATCATCAACACGCTGCGCCGCGAGCGGAGCGACCTTTTCACCGAACAGCTCATCGAAGAGGTGTACGACATGTTCCGCAAGGCCGTCGAACTCGAAACCGCCTGGGGGAAATACATCACGCAGGGGCAGATCCTGGGTCTGACCAACGAGATCGTCGAGCAGTACATCCAGTACCTCGCCGACCAGCGCCTGAGCGCCGTCGGCCTCAAACCCCTCTACAACGTCTCCCATCCCATCAAATGGGTCGATGATTTCTCCAAATTCAACGATCAGAAAACCAACTTCTTCGAGGGAACGGTCACCAACTACTCCAAAGGAAGCCTCAGTTTTGACGACTTCTAATTCCCGCAGCGTCGTCTCGCTCTGCTTTGCGACCGATCCCGATTTCGACGCCAACCTCGAGCGGCTGTGCTCCCTCATCGCCCAAACCCCCGAAGACGCGATCGTCGTCGCCCCCGAGGTGTGCCTGAGCGGCTTTGCGTACGAGCGGTTCGACGAAGCGGCCGATTTTACCGCCCGGGCGCTCGACAGCCTCTTGGGATGGGTGGGAGAGCGGCTTTTGATCTTTACCGCCATCACCCGTAGCGAAGCGGGGATGTTCAACGTCGCTTACGCCCTCCACGCAGGCCGTATCGTCCATACCCAGGCCAAGGCCAAACTCTTTGCGCTGGGAAACGAGCACGAGCGGTTTGCGGCGGGAGCAGAGGAAGATATCCGGCCGTTTGTGTTCGAGGGGATCCGTATCGGGATCCTGATCTGTTTCGAACTCCGTTTCAAAGCCCTGTGGCAGCAGCTGGAGGGGTGCGACCTCATCGCCGTGAGCGCGCAGTGGGGGAAACTTCGCAGCGAACACTTCGTCACCCTCACCAACGCCCTGGCCATCATGAACCAGTGTTACGTGATCGCCAGCGACGCGTCCAACGACGATACGAGCGGCATGAGCGGGATCATCACCCCCTTTGGGGGAGAGATCCGCAACCACGGCGCCGAATCGCTCGTATCGCATTACGAAGGGCGCACCGTGCAATCGATGCGCCGATACCTCAACGTAGGGATAGCATGAACATCGACCGCATCACCGCCATCAAAACGACCCGTATGGCCGAAGAGATTTCCAAAAAATTCCCCCTCCGGCCGCTGGTCAAAGAGGCGATCATCCACACCAACCGCGAAGCGTTCGTCCCCCTCGCGATGCGCCACAACGCCTACCGCCTCGACGCGCTCCCGATCGGGTCGCAGCAGTTCATCTCCTCGCCGCTGACGGTTGCGAAAATGACCCAGTACCTCAGTCCGGAGGGGTGCGACAGCGTGCTGGAAATCGGTTGCGGCAGCGGCTACCAGGCGGCGGTCCTCTCCAGGATCTTCCGCCGCGTCTTTACGATCGAGCGGATCGAATCGCTGCTGCTGGAGGCCAAGGAGCGATTCCGCCACCTCCATCTGGGGAACATCCACACCCGTACCGACGACGGCCAAAACGGATGGGAGCAGTATGCCCCTTATGATCGGATTTTGTTCTCCGCTTCGGCCCGCTCCATCCCCCAGAAGCTCTTTGACCAGCTGCGGGAAGGGGGAATCCTGATCGCCCCGGTCGAAAAAGGGCGCGAACAGGTGATCACCCGCTTTACGAAGCAGGGGGGCAAAATCCACGAGGACGCCCTGGAAGTGTGCGATTTCGTCCCCGTGCTGGACGGGGTGGTGCGCAAATGAGCGACCAGCGCGAATTCTGGAACGAACGGTTCGCCAAGGAGGGGTATTTTTACGGCCTCGAACCCAACCGCTACGTCGCCGCGCATATCGACGCTTTCACCGCACCTGCCAAAATCCTTTTCCTGGGAGAAGGGGAAGGGCGCAATGCGATTTATGCCGCGCAGCGCGGCCATAACGTCACCGCGCTGGACGCAAGCGACGTAGGGCTGGCCAAATGTGCCGAGCGGGCCAAATCCGCCAACCTTACTCTCGAACTGATCCATACCGACCTGGAGGTCTGGGAACCGGCTGAAGCCTACGATGCCGTCATGTGTTCGTTCCTCCATCTCCCCGAACCGCTGCGCAGCGACGTCTACGCCAAAGTGCTCGGCATTCTCAGAAGCGGCGGTCTTTTTGCCGGAGAATTCTTCTCGATCCATCAGATGCCCCGTACGACGGGAGGCCCCAAAGACGAGACGCTTCTCTACACTGCCGATGCTCTGCACTCCATCCTCGCAAACCACCCCTGCGACATCCTGGAGCTGATCGAATGCGACACCGACCTCAGCGAGGGAAGAGGGCACGTCGGTATCGCCTCGGTAGTACGTATGGCGGTACGAAAATCATGAGCCTCCCCGAAGCATTTAAAGAGCGGCTGGAGAAAATTGTTCCACGTGAAAGGTTCGCTGCGATCCTCAAAACCTTCGACGCCCCCAAACAGGTCACCTTTCGGGTCAATACCCTCAAATCGACCCCTGCCGAGCTTGAAGCGGAACTCTCGCAAGCAGGTATCGCCTTTGAGCGGATCGAATGGCTGGAAGGGGTATACCGCATTTCTCCCGGGGATAAACTGCGCCTGACCCAAACCGATGCCTTCTACGGCGGCCGCCTCTACATCCAGAATCTCTCCTCGATGATCGCCCCCGTGTTGCTCGCTCCCGAACCCGAAGAGACGGTCCTCGACCTCGCCGCCGCCCCCGGGGGCAAAACGCTCCTGCTGGCGGGGATGATGCAAAACACCGGCTGGCTCTCGGCCGTCGAACCCTCGCGCGAACGGTTCTTCCGCCTCTGCGACAACCTGAAACAGCAGGGGGTCACCAACGCCCACACCTATATGACCGACGGCCGCAGCGTCGGCAAAAAATGCCCCGAGATGTTCGACCGCATCCTCCTCGACGCACCGTGTTCGTCCGAAGCGCGCTTCAAAACGCACGAACCCAAATCGATGAGTTTCTGGAGCGTCCACAAGGTCAAAGAGACCTCCAAGCTCCAGCGCCGATTGCTCCTCTCGGCCTTCGATGCCCTCAAACCCGGAGGGAAACTCCTCTACAGCACCTGTTCTTTTTCCCCCGAAGAGAACGAAAGCCCTCTCCAGCACCTCCTGGAACGCCACGGAGAGCGTTTAAAGACTCTCCCCCTGGTCTTGCCCTTCGATAACGTCCAAAAGCCTCTGGAACGCTGGGGAAAAGAGATCTACGACGAGCGGATCCAAAACGCCGTGCGGATTCTCCCCACCGACACGATCGATGGGTTTTTTATCTGCCTGCTGGAGAAGTTATCGTGAAGTCCATTTTATTTGTCTGCCTCGGGAACATCTGCCGCTCTCCGATCGCCGAGGGGGTCGCGCGCAAGCTGATAGAGCAGGGGGGTCACGGGATCACCGTCGATTCGGCCGGAACGGGGAACTGGCACGTCGGGGAAGCCCCCTGCCGCCACTCGGTCACCGTCGCCCGCAACAACGGCGTCGATATTTCCCGCCTTCGCGCCCGTCAGGTGACCAAAGCCGATTTTAAAACATTCGATCTGATCGTCGCCCTCGATGCGAACAATTATCGCGACCTCAAAGCGATGGGGTGCAGCAATCTTGTCAAACTCGGGGATTACGGGTACGAGGGCTCCGACGTCCCCGATCCGTACTTTTTTGAGGGGTTCGAGGGATTCGACCGGGTCTACGCCATGATCGAGAGCTGCGTCCAAGAGCTCCTTAGAACGCGCTAAAGGGCGACCCAGCCGCCGTTTTGATAGATTTTCATCTCCGGTACGGTGGTGTCGTACCACAACGTCCCCTCGATCGGATTGGCCGGTTCCGTATCGGAGACGATCGCGCTGTTATAGCCGCGCGTCTGATCGGCGATTTCCGATCCGCCGTAGAGCTTGTAGTGGTTCGTCTCCCCGACCCCGATTTCGAGCATCAGGTCATCCCCCTGCGCACTCGCATCGGTCGCACTCGTCGAGACGACGCCGTCTTCCCCCGCGCTGATGAGCCGCCCCAGCACATTCGGGTTCGGGGAGACGGGGTCGGTGTTATCCGTCAGGTTCGCATCCACGCCGTTAGGGTCCCCCAGATCGATCGGGTAATAGCGGATCGCCCTGCCCCACGCGTCATGGCTCATCCCTACGCTGAGGGGGACCCTGTCGACGTCTTCCGCTGCGGGAAGTTCGAAATAGGGGTCATTATCGGGATTGCCCGCCAGATTCACCAGCCGGCTCCGGACCACTTCGAGGATCGTCTGGGTGTTTTGGCGTTTGAGGAGGTTGGCCTGGATAAAGGTGTAGTAGCTGATGGCGCTGAAAATCGCCGCGATGACCCCCGCGATGATGACGGTAATCATCGCCTCGACGAGCATGACCCCCCGGCGCATCATAACCCGTGCCGCGCGCCGTCGACGGCATTGATGATCCCTTTCTGGATCAGCACCTGCGTCAGGACGACGGTGAAAAACTCTACGAATACGGCAAACGCCATCAGCACAATCGAGAGGACGCTGACGATGCGGAAGAAACGGTTGGACTGCAGCAGCGCGCTCATCCGTGCCCGATCGGCCAGCTGGAGGAGCACGTCGCCCACCTGCGTCATCGATCCCGTCCCCATCAAAAGACGCCGCTCAACCTCGTCGAACAGCTCGCCGCTCCACCACTGCCGCTCACCCCGTACGATCCGCTCCTCGATCTGCTGAAAGCCCCGGCGGTAGCGCTCCACGTCGGTGCTTTCGCCGCCGCTTTGAATCGCGCGCCGAAACGGTATCCCACTTTTGAGCATCTCGCCAATCAGGGTGAAGAGGACGAATTTTTCAAACTGCCCGAGGATTTTGGAAGAGACCGGCATCGCGAGCGCCAGCGCTCTGGCGATCCCCTGCCAGAACCCCCGCTGACTGAACAACGCCGTGATGACGATCAGAAAATAGGCGGCACTGAGCAGCAGCCCCGCAAACAGCACGTTTCCCATCCCTTCGGCGATCCGCAGGTGATCTGCGATCAGCTGCTGGATCTGCGGATCGTACTGGAGCGATTCGGCGATGTGGTTGGGAATGGCGTAAAACCGGACAAACAGGACGATCAGGCAGGAGAGGAAAAAATAGAGGAGGGGAAGGCCGATCTTATCGCTCGATTCGTGGTGGAACTTCTCCTTCATCTCGACGTAGCGGAGCACTTTTTCGAGCATCCCCCGAAACGATCCCCCTTTTTCGGCCATCCCGATGAACAAGACGATATCGCGGGGGGCATCCATGTGACGTCCGAACGCCTCGGAAAAACTTTCCCCCCGTTGCACGTCCCGGCGTATTTTGGCGTGGGCGGAGCGTTCCGGGCCGCTTTCGGGGAGTTCCTCGAGGATTTTGAGCGCTTCTCCGACACTCTTGCCGCTCTGCAGGCTTAAAAAGAGGGTTTTGAGATAGGTGAGGGCGTTAGGTTTCACGGAGGTAGCCCAGCGCGAGGAGTTCGGAGGAGAGGGTGTCGTAATCACATAATCCCTGCTCGAAAAGGTATCTGGCCGACTCGAAATAGCTGAAGGTGATGAACTTGTCCCACGCCTTGAACACGGTCGAATTTTTCAGGGCCAGGTAAAATTCGTAGCGCACCTTCATATCGTAGGGGATGAACACCATGTCGCACAGCAGCGTCCGCCCCAGATACCCCGTGAAATTGCAGCGGATGCACCCCTGCTTTTCGTATCCGGCCGCCTGCGATCCGAAAAATTCCCCTCCCCGGCTATCGGAAGCAGGGGTCTTGCAGGTACACAGCTGCGGCACAAGGTGCTGGGCGATCACCCCGCTGAGGGCATAGGCGAGGATGAACAGGTCGCCCCCCTCGTCGCGGATCCGCTCCATCGCCATGAAGCTGTTGGAAGTGTGGAGCGTCGAAAAGACCATGTGGCCGCTGTGGGCCGCCTTGAGCGCCGTATGGATGCTCTCCCGGTCGCGCATCTCCCCGATGACGATGACGTCGGGGTCCTGGCGCATCACCGATTTGATGGCGGTGGGGAAATCGAATCCCGTCTTCTCGTCAATCTCGTACTGGGTGACGAAATCGATCTTGTATTCGATCGGATCTTCAATCGTGTAGATGATCTCGTGCAGCCGGTCGCGCTGGGAAAGGATGGCGTTGAGCGTCGTCGTTTTCCCGCTCCCGGTGGGTCCGACCACGAGGAAAAAACCGTTTGAGAGGTTCGTAAAATGGCGGATGTGCTCGCTCATCGGATGAGAGTCGGGGAAAATCGCCCTGAGCGATTTGAGGTTTTTCGATTTGTCCAGCAGCCGGATGACGATGTTTTCACCGTAGCGCGACGGGGCGATTTCGACCCGGAAATCGACCTCCCCCTCTGCGATTTTGGCGCTGAATCCCCCGCTTTGGGGAGCGTCGGTGAGGACCAGGTCGAGCGAGCACCGTTCTTTGAGGATCACCGCAAAACGTTTCGAGAGCTCCTCCCCGATCAGGTGGCGCGCCTGGACGAGCCCGTCAATCCGGTAGCGCAGCCAGCTGAACCCCTCGTGGGGGTTGATATGGATGTCGCTGGCACGGTACTGCGAAGCCTGCTGCAACACCATATCGAAAATCTCGACCGCGTCGTTCTCGTCCCCCTCGAAATCGTTGAACCGCTTGATTTTCCGTTCCAGGAATTCGGCATCGACCCCCAGCAGTTCCCCGAATTTGCGCTCGAACTCCCGGACGGGGATCGCTTTTTGTTCCACCTTTTTCCCCGTTTTCTCCTCGAGTTCGGCGAGGAGGGTGGGGCCGAGGAGCTCTTTGCGCTCAACCCGCAGCAGCGTCGCGTTCTCTTCGGCGACAATGATTTCGTACTCTTTGATCAGGTCAAGGTTGAAGGGGGGACGGGGAGGCTTTTTCTGAACGAAATGGTGAGCCATCGCGATTTCGAGCAGATGTTTTTTACGCCCGAGCTGCTGATGATAGTACTGCTCTTTTTGACACACCTCAAGCTGTTTCGGGGTCAAAACCTTTTTGATTTTCATGGGCTCGTTTTTAGCCCAATTATAACACGAAATCAGCGCAGCAGGTAGATGTCGAGAAACGTTTTTCCGCTCTCATTGCGCAACTGTGCCTGGGAGGCGGTATATTCCTGCTTCAGTTGCGCGAGCACGTCGGCATAGGGGGTTGCCTCGGCTGCGGAGAGGGTGATCCAGAAACTTCCCCCGCTTTCCGTCGCCGTATAGGGGTCAAATCCGGTGGGGGATTTGGGGATGCCCACCCCCCGTCCTCCATCGATCGGATAGGTCGGGGTCGTCTGACATTCCAGGGCATCGACAGGGGTGGCCGTCGCATCGGTACCGCCGATCTGTTTGGGCATCGACTCGGAGAGGGTTTTGCATTCGAGAACCATCGACTGCAGGAGCGTGATATGGGCCTGAAGCTGCGATTTGGATTGGACCATGGAGAGGGTGGAGACATTCAGATACGAATACCCGAAAAAGCCGATCACCCCGATCAGGGCGATCGCGAGAATCGCTTCGAAAAAAGTAAACCCTCTGCGAAGCACGGGAAAAATCAGTTGACCTGTTTGAGAACAACGATCGTCAGGGTATTGGCAACAGAACCTGCACAATAAGCATCTCCCAGCGCGGCGTACTGAGCCGCATTGGCACCGAACGTATCGCCGTCTACCTTATCGACGGACAACGACGAATCGATCATGTTGTTGAACAGCGCGCAGTACTCCTCGTTGTCGGCCAATCCGACACCCGGATCGTCCACAGTATAGGTAAACGCGATATCGGTCGCTACCGTCCCCGGAGCATTAGCGCCGGTATAATCGGTTCCGGTAGTCAGCGTCCATCCTCCCGCACCGATTTCATCAATCGGGGTCGGCGCGGAAGTGAGGATTTTCGCGTTGTTCGCGGTCAGGTCACTGATTGCGGTCGGTGCCGTACCGAACTGCGTCGTGTAAACGTCGTACGCGTTCGACAGCTGCGTCGCCTGATCCATCAATGCCGCCACACGCGCTTTTTTCGCCGCGAGGTCGGTATTGTAGAAGTTTTTGTAGTATTTGAACCCTACTACCGCGATAACGCCGAACAAAATGACGGCAATCATCATCTCGACGAGCGAGATCCCTTTTCTCATCCCTGTGTAACCCTGTGTCATAGTTCATCCTTTTTATGACGGAATTTCATGTTCCATCAAATCGGCACGAATCAAAAATTGTTTAACACATAGGGTCGAAAAACGATTTTATAGCCGTAGGAATACTGGACGCACCCTTTGCCGATACAGCTGCTCTGAACGCTGACGCGGTCGTTCTGGATCACCCCCAGCAGCCGTTTGAGGAGGAGATAATCGGCGTTGTCGTCGATCACCCCCTCGATGAGAAGGTTCTCTTTCTCGATCCGGCATCCCCCCTGCACCCCGAGTTCCTGGAGAAGGGCGGCGTAATCGCCCTGAGCCGCTTGGAGCTCTTTGGCGTCGGCGTAGCGGGCGATCGGCGATTCGACCCGGCTTTTGAGGTCGCGCAGCTCGCGCAGCTCTTCGGTCGCCACCTTGTTGTCGTAAACGATATCGAGAAAAAAGAAATAGGTAAAGACCGAAATGGTGATCAGTACCAGGATGAAAAGGGCGATAACGCTATATTTTTTCATAGCAGTATTCCATGCTCCCTTCTTCGGTATTCTCTTTCAGGATCGCGGCATGGGGGGGAAGCTGCGCCCGGAGTTTTTCGATCGTTTCGGATCGGATCCGGACGCAGGTTTTTCCCTTTTCAAAACGGACCTGCTCCAGCCGCGACCCGGTCGTGCGGCTGAGATTTTCGAGCGATTCGAGCTCGCCGGCCATATCGACTTTGCGGGTCATCTGCGCGATCTGCTCTTCCTGGGTTTTCACCAGCTCCCGGTATTCCTGGAGCGTCTGGACCTTGTCGGAGCGCAGCAGCGGCATTTCTCGCAGGTGGTCGTACCCGACGTAAAAAATCAGCGAGGTGAGGACAACCGTACAGAGGAGGAGAAAACTCCCCATCCACAACTCCCGGCGCTGCCGGTCGAGGTTGATCGATACCAGTTTCGCCCCCCCGGAATTGTCGGCGTACACGACTGAGAGGGCATGCTCGCGCGCATACTCTTCGGGTTTGTCAAGGATATAATCGACGATACTCTCCCCCTCGCAGATCACCCCGACGCTTTTGTATTCGAGTTCGAACACGACGACGCTCCGTTCGCTCAGGGAAGCGGCGGTTTTGAGGATGTTTTCGTAATAGAGTTTGACTTTCGGCAAAAAAGCGACGTAGTTGATCCCGTTGGCGCATTTGCGCAGGGAGACCTTGATCGCCGAGGAATCCAGTTCACGGCGTCCGATCGCGTAGACCTCCTCGCGGATCCGGTTGATGTCGCTGGTCAGGGGGATCGATCCGGCAGTGAAAATCGCCATGGCCTATCTCATCGTGTACTGGATGACCCGGGGACGGACGATGATGACCATCTCGCTCTTCGTCGTCCCCTCGAAGCGGGTCCCTCCCACAACGCCCGCCGCACTGCTTCCCAGTCCCGGGATCCCTTTGAACCCCTTGTCGCTCGTATTGCGGAAAAGTCCCGAGATGACGATGGGGACCCCCGGCTGTACCCGCATCGTATTTTTGATCATCTTGGTAACGGTTTTGGGCTGGGCGTATTTGGTTTTATCCACTTCGAAATTGGTGTACCCGACGATGTCGTTGATTTTCAGTTCGATATCGGTGATGACCGTTTCATCGAGGATGTTCGAATTGAGGGTGATCTCCATCCCGCTGAGCGCGGTACCGCTCACCGTCGACGTCTGGACGGTGCCGTTGGCGACCGACGTCGTCTGCAGCTCCTTGATGTAGGGTTCTTCAAGCCCGTCGGTCAGTTTGACGTTCGTCCCAGCCAGCCCCAGCAGTTTCGGGCGCTGGATGCTCTCCACTTTGCCGAAATGTTCCAGCGCGTTGATGAGCGCCTGCCCGTCATAGGAACCGTTGTTCAGGATCGCCCCGAACGTCAAGGGCGTCTGGATCGCCCCGACGGTTCCCGAGGATGCCGCGGCGCTTGAGATGATCCCCAGTTTGTTCGTCAGTTTGGGAATAACCTCCCAGTTGATCCCGAGGCTGTAGTTGTCTTTGAGCTCGACGTTGTAGATCGAGATTTCGTACTCGATGACGTAGAGATTCTTGCGCAGCATGTCGAGGTAGCGCATGATGCTCGCGTACTCTTTTTCCCGCGCCGAAAAGCTCAGTGACGACGTGATCGCATCATACGCGACGTTGTACGCCCCCATCGTGCTCAGGGCGTCTTGGAGGATGGTTCCGAACTCCTTGATCGAGGGGATTTTCACCGTAACGCTCCGGACGTCCCCGAGGTAGTAGGTGCCGTCGGTGTAGCCGACGCTGATTTTGTTCCCGACGCTCTTTTGCAGCAGCCGCCCGAAACCGATATCGCTGGCGGCCACGTAGACGCGCGACTTGTTCACGAGGTAGTTGTTGGTCTCTTCGTTGTCGCGCTGCGCGGTGTCGTTGAGCGTCTGGGGATTTCGGCCGTTGAGCGCAAGGCGCTGCGCCTGTTCCAGATCGCCGTACTGGCTGGTTGATTCCGATTCGAGCTGGAAGATGATGTTCTCATCCGTCGCCTCGGTCAGCAGGCTGATCACGTCGCGCAGTTCGGCCCCGATGATTTTGACCCGCTTGATTTTTTCCCCCTCGGGAATCACCTGCTCTTCGATTTTGAAATTTTCGGCGCTGATTTCGATCTTCTCGACCGAAGCTCTGGCCTCCCGGGTCATTTCAACCCCGTTTTCTTTGGCCATCTCGGGGGTGAGCACCTCTTTTTTCGTCGCGACCGCGCATCCCCCCATCAACAGCGCGCACGCCAATACGGCCAACGGGCGGATCATTGTTTTTCCCCCGTCCGCTCACCGCTGAAATAGATCGATTTCACCCGTTTTTCACCGTCTTCCATCACGATCGCGTTGCTGGTGATTTCACGGACGAAATAGGGGATGTTCTGGAGGTAGACCCGGTTATGCTCTTTGAGGACGATGTTATGATCATCCACTTTGATGAGGGCAAATTTCCCTTTTTCCGCCTCGACGAATCCGAAATAGAGGATCGGCGATGCCACCGCGGCACTGCGGCTCTCGACAACGGGGGGACGCAACGGGGCATACGATGCCACGGGGGGAGGGGGGAGGAGGGGAAGGGTCGTTCTGGCCGGTTTTTTAGGGGCGGCGGGAGCGTCGAAAAAAGGGTTGTACGCCCCCTGCGCCGCCCCGACCAACACCAGAAAAATCGCCGCGAACTTTGTCAACCTTTTGCCCTTTGTCCTGTGATTACCCGGACAAAAGCAAAAATCAT
>CAZBIR010000016.1:0-30663 GCA_964491035.1 uncultured Sulfuricurvum sp.
CCGCCGTTGAATTCGCGGAGCGCGCAATCTTCGACCTCGATCGTCTTGGTCGCGATCTGGTCGATGAAATAGCGGTCATGCGAGATGAAGAGGAGGGTGAAGCGCTCCTTGAGGATCAGCTCCTCCAGAAACTCCACCATGTAGACGTCGAGGTGGTTGGTGGGCTCATCGAGCAGGAGAATGTCGGGTTTCTGGAGCAGCAGCGAGGCGAGCGCCACGCGGCGCTGCTCCCCACCGCTGAGCAGCGAGACGTTTTTGGTTTCGTACTCCTTGAGCATGAAATGGTGCATCACCCGCTCGATCTTGTCATCCAGGTTCCATGCCGCATGGTGGTCGAGGAAGTTGGTCAGGCGCGACTGCTCTTCGAGCAGGGCGGCGTTGTCAAAATCCTCGGCCAGCAGCAGGGAGATCTCGTCAAAGCGGATTTTGGCCGTTCTGAGCTCCCCCAGCCCCGCCTCGACCGCCTCGCGGACGGTGTGGGAAGGGTCGAAGAGGGGGACCTGCGAGAGCATTTTGATCTGGGTCCCCTGCCGCATGATCCGCTCTCCGCCATCGGCATCGAGCGCGCCCGCGACGATCTTCATCAGGGTTGATTTCCCGCTGCCGTTTTTCCCGACGATGACGATCCGCTCCCCCTCGTCGATATGGAAGTTGACGTTCTCTAAGATTTTCTGGGCTTCGTAGTGTTTGGAGACACCGAGGAGGTCGACTAGGGCCATGAGGGGTTATTCCTTGGGATAAGAGATGCAGTAATGTCGGGAGAGGTACCACGTCGCGATCGCGTAGTCGTTGTAGGAGAGCTCCCTCTGGGCGGGGGGGACCGAATCGTTGCGCAGTTTGCTCCGGACGATCCCGAAGACGATGAATCCCAGCAGCAGGCTTCCCGCGGCGATAAACGGGTCACTTAGCCACCATACGAGTGCCGCGACGAGAAAATTGCCGTAACTGAGGGCGTATCCGAGCAGCCGCGCCAGCATACGGCATCGGCGTGAGGGGAGCGTCGGAGTGGGATCGATGTGGAAAAGGGGTCGTTCACGGTTCATGGGGCGAATTATAGCGGATGGGAGCTTGCAGGGCTTTAAGGGGGGAAAGTATATACTTCATTCCAATGATCTGAAACAAGGAGCAACGGATGAGCAAAATCGTACTGGGGTGCCTGGCACTGGGAATGTCGCTGTGGGGGGCTCAGAGTGCCAAAGCGGTCTTCGACTGTGCCGCCAAGGATATGAAATTTGTCGCGTCGCGGATGTTTCTGATCGAAGAGAGCGCCAAAGAGCTCCGGACGAAAAACGTCCCCTACGAATTTGTCCTGACGATCCACTCCGGATGCACCCCGATTGCTGCGGAGAACAGCGGGGATGACGAGGTGAAGCGGGGGATCTCGCAGCGGCTGAAAAAACTCCACGGGGAGTACGGGGTGAAGATCGAAGCGTGCGAAATCGCGCTGGAGCGGTTCGGCATCGAGAAAAAGGATCTCCCCGCCCATGTCGGCACCGTCCGTAACTCGATTACGCGGGTGATCGAACTTCAAAACGACGGGTACGCCTTTATCCCCTACCACTGATCAGCAGCACGTACCGGCTGTGACCTGCGCCGTGGGCTCGCCCATGGAGGGGCCGGGCGCTCCGAAATGATACCCCTGCATCGCGTCGATCGGAAACTGGCGCAAAAAGGTGAATACCTCTTCGCAGCAGACGTATTCGGCAACCGTTTTGACCCCCAGCCGCGAGGCGAAATTGACGATCGTTTCGGTGATGAGCTGGGAGACGGGGTTGATGTGGATGTCCCGGATGATCGAGCCGTCGATTTTGATGAAATCGATGTCGAGGCGGGTGATGTAGGCAAAATTGGAATACCCTGCGCCAAAATCGTCCAGCGCGATCCGTACGCCGTATTTTTTCACTTCGGAGATGAACGCGTTGACGACGTCGTAGTTTTCGATCCCTTCCGATTCGAGAATTTCGAAAATCACCTGATGGCTGGCGGGGAAGGCCCGGACTTTTTCGACGATGTGGGCGTGCATCGTGGCGTCGTTGATGTCTTCGATCGAGAGGTTGATGGAGCAGACGATCCCCGGCCGCTCCAGCAGGGCGGCGAACACCTTGTCGATCATGATCGCGGTGAGCCGATGGTAGAGTTTGACTTTTTTGGAGACGTCGAGGAAGTGGTAGGGGGAAATCACCCCCCCCTCTTCATCGATGATCCGCACCAGCGCTTCGTATTTGTGCACCTGCCCCGTTGCGGCGGTGACGATCGGCTGAAAATAGGGGACGACACGGTCTTCGTCGATCGCGCTGCGGAGCTTTTTGATCCAGATCAGGTTTTTTTCGTAGTCCTCCTTGATATGGAAAGACTGGTCGTAGACGATGTAGTCGCGGCGGATTTTTTTGGCCAGCTTGAGCGCCATGTCGGCTCGCAGCAGGAGATTATGCTCTTCGTCCTCGTCCGAAAACGCGATTCCCATCGTCGTGCTCAGGCTGATCTGCTGATTCGAGATCGTAAACAGATGGCTGCTGATCCAGTGGGAGAGGCGGCTGGCGAACGTCTCCACCCCCTCAAGATCGACCGGGGCGCCGATCAGGATGGCGTATTCGTCCACCGGGAGTTTGTATACCGAGGCGTTTTCCCACGTCCGGCTCCATTGCCCCAGTACCCCCGCCAGCGCGCACAGGAGTTCGTCGCCGATCCGGTGGCCGTAAAAGGTGTTGAGCTCGTTGAAACTGTCGATGTTGATCAGAATCATGGCGTGCGGGATGATTGAAGCCTCGATGTCGTCGATCAGTTTGAGACGGTTTGGGAGCCCCGTGAGGGCGTTGTGCAGCAGGCGGTAGGTGAGCTCCCCGGTCCGTTCCTCGATGATTTTTTGCAGATCGCGGGCGTAACGTTCCTGTTCGGCCTGGGAGCGGAGGAGCTCTTTGTTGAGTTCGTGAAGGGGGGTGAGGTCGCGGATGCTCACGAGGAGGTCGGTGATGCCGCCCGTCGGGCCGTAGAGGGCCTGAACGTTTTTGGAAATGTAAACGAGGGTGCCGTCGCGCCGCCGGAATACGGTCTCCTGGTTGTGGCAGTACCCCTGGGTGTCGATGCTGCTCATGCAGCTCTCCAGAACGTCCAGGTCCCCCAGCCACTCGGTTACGGATGAGCCGATCAACTCCCCGGCGCTGAGTCCGAGGAGTCGGCAGAACGCGGGATTGGCGTATCGGATGATGAAGTCGGTGCCGAGCGTAAACATCCCATCGGGCATCTGTTCGAGGATGTCGTTAACGCTGAGCCGGTCGCCCTGAAGGCACTTTTGCATCGAACCCCTTTTTCTGAATAAAAAAATATTATGCAGTACCGGAGGTTAAACGGAGATAAACAGGAGAAAAATCGGTTGTCATTCGCCGGGTTTAGTGATAAAATGGCTTATTTGATATAAGGCTGCGGGCGACCGGGCCGACAAAAGGGGTCCCTATGCTTCAGGAATTCAGGAAATTTCTTATCACCGGAAACGTCATGGATATGGCCGTCGGGTTCATTTTCGGGGCGGCGTTTGCCACGGTGGTCAAATCGCTCGTGAGCAATGTGATCATGCCCCCGATCGGGCTGTTGATGGGAGGAGTTGATTTCTCCTCGTTGTTCATTTCCCTGGACGGCAAAAGCTATCCCTCCCTCGCCGCGCTCGATGCGGCAGGCGCCCCCGCGATCAAACTGGGGGTATTCATCAATGACGTCATCTCCTTTACGATTCTGGGGTTTGTCATGTTCATGATGGTCAAGAGCTATAACCGGCTCAAAGCGGCCGAACCGGCCCCCGAACCGGCGGCTCCTACGACGAAAGTCTGTCCTGAATGCGCGATGGAGATTCCTCTTGCGGCCAAAATCTGCCCCCACTGCAAAAGTGCGCAATGAAAGGGTATAGCATCAGGGGAGCGGCGAAAACGCTCAGAGTCTCCCTATTCGCTTCGTGGATCATGGCGATGGGGGCGGGAAGCGTAGCGTGGTGTGCCGAGCCCTACGAGTTCGGGCACGGTTACACCCTGAACCCCTGGCTTACGGTAGGGGGATATTTTTCTACCGAACTGGAACTGGGCAAAACAGAAGATAAGATCGTCCTCGACGACGTTGCCGTTCTGGCGTATGGCCAGTTGAGTTCGAGCTTCTCCTATCTCGCCGAATTCGAGGCCGTTTCCTTTTATGAGAAAAGTCTGAGTGATGGGAGCGAACACGGGGATCAGCAGTTTCACATCGAACGGCTGTACGGCGATTTATGGGTGAACGAGGCGTTCAATATCCGTTTCGGAAAGCAGATTACGCCGATCGGATACTGGAACCGCGAACCGATCAACGTGCTGCGTGATACCACCTCCAGCCCCCTCTACAGCAAACTGCTCTTTCCGAAATTTTTGACGGGGATCGACCTGAACGGGTATCTGCCCGGAACGGAAGCTATGACGTATCACCTTTTCGCCCAGGCGACCAACGACATGGATGATGAGTATATCAATATTCCCAACAGCCATTTCTACGGTCTGGCGCTCGAAAAAGAGATCTCCATGGAATGGAGCGCAGGCGGGAGCGTCGGGGAATACATTCCGATCCAAAACGGTGAACGGACCCGGTTCGTGCAGATGAACGTCCGGTACGAAAACAGCGCGTGGAGCATGCTCGCCGAGGGGATCGTCGCCAAAACCGATTATGCCGATTCGGGGTATGATTACACCTACTCCGGGTACGTGCAGGGGCTCTACCGTTTTAGCCCCGAACATGCCCTCGTCGGGCGGTACGAATACTACGACCGCCGACACGACGACTACCGCGATCATATCGGGATCGTGGGGTACAGCTACCGTCCGCTTTACCCGGTTTCACTGAAAGGGGAATACCAAAGGCATTCCCGGCAGGATGAGAACCGCTTTTTATTCTCTTTTGCGGTGCTGTTCTGATGAAAACGGCTATTCTGTCGGTCCTTTTGGTGTCCATCCTCAGCGGAGCGGAGTACGCGGTCGTTGTGTCTAAAAAATCGCCGATTTCGAGCCTGACGCTTTCCCAGCTGCGGGATATTTTTTTACAAAAACGACGGAGCATCGGAGAATATCCGGTCATTCCGGTCAACGTGCTCGGGCGGGAAGAGGGGAGGGAACAGTTCGAACTCCGAATCCTGGGAATGGATCGCAACCGGCTCAACGCCTATTGGGTCAAGCAGCATTTCCAGGGGGTAACCCCTCCGCTGACGCAATCTTCTTTTGAGTCGGTCAGGGCATTCGTCGAAAACGTCGAAGGGGCGATCGGCTATATTCCCGTTTCGATGGTCGATGGCCGGGTAAAGGTACTCCATGAGTTTTAAAATCAAGACCATTCTCCTTTTCCTCGGGATCAGTCTGATCCCCTACGTATTGACGATGTTTTTGTTCGGGAATTCGTTTCGCGAGGAGCAGTACAATGCGATAACGCAGGAGATGGATACGCAGCTGCGGATGAGCGTGGAGAGGATCGACCAGCACCTTCTGACGTTGCAGCAGGATATGGGCTTTATCGCCAAATCGGACTTGATGAACGATATGTTTACCCAGGACCTGGACCGTCGCATCGGGAACACGCTGCTGGCGAAAAAAAAGGATATGGAGCTGAGGGGAGACTTTTATGCGGTTGATCTCAATAACCGGGTAGTAGCCTCGAGCGATTTTGCCGCCATAGGCCAATCGCTCACCGCTCCGGCGTTTTACACCGTTCCGATCCATTCGACGTTTACCGACCGTCAGATCGGATGGTTGAAAATCGATTACCGGATCGAAAATTTCGGCCGTTTTTTCTCCAATACCCCCCATCGTCATTATTACATCCGTCACCGCGACGGAACCGTGCTGCTGCGCCCGGTCGTTTTCAGCGAGCCGCTCGTCGTGGAACGGACACTGGGGCAAAAATCCGAATTGACGGTGGTGCTGGAGGAGGAAAAAGAGTTCGCCTACCGCCTGCTGCACAAATATGAGGCGTGGTTCGTGATGATGCTGATCGCGGGGGCGGTGTTTATCGCGGCGGCGGCATACTACATTGCGACGGTACTGATCCGTCCCGTCATCACCCTCTCCTCCACGGCCAAAGAAATCACCCGTACCCAGGATTATACCCGGCAGGTACGGGTTGACCGCGACGACGAGATCGGGCAGTTGTCCGATGCCTTCAACACGATGATTCAGGGGATGGATCATGCGTTGGGCGAGATAACGGCCCTGAACAAAGAGATCGAGGAAACGCAGCGCGAAGTCGTCTTCACGATGGGTTCGATCGGGGAAAGCCGCTCCAAAGAGACGGGGAACCATGTCAAAAGGGTAGCCGAGTATTCAAAACTGCTTGCGCGGTACTACGGATTGAGCGAGGAAGAAGCCGAAATGCTCAAGCAGGCTTCGCCGATGCACGACATCGGAAAAGTGGCGATTCCCGATGCCATACTGAACAAGCCCGGCCGGTTCGATCCGCAAGAGCGCCGCATCATGGATACCCACGCTGCACTGGGATACGAAATGCTCAAACATTCGCAGCGCCCATTGTTGCAGACCGCGGCCATCGTCGCGTACGAGCATCACGAAAAATTTGACGGCAGCGGGTACCCCCGGGGGCTTAAAGGGGAAGAGATCCATATCTACGGCCGCATTACCGCCCTTGCCGATGTATTCGACGCCCTGGGAAGCGACCGCGTCTACAAAAAAGCGTGGGAAGATGCCAAAATTTTTGCCCTTTTCCACGAAGAGCGGGGAAAACATTTCGACCCGAAACTGGTCGATATCTTTTTCGCCCATCTTGACGAGATTCTGGAGATTCGCAAACGGTTCGAGGATGTCTGCGAAGCCTAGCCCCCGGTGAGCGCTCAGACCGTCATATCGATGACGTTGGCCCCCAGCTCTTCAATCCGTTTATCGATCTCTTCGAGCGCTTTTTCGAGGGTCTGGTAGGAGATGTCGGGGAGCTTTTCTCCCCAGATTTTTTCCGCTTCTTCGAACCCTTTGATGATCCCTTCGCGCCCCGCCTTAAGCCGTTCGACGTCGTCGCCGCCGCCGGAGAGGACGAAATCGGAGAGGCGCTTGGCGGTCTGGTTGACGCCGAAGAACCCCTCCTCGCCCACCAGCTCTTTAGCCTCCTCCGGCGTCATCTCGGAGATCGGTTTGCCCGTGTAGCCGATGGCGTCGAAATCGATCGTTTCGAGAATCTCGCGTACTTTGGAGAGATCGAAAGTTTCGCTCTGGGCTTTGAGGTTGGCGCTGGCGTACTGCTCGATTTTGAGGCTGTACTCGACGAGGTAGGCCTGGGAAATCGCTTTGCCCGATATCTCCCCGCTTTTGATTTTTTCCTTGAACTCTTCGGTCTTGTTCTCCTTGATGGAGAGGGCGCTGGATGCGTAGGGGTTGTTTCCGATTCCGATTTCCATTGAAAACTCCTCATAATTGATGAAACATATCGTCCGTTTCGAGATAAATTGAACCGACAGGTTAATAGAGGAAAAAAATTATTATTTAAGTGGTTTGGGCCTACCATGTCGTGATCAACATTCAAAGGAATTCCATGAAAATCATCATCACGCTGATGGCGGCGGCACTGTCGCTGATGGCCGTCGAACCCCTCGTGACCCCCCAGTGGCTCAAGGAGAATCTGAACAATCCCGCGCTCCGGATCGTCGAAGTCTCCGAAGGCAACGGCTACGAACTCGAACATATTCCCGGTGCCCTCCGGACGGGAATCGGCGCGTGGCGCTTCGATAACGGAACATTCCTCTCGATCCGCCCGGTACGCGAGATCGAACAAGAGATCTCCCGCCTCGGGATCGACGAGAAGAGCGAGGTGGTCCTCTACGCCCCGATCAGCGAACCGCGCGATCTGCTCAAAACGAGCTATATCTACTGGGCCCTCAACTACCACGGGGTCAAAAACGTCGGGATCCTGGATGGGGGGATGAAGGCGTGGAAAAACGCCTCGCTGCCGCTGACCTCCGAACCCTCAGCGATCAAACCGACCGCCTTTAAAGCGCGCCTCGACAACGCCAGAATCGCCGATCTGGCCTACGTCAGAAAACAGCTGGGGAAACTCCCGATGATCGATGCCCGCCCCGCCGACATGTATCTGGGGGTTACCCCCACCCCGACGGTCAAGCGCGACGGCCACATTCAGGGGGGGATGAGCTATTCGTGGAACTATTCGGTGGACAAAGAGTATCTCCTCAAGCCCAAAACGATGCTGGAGAGCGTATTCAAAGAGGGGTACGGCCTCGACAAAAACAAAGAGGTCCTCGTCTACTGCACGGGGGGGCTGGAGACGTCGTTCAACTATTTCGTCCTCAGCGGCGTCCTGGGGTACAAACACGTCCGATTGTATGATGCCTCGATGAAAGAGTGGGGGAACCGCGAGGACACCCCGATGACCCGGTACCGCTACGAGATGTTTCGCCGATGATTCGGTTTAACGATAGAACCTGTCCATCGGATAAGTTTTATCGGGTATAATTCCGCCCGTGCCCACTCCTTCTTTTTTTTCACACATCAAGTCCGTGTGGGCACGTTCTTCAATCCCCCATTTTCTCCGGATCACACAGGTATTTTTTCTCGTCCGCGACCCGCGCGCATTTCGTGCAGATAAATTTCGGTTTTTTCGTGATTTTGACGATCTTTTTGAAGGATGACTGAATATCGGCTTTGGAAAGTTTGCAGAGCTCTTTCATGGCTGGCCCCTTTTCCCCAAAAGGGGAAGGTTAATGTAAACATTCGCGTTTGAAATATTCGCGTCCCACTTTGCACAGCGGGCAGGCTGCGGGGGCTTTTTTGCCGCGGTGGACGTGGCCGCACACTTCGCAGACCCAGATCTCCTCGTCCTCGCTCGCGAAGAAACCGTCCGCGATGAGGGCCTCTTTGAGGGCCGCGTACTCGCGCTCGTGTTCCACCTCGACTTTGCCGATGGCGGTAAAGAGGCGGGCGAGGTCTTTGTGCCCTTCGGCGATCGCGATCTCGGTGAACCCGGGGTACATCGTTTCGTGTTCATAGTGCTCCCCGGCCATCGCGGCATCGAGGTTGGCCGGGGTCGCATCGACTTCGCAGCCGTGAATCAGTTTGTGATACGCCTTGTACTGGGCGCGGGCGTGATACATCTCGTTGAACGCCGCTTCGCGGAAATGGCGCTCCACCGCGTGCCACCCCTCGTCGCGGGCGATGTCGGCGAAAAGCTCGTATTTGTTGCGGGCCATGCTCTCCCCGGCGAACGCCTTCATCAGGTTCACCGCCGTGAGGCTCTGGGTGATCATCCCCATCTCCTTGCCGCAACAGGTGAGGGTTCCCCCTCCGACACTCTGAACTTCGACTTCGTTTCCGCAGACGCTGCAACGGTAGGTTTCGTATTGACGCATGATAACTCCTCGGATGAATCGTGCACCCATCATAGCATAAAAAAAGACGGAGGGTTTATATGATACCATTTATCAAAATCAAGATAAATTAAGAAAAACGGCGGTAAACTTTGATATCTGTTATCAGAAAAAGGAGTTCCCATGTCCGTTCTCGTTATCGGCGGAGACAAGATCACCCGCCTTCAGTCGCTGCTGCTTTCGCTGGGAGCGACGAAAACCCACCACTGGGACAGCCGCCGCAATTCGACGTCCCACAAGAACCTCCCCCACAACACCGACATGATCATCATGCTGACCGATTTTCTCAAGCATAACTCGATGAACCATTTCAAGCGGGAGGCGAAAAAGTGCGACATCCCCTTTATCTGCGTCAAGGGGCTCAGCGGATGCAGCGAGTGCCAGATCACTCAGATGGTGGAGGGGATCCGCCACTCCAAAGAGGGGAGTGCAGGGTGCCCGGGCCACTGCAAACGCGGCTAGGTTGTGCTATACTCGTTGTCTTGCAAGCCAACGCGGCCACGCCATTAGCCAGCACACACTACCAAGGAGCTGTCCATGCTAAAACCACGTATCCTCGACCTGCTGAACGAACAAATCGCCCTCGAAGACTATTCGGCCAACCTCTACCTCGCGATGAGCTCATGGTGCGGTCATCAGAAACTCGCCGGATCGGCCAAATTCCTCGAAGCCCACAGCGACGACGAACACTCCCACATGCGCAAACTGTTCACCTACGTCAACGAGACGGGGGCGATGGCCCGTGTCGGCGCTCTCGCCGAACCGCCGCACGAATTCGCCTCGATCAAAGACGTGTTTGAAAAAACGTTCGAGCACGAACAGTTCATCACCGCGCGGATCAACGCCCTCGTCGAGGCGTGCCTCGAAGAAAAAGACTATTCGACCTTCAACTTCCTCCAGTGGTACGTCGCCGAACAGCACGAGGAGGAGCACCTGTTCCGCTCGATCCTCGACATGATCGACATCATCGGTCTCGACGGACGCGGACTGTTCCTCGTCGACAAAGAGATCGGCAAAATGACGGCGCTGGCGTAAGCCGTTTTCCGGGGTTTCCCCGGAACCTCCTCCTGTACTTTATTCCATCATCTGCGCAATCCATTGTTGTTCCATGATTCCCGAGAGTTTGATAAACTCCGAACGGGCCCGTTTTGGATTCCGGACACTGACGCAGGGGATCCCTTTTTCGGCGGCCTGTTTTTTGTAGCTGCCGATGAGGCAGTGGTTGCATTCATCCTGCAAGAACACGACGCCATCGATCCCCTCGGGGAGGGAAGCGAGGCATTCACAGTTGCCCCAACACTCCGTTTTGTACGCCCCGCAGGAGCGGTAGAGGCGGCTGATTTTGAAACCGGGATCGTCACCGATGATCAGAATCGACATGATATGCTCCATATATGATATCTATTATCAGAATAATACCGGAAGAAACTTTAACCCCCCTTTATTAAATAATAATGCCTATCACTATTGACAAAAAAAGATAAATGTGTAAAAATGCGATCAATTATCATTTAGGAGTATGATTCATGAATGCACCGTGCGAACCCAAACCGATCCATTCGGATCACCCGATTCACCGCCTCCTGCGTAAAGGGTGTGCATGCTAGACGAAAAAGAGGTAATCCCTCCGTCATCTTCATCAGAGTATAATACCGTTTCCATTGAGTCCAGAGAGCTCTTCAAAAAAGGGACCTCGGTCAGAATCGTCCACGGAAACGAAGTGTACATCCTCCGTATCACCAAGGGCAACAAACTGATCCTCACGAAATAACCGGCGTTTTGCGCGCCGGATCACAAAAGGTTTTACGTGTTATTGCGTCTCCCCCTCCTCATTACCTGTACCCTCTCGCTCGCGTGCGCGCAGGAAATTCTGCAACTTGATAAAATCGAAGTCGAAGATACCTATAGCGTGATCGAAGAACGCAAGGAGAATTCCATCGCCAAACGGATTATCAAAGGCGAAGAGCTGAGCCAGTACGGGGATATGAACGCGCTGGAGATGCTCAAACGGACACCGGGTGTGAGTATTGCTCAGGGAAAAGGGAAAAAAGGTGCCCCCGGGAAAGGGTATACCAAAGTATTGATTGACGGTGAAGAGGTCTCTTCGACCAAACGGGGGAACCCCCTCGAACACCTCTCTCCCGACATGATCGAGCGGCTGGAGGTGATGACCAACGGTTCGGCCGAGTACAGCGCCGAATCGATGGGGGGGATCGTCAACATCGTCCTCAAAAAGCCCGCATCCGAGGGGAAAACCATCGCAAAAGTGACCGCCGGAGCGTACGAGGGGGAACCGATGGCCTCCGTGTTTGCCCAACGAGAGGGAAAAGAGGGGAAGCTCTCCTATCTCATCAACACGACGATAGCCGATAATTCCCAAGACGATGCCTCATCCACGACCACCGATACCTATGTCGAAAACACCGACAGTGATTCACGCTACCGATCTTTGAGCCTCAACGCCAAACTCGTCTACACCGCTTCATCCAAAGACAAATACCAGTTTGACGGTGCGATCAACCGGAGCGATTATGAAAAAGAGACGCTCCAGCAACGGACAACCCCTTTGACCATCGATCAGCGCGACGAGGGGGATGCTCTGATGATCTGGAGCAAACTTTCCGGTACCCATAATCTATCGGGTACCGAACTGGTCGAGTGGAAACTCAAATATCATGAAAACGATTCGAAGGGTACTACCCGTACCGATAACGGCACGACGGTCAACAACCAAAACGATGAGGGTAACTTTCGGGTATTAGGAGCGGAGGGGAGCTATTCGATCGCGTTGGATGAGCATTTCATCAAAACGGGAGCCGAAATCAGACGGCTCCATCAGCGCGATGATGTGATCACTCGCGGGAGCGTCGTCTCGGATGAACATCAGAGGCTGCGTGAGGACAAAGGTTCCCTTTATGTCCAAGACGAGATCAGCGTCGGGGAGAAGATGGTGGTGACGCCGGGGATCCGTTTCGAGCGTTCCGTCCGGCGGTTCGATCAGAGCATCGATATCGATTACATAGCGCCGTCGTTGCACGCTCTCTACAAACTGAGCGAAAACGACAATCTCCGCGCCAGCGTCGCCAAAACGGTGAAGTTGCCCCGTTTGAGCGAACTTTCGGGTTCGTTGGACTCTTCGCTCGATGAAAACGATATCAATCACCCCGACGTCACCGGAAATCCGAACCTCAAAGAGGAATCGGCACTCAGCTACGAAGTACGCTATGAGCATTTTTTCGAGGACAAAGGGATTATCAGTATCGGCGGATTTTACCGCGACATCAGCGACAAGATCGAAAAACGGACGACATTGGAGTCGGGGCGCTACGTCGAACGCCCTTATAACTCCGGCGAAGCTTCGCTGTGGAGTCTGGAACTCGAACTCAAAAAATCGCTGGATTCGTATGTGAGCGGTTTGGGCGTTTTCGCACATGCGACGGTACAAAATTCATCTCTGATTACGGATGGGGTGAAGCGAACCATCAAGGGGACGAACGATTATCTCTACACCATCGGGATCGATCATCGCCTCAGCGACTATGCGCTGACCTACGGTGCGGCGTATCGGTACGTGAGCGGTTATGACGATCCCGTCGATGCGAGCGGTGTGGCCGAATCGCAAGAGGGGTATGGAACCTTGGACCTCTACGCTTCGAAACGGTTGGATTCGACCTACAAACTGGGACTAAACCTCAAAAATATCACTCAGGAATCGATCAAAACGACCTCCAAACGCTACGTCGGGGGAGTGCTGAACGAAACCCGGGTCGACAATGAACACTCCCGCTTCCATTTCCTCCTCACCCTTGAGGGGCGCTGGTAAAGCCCCCCATAAAACTCTTTATTTAATAATGCCTATCACTATTGACAAATGGCAATGGAATAGGATATATTTCCATAATTGAAAGTAATTATCAATTGCTTTCTGTTATTTTTCAGCCAGCCAACGCTTTGTTTCATTCTCCTTGAGCCGGTAGCCAGCCACAACCTTAATCGCCTCTTCGAGGTTATTTATGCACAAGGAATGCTAATGGCTTATCACAACCGTTTTTTCAGCGCACGGACTCTTCCGATCGGTGCGATTTTGTTGAGTATGGGGGCGAGTTCCCTGCTGGCCGAAAACGTCGATGCTACGATCAAAGTGATCGATATCCAGGAGACCGTAGAGGTCGAACTTCCCCGTTATCAGCCCGGAGTCACCAAAACCGCCAAAACCGGGCAACTCGCCCATGACGTGCCGCAGGCGATCACCGTCGTCACCAAAGAGCTGCTCCATGACAAATCGGAGTTTACCCTCAAAGAAGCGCTGAGCAACGTTTCTGGGCTCACCTTCAACGCCGCCGAGGGGGGGCGTATCGGGGACAACATGAACTTGCGCGGGTTTTACACATTCGGAGATCTTTATCTCGACGGGATCCGTGACGTCGCCCAGTACAACCGCGATACGTTCAACCTCGAATCGGTTGACGTCCTGCGCGGCGGTGCGGCGATGCTGTTCGGACGCGGCCAGGCGGGTGGCGTCATCAACCAGGTGAGCAAAGATGCCGAAGCCGAAAATTTCGGCAAACTCTCGATCACGGCGGGGACCAATGAATACAAGCGGGCCTCTGCCGACATCAACGTGATGCTGAACGACACGACGGCGTTCCGTCTCAACGCGATGGGGATGGATGCGGGGAGTACGCGCGATGACGTCTATAACGAATCGGTCGGTATCGCACCGACGATCACGTTCGGTCTGGGGAGTGATAATGAGTTCAGCCTGTCGCACTATTATCTCAAAACCCATATTACGCCCGATTACGGGGTCCCCTTTAACAGTGAAACGAAGCGTCCGATCGATGTCGACAAGAGCACCTATTACGGGTTCACCGACGACTACGAGGACAACCGGGTCAACATCACGACTGCCAGCTATACCCACAAGTTTTCCAAAGATACGCAGCTGCGCTCGGTGGTCCGCCATGCGGACTACCTCCGCGACAACTGGGCGATCGCCCCAAGCGGTCGGGACTACCTGACGACCGGCGCGGTGGGACGCAGTTCCAAAGGAAACGGGGCCAAGGAAAAAACCGACACGTGGCAGAACGATTTCACGACGAAGTTCGAACTTCTCGGGATGAAACACGAAGCGCTCGTAGGAACCGAGTTCCTCCGCGAGGAGGCGGTGCGCTGGGGGCATGACGGTTTGACGTCGTATTATCCCAATATTTCCGATGCGAACGGTCCGGCAAACGGCTTGCCCGATGCGGGGACCGGCAGATACGTCGCTTCCAACGGTGTCATCTATTCGCGCACCAGTGCTACTGGCGCGTGGGCGGCGCAACTGCCCAATTCCCTCGAATCGGGTTCATCGATCCCCGATGCCTACAAATCGGTGTACGGGAACAAGGAACGTAACATCAACGGCGGGTACAAAGGGCGCACATGGGCCCTCTATGCCCAGGACGTGATCGAATTCGTCCCCAACTGGAAAGTGATGGCGGGATTCCGTAAAGACTGGCTGAACATGGATTATTACACCGGATCGGATCTGACCCAGAACGGGGAGCTTCGCTACAACGAGATGAGTTACCGCGCGGGGCTGTCCTACCAGCCGGGTAAAAACCAGCACTACTACGTTGCGTGGAACAACTCGTTCAACACGACGGGGGATCTGTATTCATTTTCCAACGCGTACGATCCCGAACGGAGCGAAACGATCGAGCTTGGGGCCAAATGGGAGCTTTTCGATGGGGATCTGTCGCTGCGCAGCGCCATCTACCGCACGACCAAAGAGTGGGAACGCAACACTGACGTCATGAGCGCATCGGCCAATCCGATCCTCTCGAAAAAACGGCACACTGACGGAATCGAGCTTGAAGCGGCGGGACGGATCACCGACAACTGGGATATTTTTGCCGGAGTGGCGCTGATGGATGCTGAAGTGGATGAAGTGATCCCGGGCAAATCGGACATCGTCGTGGGTAAAAATCCTCCCAACTCGACCGATTACACCTATAACCTCTGGACGACCTACAAATTTCCGCACGGGTGGAAAATCGGTGCCGGTATCGAAGGAAAAGGGGACCGTGCAGTCTACGGATACCCCAACGACGGCGCAACGACGTTTGAACCCAACGTAGCTCCGAGCTATATCCGTTACGATGCGATGATCGCGTACGTTCAGAAACACTATGCGGTGCAGCTCAACGTTAAAAACCTGTTTGACAAGACCTATTACGAATCGGCCTACATCAACGGCGGATTCGCCGTTCCGGGGACGGGGCGTACGGCACAGTTGACGTTCGATTACAAATTCTTTTAATTTCAAACTCCCCCCCGCGGGAGTTTTGAAACGAGAAGATGCGGATCTTTTCATTTCAAAACTCAGGCAAAGGAAAACCGATGTTACTCCACATACCGAATGTGCTATCCCCCGAGCAGGTGGCCGAGTGTCGCGAGATTCTCACCGCTTCACAGTGGGTCGACGGCAACGTCACGAGCGGTACGCAGGCGGCCAAGGCCAAAAAAAACCTCCAGCTCCCCGAAGATGCGGAAGGGACGCTCAAACTGCAGCAGATCGTCCTTGACGCGCTGAGCCGAAATGCCCTCTTTTTCACGGCAGCACTCCCCAAAAAAATCTTCCCGCCGTTGTTCAACTGCTACACGGGGGAGCACAACACGTTCGGCAATCACGTCGACAACGCGATCCGCACGATGCGCGGCGGGGGAAAGAGGGTGCGCAGCGATCTCTCGTTTACCCTCTTTTTCTCCGATCCGGACGAATACGACGGGGGAGAACTCGTCATCGAGGACACGTTCGGCTCACAGGTCGTCAAACTCCCCGCAGGGGACATGGTGCTTTACCCCTCTTCGAGCGTCCACCGGGTCGAGCCGGTGACACGGGGGGCGAGGGTATCGTGCTTTACGTGGCTGGAGAGCATGATCCGAGAAACGGACCGCCGCCGGCTGCTGTTCGATCTGGACATGAGCATCATCGCATTTCGCGAACGGCTCGGGGATGATGAGGATACGGTGAAGCTCACGAGCATCTATCACAATCTGCTCCGGACATGGGCCGACACCTAATATAGGACGTCAGCGGAGCAAAACCCCGCTTGACTACGCTTGCCGCTATGGCACCAAAGCTTGTCCGCAAACGGACAGAAAATACACATCATAGTATTGGAGATAAAAATGGAAGAATTGAAACTGGCGGTCGATTATGGGACTTTGGGCATTTTGGGTATCATGAGCGTCATCGCGCTGGCGTACGGGATCGAGCGGTTTTTTTATTACCGTTCGGTCGACGTGGGCGTCTATGCGACGAAAAACGTTGCCGAGGCGGAACTCTCCCGCAACCTCACGGCGATCTCGGTGATCGGTTCCAACGCCCCCTACGTAGGACTGCTGGGGACCGTTGCGGGGATCATGGTCGTGTTTTACGAGATCGGGGAGAGTGGGGGGATGGAACCCTCGGCCGTCGTCATCGGCCTCTCTCTGGCGCTCAAGGCGACAGCACTGGGGCTGCTCGTGGCGATTCCGTCAATGATGATCTACAGCGCGTGCCTGAGGAAGATGGATCTGCTGATGGGAGTCTGGGAAGATGCGCGCGCTTAAACGGGTCGAGGGGATCAACGTCGTCCCTCTCATCGACGTCGTCCTCGTGCTGCTGGCGATTGTGCTGACGATCTCGACGTTCGTCGCCTCGGGTGCGATCAAACTCGATCTCCCCAAAGCCGCGAGCGCCCGGCATAGCCCGCCGCAAAAGATCGAGATCGCGATCAACGAAACCGGAACCCTGTTCTGGAACGGCAAGGAGATGAGCCGCGAGGAGATGACCGCCTCCATATCGACGCTTGGCAGCGATGCGAGCGTGAGCGTTCTGGGAGATAAAAAAGCGTTCTTCAACGATTTCATCTTTATCCTCGACCGGCTGAAACTCCAGAAAATCGAGAAGATTTCCATCGTGACGAAGAGGGAATCATGAGATCGCGCGGCTCTTTTCTGACGTCGCTCCTGCTCCATGCGGGGGTGATTGCCGTCGCCATGGCCTGGACGGTTCTCCCCGAAGAGGAAAAAGAAGAGGAGATCGTCCTCGAACTCTCGCTGGCCGCCCCCCTTTCGCAGCCCGTAGCGGAGCCAAAAAACGAGCCGTTTCCCGCCGTACCGATGGCCAGAGCGGCCGCACCAAAAGCGTCCGTCGAGCCGGTTGTCCGACCCGAACCCCGGAGTATCCCCGAACCGTTGCCGACCCCTTTGAACCTCCCCGAAACACCCACTAAAGCGCTCGAGGTTGCACAGGTCGAAAAACCGGTGCCGGTTCAGCAGCCTGCGGTGACGCCCCCGTCGCTCCCCGCTCCCGTCAATGTCGAAGAGCAATACCTCGACGATCATCTCTCCGAGATCCGCGATCTCCTTGTCAAATACCGCAAATACCCCAACGCGGCGGTGCGGCTGAAGCAGGAGGGGAGCGTCAAAGTCTCGTTCCGGCTCAAGCAAAACGGGGAGGTAGAGGATATTTCCGTCGTCTCGGGATCGGGGCATGAGATCCTCGATGAGGATGCCGTGGCGCTGATCCGAAAAACGGCCACCTATTTCCCGCGCCCCCCGAAAACGGTCCGCATCACCGTACCGCTCAATTATGCACTCCGCGTACGTGGCTGACGCCAAAAATAACCAATAACCAAACTTAAAACGTCAGGGTAGGGGAAATTCGTTAACCGTTTGTAGGATAAGATGGCTACTATTTCCAAAATCAGCCAAGGAGCTTATCATGATGGACAACAACGAACCCACCCTCAGCAAAATCGACGATTACGATACCCTCAAGGGGGAGAAAAAAAAGACGGTCTGGATCGTCATCCTGGCCGGTCTTTTGATCGGCGCGATTTTCGTCGGCGCCCGCTATTTCTACGGTGAGACGAACGAATCGATCCCTGTCGAGGAGAGCATCGGAAAAGTCCCCGTCAAATAATGGTAAAATTCCCTTTTTTCTACCACCAAGGATTGGAATGATCGCGACGATTATCGGCATTTACACACTCTACATCGCGTTACGCCTCTACGTGAGCGTGATGCAGATCGGCTACATCAACCAGGTCAAACGCAACGGGGCCGTGCTGATGGGAGAGAGGGAGTACCGTGACGCCGCCGCCTATGCGGTGGCCAAAGAAAAGCTCTCGATGGTCGAAGGGGGAGTCGAGTATGGGCTGTTTCTGGCCTGGATGGGGGGGATGGTCGCGTGGCTGGACGGTGCGCTGATGGATCATACCCCGGTGCTCCATATGATCGGTGCGGTGATGGGGATGATCCTCATCAACGGCCTCGTCACCCTCCCGCTGGGGTGGTACGCCAAATTCAGAATCGACGCCGCGTTCGGGTTCAACCGTTCCAGCCCCGGACAGTTTCTCAAAGACACCCTCATCGCGACGGTGCTGACGATCGTGTTCGGAAGCCTCGTCGTATGGGGCGTCGGATCGATCATCGCCGCCAGCGAGACGTGGTGGGTGTGGAGTTTTGCGTTTATCATGGCGGTCGTCATCGCGATCAACATGTTTTTCCCCACGATCCGCGCCCTCTTTTTCGACAAGGTGACGCCGCTCGAAGACGCGTCGCTGCGTGAAAAAATCGAGGAGCTGATGGCCAAAACGGGCTTTGAGAGCAGCGGGGTGTTCGTCAGCGACGCGAGCAAGCGTGACGCACGGCTCAACGCCTATTTCGGCGGACTGGGAAAATCCAAACGGGTCGTCCTCTTCGATACCCTGATCCAGAAACTGACCCCTGCCGAGCTCATCGCGGTGCTGGGGCACGAGCTGGGCCATTTCGCCCACGGCGATCTGTACAAAAACATCGCGATGGTGGGGGCGATGCTCTTTGGGATGTTCGCCCTGTTCGGCAACCTCCCCGAAACCCTCTACCTCGAACTGGGGGTCGCGCAGAGCCCCCACATCGTGATGATGCTGTTTGTGCTGTTATTGCCGGTCGTGAGCTTTTTCATCATGCCGCTCTTTGGGATGATGAGCCGCCGCAACGAGTACGAAGCCGACCGGACCGGATCGGAACTGGGAGGGGCGGAACACCTCGTCAACGCCCTCAAAAAACTGGTGGCCGAAAACAAGAGTTTCCCCCTCTCGCATCCGATATATCGATTTTTTCATACGACCCACCCCCCGGTAGTTGATCGCCTCCGAGCGCTAGGGTATGATATCCGTGTCGATACCTCGGAAGGATACGCCGATCCATGCCCCAAAGATTAAAAGAGCTTCACGAGGAGATTACACGCACTCTTAACGATGTAGTCGAATCTCCCCGCCGTGAAGCGGAACTGCTGCTGATCGCCTATCTGAACAAAGATCAGCTCTATTTCATCACCCACCAAGACGAGATGATGGATGAGAATGATCCGAGACTGCTGGAATGGATAGCAAAGCGTTCACGCAACGTCCCCCTCGAATATCTGACCAACCGCGTCAGTTTCTACAGCCGGGAGTTCTACGTCGACGAAGGCTCGCTCATCCCCCGCCCCGAGACGGAACACCTGATCGATGAGGTTCTGGAGCGCGTTTCGCCCGACGCGCCGATCACGATCGCCGAAGTGGGGGTAGGGAGCGGGATCGTCTCGATCCTTCTCGCCCTCCATCTCCCCAACGCCCGGTTCATCGCCGTCGACATCTCCCCCGCGGCACTGCGCGTCGCGCGCCGCAACATCGAGTCGTTCGGGCTTTTGAATCGGATCGAGCTGCGGGAGGGGGATCTTCTCTCCTGCGTTACCGAGCGCATCGACCTGCTCGTCTCCAACCCCCCCTACATCGCCGCTGACGCGCCGCTGGAATCAAACCTCTCCTACGAGCCCCAGAACGCCCTTTTCGGGGGGAACGTCGGAGATGAGATCATCAGAAGACTCATCGATGAGGTCTACGCTCGCCAGATCCCCCTTTTCGCGTGCGAGATGGGGTTTGATCAGCGCGTGAGCGTGCAGGAGTATCTCAAAGATTTTGCGGTACAATCGTTGGAATTTTATACCGATCTGGCCGGATTCGACCGGGGATTCGTACTCAAGGCAAACCATGAATAACAAGAGAATCATCGACGTACTTTATCTTCTGCTCATCGGGATGAGTGCCGGTGCGGTCGCGGTACTGGGGGTATTCGTCGCCGCGGTGGTGTTTCACTCCGAAGTCTATCTTACCGTGCCGTTATTATCGCGCTACGAAGAGGGGAAAATCATGGGGGAGATTTTTCGCCGCTTCAGTTACTGGGGGTATTTCATGGCATTCGTCATCACGGTGTATGAAATCTCCCGCTACAAGGTGATGCAGATCGACCGTGTCGCGATCCTCTCGGCTCTGGGATCGGTGGGGACGCTGTTGCTCTTCAGCGCCGTCTATACCCCCCGCATCCTCGAATACCAGGCCCGGGGCGAAGCCGCGATCGATGAGAGTTTCGAAGCACTTCACAAGGCCAGCGAGATCGATTTTAAAATCCTGCTGCTGATGCTGCTGATCCTGTTTGGACGTCGGGCCTACCTGATGGCGGCGAAAAAATGATCCGCTTCGAAAACGTCGTCAAACGTTTCGGTCACCGGGAGATCCTCCGCGGCGTCAGCCTCGAAATCGAAAAAGGGAAGACCACCGTCATTTTCGGCGTCTCGGGGGGAGGAAAATCGACGATCATCAAGCACATCGTGGGACTGCTCAAACCCGATGCCGGTACCATCACGGTCGGGGGTACCCGCGTCGATAACGCCGACGAGGCGACGTTGCGTTCCATTCGGAAAAAAGTGGGGTTCCTGTTTCAAAACGGCGCGCTGTTCGACAGTATGAACATCCGCGAAAACGTCGCTTTCCCGATGCGCGAGCACCAGAAACTGACCCCAAAAGAGCTTGAGATCAAAATCGACGAGAAAATCCGGATGGTGGGGCTCGATCCCGCGATCGTCAAACCCCTCTATCCCGAAGAACTCAGCGGGGGGATGCGTAAGCGGGTGGGGCTGGCCCGCACCCTTGCCCTGGAACCGGAGGTGATCCTCTACGACGAGCCCACCTCGGGGCTCGATCCGGTGACGAGCGATTTCATTACCCAGATGATCTGCCGGCTGCGCGACGAGATGGGGATGACTTCGGTGCTGATCAGTCACGATATCGGCGAGAGTTTCAAGGCGGGGGATTATTACGCGATGCTTTTTGATGGGGTGATCGTCGAGGCGGGGGATCGCAGGGCATTCGAGAACTCACCCGATCCCGTCGTGCAGCAGTTTATCCACGCCCGTGCGACGGGCCCCATCGCCTTTCACTGATCAGAGGGGAATATCGTAGCGGATCCGCGATCCCTCGCGCGATGAGAGGATGGTCTTGATCCGCTCGACGATCGCGTTGACCCGCATCGCGTACTCGGCAAATAACATCCCGTATTTTTCCGCATCCTTCTCATCCACTTCCAGAACCGAGAGTATCTCCATCGCTTTATGGACGAAATTGCGGTGATCCATGCAATTTTCGCAGACGGCGGTATCGTTGCACATCCCGGCGTTCATCGTAAAGTAGGCCTCTTCGGTGGCAATGCTCAGCTGTGTATAGTAGTTGTCCGCGTACATGTCGGGATAGTTCAAAATGGTTTGTATCAGCTGAAACTGCTTGTAGGCTTCTTGCATAATCTCTTTCATGTTTACTCCTGTTTTGTTATGTTTGCATGCATTATACAAAAAAAATAGTAAACAACAATAGATAATATTATTGATTTATATTGGAATTGGATAGGTACTCAGCGTCCGCCGAATTTTTTGGTCCACCACTCCTGTGGCGTCAGGGTCTGCTCTTTTAAAAAGTTTTCGTCGAAATTGTATTCGTATTTCTCGCAGTATTCGAGCAGCGTTGCGTAGGCTTCGTTGATCTGGGTGCTCATCGCGTGGGCGGTATCGGGGTCATCGGGGTGTTTGTCGGGATGCCACTGCTGCATCATCGTTTTGTAGCGGGATTTGATTTCGGAGAGGGTGGCTTTGTCGTGGAGGCCCAGGAGCGTCTTGGCCTTCACGAGTTTGTCAAAAGAGAGCATGGAAAGAGAGGGTTAGTCTCTTTGCTGGCGCATGAATGTCGGCACGTCGAGGAAATCTTCGCTGTAGTCGCCGTTGGCGACCATCGCCGGGCGGGCAACGACGCGCGGTTTGGCAACCGTTGCGGTTACGGCGGCGGAAACGGCTTCTTTGTTTTCAAATTCGCAGTTATTGATCCCCGCAGAGGCTTTTTTCTCGAAACCGGTTGCTACCAGGGTGATCCGGATGTAATCCTGCGGCAGGTTGACATCGGTCGTCGTACCAAAAATGACGTCCGCACCGTCGTCAACGCTGTTGTGGACGACGTCCATGGCCGCGGAGAGTTCCATAAACGGAAATTCGGGGTGCATGCTGAAATGGACCAGAACGCCCAGCGCACCGTTGATCGACATATTATCGAGCAACGGCGATTCGATCGCGTTCTTGATCGCTTCGTAGGCGGCGTTGTCCCCTTTGTACTCGCCTACACCCATAAGGGCCAGCCCGCGGTGGCTCATAACGGTTTGCAGGTCGGCAAAGTCGAGGTTGATGTCATTGTCACCGCTGGAGAGGATGACACCCGACGTTCCGCTCACCGCGCGGGCGAGAACGCTGTCAACGATCTTGAAGCTCTCTTTGATCCCGAGTTTGGGATCGATGATCGAGAGGAGCTTGTCATTGGGGATCACGACGATCGAATCAGACTCTTTTTTAAGCTCTTCAAGCCCCTCTTCGGCAAGTTTGAGCCGTTTTTTCCCTTCGAAGGAGAAGGGCTTGGTAACGACCGCGATCGTCAGGGCTCCGATCTCCTTGGCGATTTTGGCGATGATGGGAGCCGCACCGGTCCCCGTACCGCCACCCAGACCTGCGGCGACGAAAACGATGTCGGCACCCTCCAGCGCACGGGCGATATCTTCGTAGCTTTCCAGCGCCGACTCTTTGCCCACTTCGGGCTTCATCCCCGCACCCAGCCCTTTGGTCAGTTTGGCGCCCAACTGGATTTTACTGGCGGCAACTCCCTGCTCAAGAACCTGTGCATCGGTATTGGCCATGATGAGCTCGATCCCGGGGATCTGCTCTTTGAGCATGTAGCCGATCATGTTGCCGCCGCCGCCGCCGACTCCGACGGCTACGATCCGGGCTCCGGTTAAAGTTGTTGATTCTTCGATTGAAAATGGTTCCATGCTTGCTCCTTGACGTAATTAAAAAAGTTGGGTTGCCCAGTTCCAGAACTTGGCGATCGGGTTGGGCTGATCGGTCTGGACCGGTTTGTTCGAACCGATATTGACCATCTTCGACGTATCGGCCTTTTTCTCTTCCCTCACCGGCTGCTGCGGAGGCGGCGGTGGCGGAGGAGGGGTGGCGGCGGGAACATCGAATTCCGGTGCCTCTTCGTGGAATGGGGCATGATGCGGCTGGGTAGCGGGCTCTTCGCTGATGTGGCGCATCCGTTTGTTGACGTCGATTTCGTAGGGGGTGTACCCGCCGGCGAGGTATTTGACCAGTCCGACGGCTCCCGAGTACGAAGGGTCTCTGAGGGTGTCGAACAGCCCGCCGATGTCCGTCGGCTTGGCGAGGCGTACGGGCATATTGTCGAAAATGGCGACGGCGAGTTCACGCAGCCCCTCGATTTTCGTAAACCCTCCCGTCAGGACGACCCCCGCTCCCATGTGTTCTTTGAGGCCGCTTTTTTCCAGCGACTGGGCGATGATCATCAGCGTCTCCTCGACCCGGGCGTAGATGACGTTGTGGACCACTTCGAGCGAGACTTCGTGGGTTGCGTTTTCATCCCCGATGACGGGGAGCTCGATCAGGTCGTTGCTGGGGGTGTAGAGCGAACCGTAGCTGATCTTGACGTTATCGGCCGTCTGGAGCGGCGTATGCAGTGCCATCGAGAGATCGTTCGTGATATGGTTCGAACCGACTCCGAGGAAGTCGTTATAGCGGATGGCGTGGCCCGAGTGGATTACGATGTTGCTGGTATTTCCCCCCATGTCGACGACGGCGGCCCCCAGCTCTTTTTCGTCGGGGTTGAGGACGGCGATCGCCGAGGCATAGCCGCTGAGGACGACGCTTTCAACTTCGACGCCGGCGGCTTTGACCGCTTTGCGGAGGTTGTTGAGGTTGCTTTTCTGGGTCGTGATGATATGGGTTTCGACCTCGAGGCGGGCCGCATTCATCCCCAGGGGATCTTCGATGAAATCCTGATCGTCTACCTTGAAGTTGAAGGGGAGGGCGTGGAGCACTTCGAACTCGTTGGGGATGTTGGCGTTGTACAGCGAGGTGTGCATAACGCGGTTGATCTCTTTGAGGGTGATCTCTTTGTTGGGGATATTGACGATACCGCTGGAATTGAGACTTTTGGTATAGGCTCCCGAAATCGAGACGACGGCGCTGCGCAATTCGGTCCCGGCGACCCGCTTGGCATCGTTGAGGGCGCTTTTGATCGATTTGCTGGCGAGTTCGATATTGGTGATGCTCCCTTTGCGAAGCCCCTGTGCTTTTGAGATTCCGGCCCCGATGATTTGTGCGCTGTTATCATCATCGATTTCGGCGATGATGGCACAGATCTTGGTCGAGCCGATATCGATGGCTAAAACGGTTCGTTTCAAATCAAATCCCTTCCACGTAGATTTCAACGGGGTACTTGTTTTCAAGCACTTTGATCAGCCCCTGGTCCAGCACGTTCCCTTTGAGTTGCGCAACGGCGGCATCATCGGCTCTTGTTTTGTCCTGAAGCAACTTCTGTTCCAAAACGTTATAGATTATAACATTTCCGCTCTGTAATGTAACAAACCCCTGTTTTTCTTTCGACAGGAACAGTTTGGAGAGAAACTCGCCCGCTTCCGAGGGGCTGAGTCCCGCGAGTTTCGAGGCGTCGTCGCGGGTAATGAAATCGGTTGTCGTGCCGGTAAAATTCTTATAGCTGTTTTTGGCCAGTTCCTGCAGTTTCTCTTTTTTGGCTTCCGCGAGGTAGAGGGCGTTAGCCTCCGGTTTGGCTTCTTCGTACGTTTTGACGCGTGCGCCGAGGGCCTTGTCAAGTTTGACGATCACGTAGCCTTCTCCCGCTTTGCGCGGTTTAAGGAAGGGCTTTTGGGCGCTCAGGGACATGATCTCTTTGGTGAGGGCGGGATCGAAGGGGGAAGCCGAAGCGGTCACGGTCGCTTTTTCGACGTTGGCGGCACTCTCGCCTTTTTTATAATCGATGTAGAGGCGAAGCGCCTCTTTTTCGGTTGCGCTGTCGTTCAGTGCGGCGATGACGGCGGGGCGCGCCTCGTCGGGAGTGAGAATTTTTCCGGAGGGATCTTTGAGGCTCAGGCGGTTGGCGTTGTAGTACTCGCTGATTTCCGATTCATCCGGGGTCTGGGTGAGGGGAAGCTGCCGGACGAACGAGATTTCGTAAGCGGGCTCGGTTTTGAACTCCTGACGCCGTTTTTCCCAGAACGTTTTGAGCGCCGCTTCGTCGGCTGCAATGCTGATCGCGTCGGGGGTCAGGAGTTTGTAGCTGATTTTATCCGAAACCCCCAGGGCGTTCGAGAGGGTTTTGGTCTCGAACGCTCTGGCATCGGAGGCGAGCATGTAGAGGGCTTTTTGGATCAGGAGCTCTTTACGGAGCGATTCTTCGTACTCTTTTTTGGTAAGGCGGTTATCCGAGAGGGTCTTTTCGTAGGTAGCCTTGTCGAAAGAGCCCTCCTTGAAAAACACGGGCTGGGACTGGATCACTTCGGCGAGTTCTGCGTCGCTGACGACCATCCCGTAGCTTTGGGCGAGGTTGAGGACCAGCGCCTGATTGACCAGCTGGCGGAGCGCCTGGCGCTGGAGCCCGAGCTGCTGCGCCATCTTTTCATCCATTTTTCCCTGCAACATCTGGTTGTACTGGTTGAAAAGGGTCGTATAGCTTTTCTGTAGCTCTTCGGCCGTGATCGAGACGTCACCGACCTTGGCGACCGAACCGGCTTTGTCCCCGTAACTGTACTGTCCCCATCCGACGAATCCGGCGCCGATGAAAGCGATCGTGGAGATCCAGATCGTGACGACCAGGTATTTGCGGTGGCGCTGCATCCATGTGATCATTAAAGAGTCCTGTTGTAGAATTCAGATATTTTATTGCGTTTACCATTAAATTTGGATGAAAAAGGGCCCGGCCTAACGCACGTTATCACATTATAACCCAATATCGGGAGGTTTCCATGAGCAATGCCGAAATCGCACGGCGCGATATGAACGTTGTGTGGCATCCCTGCACACAGATGAAAGACCACGAAACGTTTCCGATCATCCCCATCAGATCGGGAAAAGGGGTCTGGCTGGAGGATTTCGAACAGAAACGCTACATCGACGCGATCAGCAGCTGGTGGGTCAACCTGTTCGGGCACGCCAACCCCTATATCAACGCCCGGATCCGGGAACAGGCCGAAGAACTCGAACACGTCATCCTGGCCGGTTTCACCCACGAGGGGGTCGTCCGTCTCTCCGAGCGTCTGGTGGCGCTGGCTCCGGAGGGGCTAACGCGCTGTTTTTACGCCGACAACGGTTCGAGCGCCATCGAAGTGGCGCTCAAAATGAGCTATCATTACCACCGCAACCGCGGAGATGAGCGGCCGCTGTTCGTCTCCCTCAGCGACAGTTATCACGGGGAAACTCTCGGGGCGCTTGCCGTGGGGGACGTCTCCCTTTACAAAGAGACGTACGAACCGCTCCTGATCCGTTCCCTGGTAACCCCCTCGCCGCGCGATCAGAGTATCGAAGCGGCCCTGGAAGCGGCCGAAGCGTTCGAGCGGCTGCTGCGGCAAAAAGGGGGTGAGATCTCGGCCCTGATCGTTGAGCCGCTGGTACAGTGCGCCGGGGGGATGAAGATGTACCACCCCCGATATCTCAGCGAAGCCAAGCGGCTGTGCGAAGCGTACGGCATCCACCTGATCGCCGATGAGATTGCCGTCGGATTCGGCCGGACGGGGAGTTTTTTCGCGTGCGAACAGGCCGGAATCACCCCCGATTTCATGGCCCTCTCCAAGGGACTGACCGGGGGGTACCTTCCCCTCTCGGTGGTCCTGTGCAAGGATGCGGTCTATAACGCGTTTTACTGCGATTACGATCCTGCGCGCTCCTTTCTCCACTCCCACAGTTATACGGGAAATGCCCTCGCGTGCGCCGCCGCAAACGCCACCCTCGACCTGTTTGAAAACGACCGCGTTATTGAGCGTAACCGTGCCCTGATCACCCTGATGGGGAGAGAGTTGCGGCGCTTTGAGGGGATGGAGCGGGTCAAAGAGACCCGGCAGTGCGGGATGATCGCCGCGATCGAACTGGAGGGATTTGACCCCAAAGAACGGGTCGGGGTGAAAATACACCGGTTCTGCCTGGAGAGGGGGGTGCTGATCCGGCCGCTGGGAGGGGTTATCTACGTGATGCCCCCCTACGTGATCGGCGAATCGGAACTGGTTAGCGTCTTTGATGCCATCGAAAGCGCCATCCACGCGCTTTGAGCATCTTTTTTACTCACGAACCAAATAAAGTGCGTCGCATGACGTCAATCCATATCCAGCCGCGTCTGGGAGTGATCCAGCATCAGGATGCGGCAGCTGCGTTCGAGAATCGAGAGCTGCCGTACCATCGAATGGATGTCCCGGCTGAAGGCGTAAACGCCATACCCCCGGATCACCATGATCGCCGTGTTGTTCTGCTGGAAATACTGGGGGATTTCACTCACGGCCCGTTCGTACCAGTCGTCAAACTTTTTGGGATCGTAGATCGTGATTTTCCCGAATTCCTTGAACCCGAAATAGTCTTTGGGGATGATGATGGAGTGGTTGAGCGAAAACGCCGTCGTGAAGGGGGGCATCGTGAAAGTGATGAACTTGGCGTCCGATATCTGGCGGTAGATGCCGTGGTGGATCGACGCGTCGATGCTCGCCTCTTTCCAGCGGTAGTCTTTGTTGTAGAAAAGATCGATCAGGCTGTTCTCGCCGATCGAGTCGAAGATGGCGTTTTTGGTGTTGATCGTAAAGAGGTTGGTGTCGAGTTTGGCCGACAGGGAACCGTGGTAGATGCCGAAAAAATCTTTGCGGAACATCGAGAGGGCGAATCCGGCCAGCTGGCGTTTGATCAGTTGTTTGTCCATGAAAAGGATTTTAGCATATAATACGCTTCATTAGGAGGGGGAAACGATGTTTACGCTGCGTCAGCTCGAAATTTTTGTCGCCCTGGCCGAATCGTCGCGGGTGATCGATGTCGCCGAGGCCCTTTCGCTGAGCCCCTCGGCGGTATCGATGGCGGTCCGGGAACTGGAGAAGGACGCCGGAGAAGAGCTCTTCGAACGGATCGGCAAACGGCTGCTGCTCAACGAACGGGGGCGTTATTTTTTTGAGCACGCCAAAACGATCGTGCAGCAGTCGCACCGCCTCTACGAGACGTTCCGGGCCGATTCGAGCGGCGGGGAGCTGCAACTGGCCGCGAGCGTGACGATCAGCAATTACCTCCTCCCCTCATGGATCGGCGATTACCGTTCCCACCACCCCTCGGTCCGGATTGCGCTGAAAACGGCCAACAGCACCGACGTCATCGAGATGGTCCGCAGCGGCGGGTGCGACCTTGGATTCATCGAGGGGAAATTCGACTCCTCCGACCTCGAATCGCTCCGCCTCATGAGCGACGAGCTGGTCGTGGTCGGAAGCGACCCCTCGCTGCGGGAGAGGGAATGGTACATCGACGAGCTTGCGTCCCGGCGGTGGGCGCTGCGGGAGCGGGGATCGGGGACGCGCGAGATTTTTCTTGCGGCGATCGCGCCGATCGACCGGGAACTCAACATCGACATGGAATTCGAGCACAACGAAGCGATCAAGCGCTATCTGATGCACGACCGGGAAGCGCTGTCGTGCCTCCCCAAACTCAGCGTCGCCGAAGAGCTGGAACGGGGAGTCATGTTCGCCGCACCCATCACGGCGCACCGTTTCGAGCGGGAATTCCGGCTGATCTGGCGCAAAGAGAAGACGATCACCCGCGTCATGAACGATTTTAAACGATATGTTAGCGACCATAGGGTAGGATAAGCCCCATCAAACGCCGAAGGAAGAGCCGTGCAGGAGATCCCCCACATCCCCGTATTGTACCGTGAAGTGATCGATGCGTTCGCCCCCTGTACGGAGGGGATCATCGTCGATTGCACGATGGGGTATGGCGGCCACTCCTCGATGCTCCTCGAACATTATCCGCAGATCTCTCTGATCGGGATCGACCAGGACCCGACGGCGATCGCGTTTTCGACGCGACGGCTGGAGCCCTTCGGCACGCGCCGGCAGATCCGGCGGGGGCGGTTCTCGCAGGAGGCTGCGGCGGCCATTGCCGAAAATGGGGAAGCCCTCTGCGGCATCCTCGCCGACATCGGAGTCTCCTCGCTCCAGCTCGATCAGCGGGAGAGGGGGTTCTCGTACGAGAGCGATACCCTCGATATGCGGATGAACCCCGACGCGCCGCTGAGCGCGGCCGAGGTGGTCAATACCTATTCGCAAGCCGACCTCGAACGGATTCTGCGCGATTACGGCGAAGTGACCAATGCCCGCCGCGTCGCGGAGACGATCGTGGCGCGCCGCCCGTTCGCCTCGGCCAAAGAGCTGTCCAACGCGATTTTTCACCTGATGCCCAAAGGGAAAAAGATCCACCCTTCCACCCTCGTCATGCAGGCGATCCGGATTGAGGTCAACGACGAACTCGGAGAACTCGAACGACTCCTCGACGCCATCGAAGCCTCCGGCATCCGCCGTTTGCGCGTCGCGATCATCACCTTCCACTCGCTCGAAGACCGGATCGTCAAAAACCGCTTTTCGGCGTGGTCGAAAAACTGCATCTGCCCCGCCGAGGCGATGCGCTGTACCTGCGGCAACAACCACGCGATCGGCCGCGTCATCACGAAAAAACCCCTCACCGCCCAGGACGACGAGCTGCGCGCCAACCCCCGCAGCCGGAGCGCGAAACTGCGGGTGTTCGAGGTCTCGCGATGAGTGAAAAACACGACATCCTCGAAGAGACCCGGGAGATCATTTCCCCGGACGACTCGATGGGGCCGCAGTTTTTGCGCAACGTCTTCGTCGGGGTGTTTCTGGTGCTGATGATCGTTTTCCCCAAAATTTTCATCAATACCCAGATCTATTTCAAAAGCCGCGAAATTTCGACCCTGACCCACGAACACGACGCCCTGATGGAAGAAAACCGCCTGATCAAAGCCAAGGTGGAAGCGCTCAAGTACAAAAACGAAATCCTCGACACCCAGTTTTAG
>CAZBIR010000017.1:0-27004 GCA_964491035.1 uncultured Sulfuricurvum sp.
AGGAGTTCTTCTCCCTCATCGACGGTGCCGCCGGGAAATCCCATCCGCCCGTCCCACCGGTCGATCATGATAAGGGCGGGGCAGGCGAGGTGCTTCATGTCGTCTTTGAAGTATTTCCACGGCGAGATCGCCTCGACGTAGATGGCGAGAAATACGGCATTTTTCTTGTCGGGGCGGGTCTGGCCGAAAGGGATACGGATCGTTTTCATGAACTCGGACTTTTTTGTCGCGATTATAGCGTTAAATTTCCCATTTATTCTACGATTTCGGTCGCGATGGAGGAGATGTCGGGGGTGATTTCGACCCCGATCCGGGTCGCCTCTTTCCGGTTGAAAATGATGCCGGTTCCGGCCGGGTACTGGATCGTTTCGGTCATTTCCCCCTCCCGGTTGCTCTCGATCATCGCGGCGACCTGGCGGCCGATGGTGGGGTTGTCCGCCGAGAGGACCAGCGTCGCACCGTAGCGGAGAAAAAGCTCGTGGTAGGCGATGATGGGTTTTTGACGGGTCCGTGAAATGCTAAAGAGGGTTTCGACCGCCTCGGGGTTGTTCAGGAGGAGGGGATCGGCGATGATCATCACCGCGTCGCTGTTGAGGGCGAGGTCGTCAAGCGCGGAGGTGTCGGAAAACGCCTCGTCGATTCTGAGCGTGCGGATCTGCATCCCCAGATGAGCGGCATGTTCGCCGAGGTCGTTGATCAGGTTTTGCGTGTATCGGCTGTAGACGACGCCCACCGTGGAGATGCGGCTGAAAACCGCTTTGGCCAGCATGAGCTGCATCCCGCCGTTGAGTTCGTTCGAGACGCCGTAACGCTTCCCTCGGGGCGAGAGCCGTTTCCAGTCGACGATCGAGCTGAAGTAGATCTCTTTTTCGGGGAGGTATTCGTTGGCGTACTGGTACGCTTTGGCTCCGATCGCGTAGACGATATCGGGGTATTCGTCGTGGAGGAAGCGTTTGACCTTGCTCCCCGGCATCGTCGTGACGTCGAGCGTTTTGAAAGGTTTGCCGAAGGCCTGGGCGAATGCCTTTTCGGCCTCGGCGTACTTTTTGACCCCGGAGTTTGAGTTGATGACGAGGACGCTCTGGGCGTGTACCGTCAGTGTCAGGAGCAATACGCAAAAAAGCCGTTTCATGGTGCATCTCCGGTAGTGTCGGGATTACGGAGGCCGAAGGTGACCATCCGGTCGATACCGATCAGTTTGAGAATATTTTTTCCTGCATCGCTGTTTTCCATGTTTTTAAAGATGGAAATGAGCCGTTTCTCCTCCGGGGTCGTTTCGTTGCAGGCGAGCACCATCCGGTATTCGGGTTCGGACTCGTAATGGATTTTCAGCTCCCGGGACAAAACGGGGTTGATCTGCTGGAGGTGGTGGAAACTCTCCCGGGAAACGAGGGCGAAACGGCTCATCCCGAACCCTACGCTCATCAGCGCGTCGATCTCTTTGGGGACCCGCAGCGGCGAGAGTCCCCGGATGCTTTCGCCGCCCATCTCCTCGAGCAGGGTGGTCGTGTACTCTTTGTCGTATGCCGAGGTGACGACCCCCCTGAAGGGGGCGTTTTTCGGCCCGACGAGAATCTTTTTGTCGGTAATGCTCCCCTTTTTCTGGGCGACGAGCATCGCTTCGAGATTGTATTTCCGGGCGATTTCGCGGTAATGCCAGCTTGAGAGGATGACGACCGTGTTTTTCTTTTTCAGGTATTTTTCAAACGTATCCTTGTCGCTGAAAGGCTGAAGTTCGTAATTTCCGTAGCCGCTGAGGTAGGCGTCGAAACCGGCTTTGAGCGATTTGAAGTTGTTGACGTTGACCTCCGGCGAGTACAGGCACACTTTTATCGTATCGGACAAAAGGGTGCTTGCGAGGAAGATAACGGCAAGAATAAGTTTCATTCAGGCTCTCATCGGTTTTATGGTTGCAGCCATGGCTGCGTGTAGGCGGAAGGACCGCCTAAAGAGGCGTTCACGGAACACCAGCTGGCGATGAGATTCGCGCACCCTTTGACGTGAGCCGGTGCGTCAATCCCGATGACGTGGAGATAAATGGTTTTTTTCATCGGACAATTGTACAGATTATTCAGGCCGGTGACGTCGAGAATTTTCACGTTTCCGATATCGGTGCCCTGGGCCGAAACGACTTCAGGCAGATAACAGATGGAATCAGGACCCATGATATAGGGAGTTTCGTTGCCGTTGTGATCAACGATATCGGCAAAAATATTTTCGTTCTCGGTGGATACCTTTAACGTTTTTCCCTCAAATGCGTCTACCCCTTTAATTACCAGAATTCCGACGTCGGTTCCGTTTACGGCATTGGTATAGATGCTTTCCAGGGTGCCGTAAAAGACCTCTTTCGTCAAACGGTGTTCCCTGCTTTCATGATTCATGTAAGAGATGACTTTTTCAACCCGTTCGGATACCGGGCCCGTTTCAAGGATGATCTTTCCGATATTGAGTGCATCCAGCATCGTGTTGGGGACGGTATATTCACGTTTGAACTCTTTTTTTGCCATCGGATACAGAGAAAAGCCTCCGCTGTTTTTGAATGCGGAAGAGGTAAACATCTGTGCAAAACACTCCTGAACATGATCCAGGCTTTCTAAATTATACGAGGCAAAAAGAGGCTTCTCCCCGCCGTTGGCAATAAAGTTGGGGTAAACGGGGCAATCGTAGCCGGCCAGCAGTGTGAGCGGCAATGTCGGCGTCGCCCTGCCGGAGGGATCGGCATTGATGACTTTGAGATTTATCCCTTTCTCCCGAGCCGTTTTAGCCGCGATGATCGGCAATACCGAGTTGACGGTCCCGACTTCCATGGGAAATATGTATTGAAAGCCGCTAAACCCGGCAATATTTTTTTCGCACCACGCCTGCATGATCTGCGCAACGTTAAAAACGGACAGATTGAGTTCTGAGGCATTGAACGATGCACTCGGCAATCCCATTCCGGCGCACGGTACAATCCACGCATCGTGTGCGATAGCATCAAAATCGACGATTTCAACGTGATCATCTTCGCTGAACCCCGCATCGATGCAGCTTTGACCGAGGTCAAGCGGCCCGCCGCCTCCCGACGCTAAAAAACACGCACCGTATAAAATGTACTCAAGCTCAGTTTTACCGATAATCATTCGTTTGGCCCCGTGTTAAAATTTATAGGAAACTTCAGCCATATAGGATCTTCCGGGGAGTGGATAATCGTATGGGCTGAAAGAATTGTAGCTTTTTTCGTCAAAAATATTGAAGACCGAAAATTTCATCTGCACGTTCTTGGCGAGCCAGTCCTTGGCGAGGAGGGTGATGTTGCCGGTCATCGAGCTCTCGACCGGAGGTCGGGGATCGTTTGCGCCGCGGGTTTGTTCCCCGATATATTTGACGTCGGCGTACGCGTTAAAATGGCGGTTGATCCGGTAGTTTAGCGCCGCATAGGCCTCGTGACGGTAGATATTTTCCAGAACCCGGGAGGTGTCGTCGTTTTCCGGATCCCGGTAGGTATAGTGGGCCGTAACGTATGAACCTCTCCACAGATCGTATTTGAGCTCCAGCTCGATCCCCCGGGTGGTGACTGCTCCCTTGTTGACGTAGGTGTTGCCCGAGGAGGTGATGATGTCACTGATCGTACTCCTGAAAACGCAGAGTGAAGCCAGGAGATTATCGACGGAGGAGTTCTGAAAACTCAGTTCCAGTGTCCTGACTTTTTCGGGAGTCAGATCGGCATTGCCGACGAGGGCCGGGTTGTTTTTGTTGTAGAGTTCGGCGAAGGTCGGTGCCCGGAACGCTTCGCCGTACATCAGCTTGAGGGTGTTGTCGGCAGTGATGCCCCATACCGCCCCCAGCCGGGGATTGACGACACCGCCGAAATCGCTGTAGTGATCGTAGCGCACCCCTGCGCTCAGCCGGACGTTATCGGCCGGATCGTAGAGCAGTTCACCGTATACCGCCCAGAACTTCCGCTTGGCTTCGGAGACGAAATTGGTGTCCGGATCCGAAAAATTCTGTAATGCGGCCAGAGGAGCCCCGCTCAGCGGATGGTAATTGGCTTTGTAGATGGGATCGGTAAGCTTTTGAATCTCATACGAGAGACCGGATACGATGGTGTATTCTTCTGATTTGTAGGTCAGCAGGGCGTCGATGCCTGAGCGGATGTTGGTATAGCCCGAAACCGCCAGCATCCCGTCCGTGTAAGCGGGAGCCGGAAATCCCGCAGGAAAGATTCTCCAGAGATTGTCGGCCGTGAAATGGTCGTGATAGATTTTGGCATTGATGCCGTAGCTTTCATCGAGCTGGCGGGCATAGCCGAATTCGGCGAAATAGGCTTTTCTTTTTGAGAGATCCTCATCGTTGAGCGCGTGGGCCGCTCCGTAGCGGGGCCCGTCTTCGGCCTTGTTCAGCGCGGCTTTGGCGTAAAACCCGTTTTCGTGCCGGAGGGAGAGGTGGGCGTAGAGCCTTTCGGAAGAGGGGTCGATGCGGCCGCTGTTTCCGATCGTATCTTCGTCGATGGAGGCGCGGTAGCCCTCAATACGGCGGACGTTGAGGTTTGCGGAGAGTTCCAGGGGGCCGTAGTTGTTTCCCAGCAGCAGATCGTAGGAGCGTTCGTCGAAACTGCCCGCCCTGGCGCTGACGCGGACGCCGTCGATTTCGCCCCCCGTTTTGGTGATGATGTTGATCAGCGCGGTGAAGGCGTTTTCTCCATACAGTGCCGATGCGGGTCCCCGGATGATTTCGATCCGGCGGACGTGTTCCATCGGGAGATTGGCAAACGTCCCGGTCGCTCCCCCGTTGAGCAGGTCGGAGTTGAGGGAATGGCCATCGAGCAAGACGAGCACTTTTTCCGAAAACCAGGTTTCGATGCCGCGTACCGAGATTTTGTCGACGTAGATGTTGCTTTGCGAAACCCCGAAGCCGGGGACGGTGCGCAGGACGTCGGTGAGGGTGTGGGCCCCCATGTTCCGGATCATCTCCTCGTCGATGACGGTGATCGATGCGGAGGCTTTTTTGACGCTTTCCTTGACCCGGGAGGCCGAGATGACGTAGGTTTCGTCCTTGAGCCAGGTCGCTTCGTCTTCGAGCGTGGCGGTAAAGGGGTTGGCGGCGAGGATCGCCGGCAGGCTTGCGAACATGATTTTTTTCAGCACGGGGAGCCCTTGTTACTCATTGGGGATATACACGACGCGGTTGCGCCCGTCGTTTTTGGCGAGATAGAGGGCCCGGTCGGCGCGTCCGAGCATCGATACCTCGGTGTCCTGCGGCGCGTAACAGCTGACCCCGATGCTGAGCGTCTGCCGCTCCCCGGTCGCAAATGCGTGTTTTTCGACCGCTTCGCGGAGTCTTTCTGCCAGCAGCATCGCCCCCTCGCGATCCGTTTCGCGGCAGATGACGAGGAACTCTTCGCCTCCCCAGCGGCCGATGAGGTCCGTTTCGCGGATTGTGGCTTCGAGGATCTGTGCGATCTCCACGAGGACCTTGTCCCCGACGATATGCCCGAAAGAGTCGTTGATCCGTTTGAAAAAATCGATATCGCACAGCAGCAGCGCGAACGGGGTGCCGTAGCGCTGCGCGACGTGCAGCTGTTCGCTGAAGACCTCTTCGAGCCTGACCCGGTTGCAAAGGTGGGTGAGGCGGTCGGTGATCGAGAGCTTTTCGAGCTCGACGTTTTTCTCTTCGAGCTCGTGGGTACGCGCCTGCACCATCCGCTCCAGATGGGCGTTGTAGTCGGCGAGTTTCTGGTAGGAGGCGTGCAGGTTCTCGCTCATTTTCGTAAAGGTCCTCTCCAGCGTCCCCAGCTCGTCCTGGCGGTTTATCGGAGCGGCACCCCGGTTTTCGAAGTGCCCCTCCGATAGCGCTTCGGCCCGCCGCGTCAGGGAAACGATGGGGTTGCTGATGTGCAGCGCCATACTGTAGACGACCGGGAAAAAGAGGAGAAAAAAGAGCCCCATCGACGCCAGCGACGTGTAGAGCGAGCGGGTGATCTTCGCGTCGAGCAAATCGGCGTAGGCGGCAACTTTTTCCTCCACTTCGCTCTGGCTGAAGTAGATTACGAGGATCCCCCAGGGCTGGGTACCCAGAAAGAGGTTTTTTTTCAGTACGAGTACGCTGTCCCCCCGGTAGAGGATTTCGGCGACCGAAATGCCGGTCGTGTTGAGATCGTGGGTCTCCAGGCGGGTTCCGGGCATGGCGGGGAGGGAATAGATGAGGGGAGCGCCGTTTTTGTCCAGGACGGAGATGCGGCTGATGTTATGGTTACGGGACGCATCGCTGCCGATGAGCTCGGTGAATTTCGAGAAATTGTAGGCGGCGAGTTCGTTTTCGAGCTGCGCGGCGAGCGAGTCGGTTTGGTTTTTCGCCCGGAGGAGCATATTGTCTTTCAGAAGTCTTTTTTGTTCGTCAAACCCTTCCACGAGCATGGCTTTGTAGGAGAGGACATGCTGCGTCGTCAGGATCACGGAGAGCCCGAGCAGCAGCAATGAGAGGAGCAAAAGGAGCTTCCAGCGAATCTGTTCTTTGAATATGTTCATCGGCCTCGGTTTGTTCGGACGCTCGCCGCGTCTTCGTCGGTAGGTATTTGGATTAGCAAAGATTATAACCAATTTTCCCGGAATATGAATCTTTTCAATGACTCGGCGGAGCCGAAGCGGGAAACGGTGTCACGGGAACGGACGTTTTTATTTGTGCGGGCGTTTGGTTTCCCAGGTGTGCAACGGGGTATAGACAGCTCCCCCCGGGTGCAGGTCGCTGCGGTAGAGAACCATGCGCGGTTCCAGTTCCCCGAGGGGGTGGGGAGGGGGGAGACGCAAGGCGGCGTCAAAGGCCTCCCGGTCGGTGAACGTCCTGACGCGCATCAGGGTGACGTGGGGGTTGAGAAGCTTTTCGGGGAGATCCAGCCGGGGGACGAGGCGATCATGGAGCGACTGGAGCGAGGAGTTGGACGTGGTGGCGACGAATACGCGGCTGCGGGGGAAATAGTCCCATCCTCCCAGCAACGAGGGATCAAACGAGCACTCCAGCCCCTCCAGTGCGGATACGACCGCATCGGGGGAAAACCGTTCCCCCAAAAAGGCGATCGTGACGTGCAGGCCGCTCTCGTCGCGCCATCTCCCCGCGATCAGGGGATCAAACTGCACACGGATCTGCGGGTAGTCGTAGAGACGGACGGGGACGGCGAGAAAAAGTCGCGGGTTCATCTTTTTATTGTAGCGAAAAATTTTACGCGCTTTTTACACTACGGTGGCATAATGGCGGGATAAAGTGATAAAGGAAAACAGTGATGGTGCGGGTTCTGGGGATTCTTTTGTTTGTGGTTACCCTCTCGTTTGCGGGGGTCAAGAAGATCGTTTTCGATCTCACGAGCGGGGATATGGAGACGTTTGGCGCCCGCTTCCTGGGTGGGGTACCCGGGACGATCGAATATTGGAAGCGCTCGGGGGACGAGGTGGAAGCGGTGGTCGTGATTCACGGCGATGCCTACAAGTTTTTTATCGCAAACCTGGACCATACCCGTTACGCCCTGGATGAAAAACTGGTCGCGCGGCACGACGAAATCCGCCGCAAACTGGACGAAATCCGCTCCCGCCATCCGATCCGGTTTGAAATCTGCCAGACGGGGATGGGGCGCAAGGGGATATTGAGCGAGGATATCTATCCGTACGTGACGCCGATCAAATCGGCGATGATCGGCCTCTCCGGATGGCAGAACGAGGGGTATGCCTATATCCCCATCCCCTGAGCGTTTTTTAAGGGAATGGGGGATATAATTTCCTTCGTGATGCGGGAGTAGCTCAGTTGGCTAGAGCGTCAGCCTTCCAAGCTGAATGTCGCGAGTTCGAGTCTCGTTTCCCGCTCCACCTCTTTTTTTAAATCCCTCATTTATAATATTTCTTTCCCCTCCGGAATCACCAGCGATACAAAACGAAACCCCGGCAATTCCGCCGATGCCACCGACCCGTCTGTATGCCGTACGATCCGCCACAGGCTTTCGCGCACCGGGAGAACCAGAACCCCTCCCGGTTTGAGCTGCCGCAGCAGAGTCCTGGGCATCCGCGGGGCCGCCGCCGAAACGAGAATGCGGTCGTAGAGCATGCCGGGCTTGCCCAGCGCGGCGGGATCGGCGGGGTCGATCGAGGCGTTGGATATGGCGGCCCTCTCGAGGTTGCGGCGGCCGAATTCGACGAGTTCACTAATCCGCTCCACCCCCTCTACGACCCCCGTTTCCCCGACCGCGCAGGCCAGCAGCGCCGTCGTCCATCCCGATCCCGAACCGATGTCAAGGACCCGGTCCCCGATCCGGGGGGAGAGGAGTTCGAGCATGATCGCCACCGTCGTAGGCTGTGATATCGTCTGCGAAAATCCCAGCGGGAGGGGATAGTCGCCGTACGCCTCTTCGAGGAGTTGCGGGGGGACGAAAAGGGAGCGGTCGCACCGTAAAAAAGCAGCGATCAGTTCCGGTGTCCGAAGCGACCCGGCACGAATCAGGGAATCGACGAGGCGGGCGTTGCCGTTCATGGTTCAGGGGTGGGTGAGGAGCTGATCGAGGTGGTAGAAGAGGTTGGGGTACTCCTGTTTGATCTCGGAAACGAGCCAGTCCAGATCGAGGGTGACCACCGTGCTTTTGGGATGGTTCCGGACCCGGCGCTTGATCCGCTCCATCGCGACGGCCCAGACGTCGTAGAAATCGATCGGATAGCGCTGCCAGATCGCTTTTTCGAGTTTGAGCTGGAAACTCTCCCCCTGTGCCGCGGCGAGGAGGGCGATCATTTTGGAAAGCGACTGCGCCGAGGTCATCGTGTGGGGATGGTCGTGTTCGTCGAGGATGATCCAGGGGTGTTCCACGTCCCAGCTCCCCTGCAGCAGTTCGAGTTCTCTATGGCGCTCGTCGTGGCCGGGGTGCATCTTGACGACGGTCATCGCTTCCGCGCTCAGGTCGAGCGCTTCGGCGATCTGTGCGATATGGCGGTCCAGCGGGTCGGGAAAAGGCATAATCCACCTTTTTTGGGATTTGATTGTATTATAGCCTGTAATTTGCCGTTTTTCGGGCAAACCGCTACCCTTCGTCGCTGAACGCAAACCCTTTTTCGCCGAAGAGCTTCAGGCATATATCGACGACGACGGCGTCATAGGCGGTGCCGCGCCCCCGGGTGATCTCGGCCAGCGCCGCTTCGAGTCCCAGTCCCGGACGGTAGGGGCGATGGGAACTCATCGCCTCGACGACGTCGGCGACGCAGATGATTTTGGCCTCGGGGAGGATCTGGTCTGCCGTGAGCCCCTGCGGGTAGCCCGAGCCGTCGAGTTTCTCGTGGTGCTGCAAGACGATCTGGGCGATGGGCCAGGGGAATTCGACCTCTTTGAGGATTTCGTACCCCTCCTGGGGATGGGTCTGGATGAGCATGTGCTCGATTTTATTGAGCCGGCCGGGATTGGAGAGGATTTCGGCGGGGATATGGATCTTGCCCAGGTCGTGGATGATGGCGGCGAAATGGATCCCCTGCACCCGGTCATCGTCCAGCCCCATCTCCCGGGCGATGGCCGTCGCGAGTTCGGCGACGCGCCGCTGGTGCCCAGCGGTATAGGGGTCGCGCGCTTCCAGGGTCGCGGCGATCGTCTGGACCGACTGTTCGAGGCTTTGGCGCAGGAGTACGGCCCGTCGCTCATGCTCTTCACGGGCGCGCAGGTTGGTGATGCCGTAGGCGAGGTCGTCGGCGAGTTCTTCAAGCAGACGGACTTCCTCTTTGTCGAAAATTTCGTGCTCATATGAGTAGATGCTGAGCACCCCGAAGGTACGGTCGTTGTCTCTGAGGGGGAGGGCGACTGTCGAGACGAGGCCGTGCGCAATAAGGGCCTCTTTCCATGGAGTGTAAGCGTTTTCGGCCAGAATGTCGCGGCAGATTTGGGTTTTGGAATCGCGGATCGCCCGAGCCATCGGGAGGTTGCCCGCGTCGTTTTCCGCCCAGCTCAGGTGAATGTCGGTGCAGAAATATGCATCTCCTTTTCCGGCCCGTGCGATCGAGCGGATCGTCCGGTCGGGGTCGTCGTCGGCATAGCAGACGGAGGCAAGACTGTAGCCCCCTTTTTTGACGATGACGCTGGCGACCGATTTGAGCAGCTCCGTTTCCCCATGCGCCCTGATCAGGGCGAGGTTCCCCGCCGAAAGGGTTCGCAGGGCACGGTTGGCCCGTTCGAGCGCCTCTTCGGCTTTTTTGCGTTCGGTAATATCGCGGACAAATCCGGCCATGTACGCCTTTCCCTCGATCGTCATGACAAAAGGGTTGATATCCGCATAGAAGATTGTTCCGTCTTTGCGCAGCAGGGGGATTTCGGAAACCACGGAGGTGTTTTTTTGCTGCTGTCTTTCGAACTCTTCGATACCCCGCGCGAGCGCGTCGGTAGGGTGGACGTCGTCGATCCGGAGGGCGAGCAGTTCGTCGCACGTGTAGCCGAGCATCTTGCAGATACCGGGATTGGCGATTTTAAAAATACGGGTAGGGATGTCGGCGACGAGGATACCGTCACTGGCGTTGTCAAAAATCGCTTTGAAGCGCTCTTCGGACTCTCTCAGCGCCCGGGCGGTCTGTTCTCGTTCGGTAATGTCTTCGAGGATGTGAACGGAGTAGCGATAATGCCCTTGATGGTCGGTGACCGAGTAACTCCGTGAACGGTAGATGGCCCCGTCGATCTCGATTTCATGGGGTTTTTCTTTGCTTTGCGGGTGTTCGATCGCTTCGCGGCAGTGGGGGAGGGGGGCATCGAGTACGGGGAAAACCTCGTAGTAGAGGCGCCCGATGAGCTGAGAAAACGGTATCCCCGCTTTCTCCTGATAGGCGCGGTTGCACCGAAGGATCCGCATCTGTGCGTCATGGATGAAAATGGGGTCCTCGACGACGTCGAGAGCCATCATCCACTCATCGAGTGCCTGTTTGACGATTGTTTCTATTGAACCGGCCATTTCGCCCTCTTTTCGTTGTTCTGCTGTGTCCCGAATTGCCATAATCATTCGAACTACTTATGATACACGCTTAATCATAAAATAATATTAAAAGTTGTTTTTAGATGTTTTTTTGGAAATTCTTCCGCATCGGCTATAATAAAGTTCAATATGGTTTCGGCCGGAGGAAAGGGGCGCTATGCGGACGGCAACGTTTTATTTCGAAGCGGGGGAGTGGGAGGCGCTGGAAGCGTTTCTCGCCGCGCAGCCGAGTCGGGGGTGGACGTCGCTGCTGGCGCAGGTGTTCGGTTCGATCCTCGATGCGGAGGTGCTTCGCCGTTTTTCGGCCGCGGTCATGGCGGCGTTTCCGGAGGCGGTGATCATCGGGGCGACGAGCGACGGTGAAATCGCGGAAGGAAAGATGCGCGAGGGGGGGATCAGCCTGAGCCTCACGTTTTTCGATGCGGTCCGGGTCCGCTCCCTCGAAGTCGCCGGGGCGGAGGGGGACGCGCTGGGGCGGGAGATCGCCGAAAAGCTCCTTACCGATGCGACGAAGTGCCTCATCCTCTTTGCCGACGGGCTGGAGATCAACGGGGACGAGCTGCTGCGCGGCCTCTCGTGTGCCGATCTCTCCCGCATCCCCCTGGCCGGGGGGATGAGCGGCGATCGGGGAAGATTTGAACGCTGCTATACGATCTGCGGCACGAGTGTGCGCTCCGGTGCCGTCGTCGCCGCGGTGCTGGAGGGGGAAGCGCTGCAGGTGTCGCAGTACTATAACCTCGGCTGGAAAGGGGTGGGGCTGGCGATGCAGGTGACCCGCTCGGAGGGAAATCGCGTGTGGGAGATCGAGGGGGAGCCGGTGATCGGGCTCTACCGGAAATTTCTGGGGGAGGGGGTCGTGGCCGGTTTTCCCGCCTCGGCGAGCGAGTTTCCCCTCATCATCGAAAACGGCGTAAACGTCGCGCGGGCGATGATCGCGGTGGAAGAGGACGGTTCGGCGCTGTTTGCCGGGGACGTTCCGCAGGGGAGCAAGGTACGCTTCGGCGTCGGAAGCCCCGCCATGATCGAGCAGGCGGTGCGCGACGAGTGCCTCCGGATCGGGGAGGCGGCCGAAGCCCTTTTCGTCTATTCGTGTTCGGGGCGCAAGGCGTTTTTCGGCGAACTCCTCAACCGGGAATTCGAACCGCTCGCCTCGCTCGCGCCGATGAACGGGTTTTTTGCCTACGGGGAGTTTTTCCCCAACAAGGGCTCGGGGTGCCTGCTCAACATCACGACGACGGTGCTGGCCCTGCGCGAGGGGGGCGCGGTGCAAAGCGGGGGGGAGCGGTGCCTCCTCCCCGAGGTCCCCTCTTCGGGGGAACCGCTGTTCCACCTGATCGACCGGATCAGCGACGATCTGCGGCGCTTTGAGAACCGCAACCGCCGGATCCGCAACCTCCTGGATGAGTACGACCGCGCCATCGACACGGTCCTCATCATCTCCCGGACCGACCCGAAGGGGGTCATCACCTACGCCAACGACCATTTCTGCCGGATCAGCGGGTATTCGCGCGAAGAGCTGGTGGGGCACCCCCACAATATCGTCCGCCACCCCTCGACTCCGCCGGAGGTATTCCGCCGGATGTGGAAGACGATCCGCGCGGGGGAGATCTGGAAGGGAGAACTCGAAAACCGCGGCAAAAACGGCCGAAGCTACTACGTCAAAAGCGCGATCATCCCGATCCGCAACAGCGGGGGGGAGATCGTCGAGTTCATGTCGATCCGCGAGGACATCACCGGCCTCGTGCTGGCCCGGGAATCGCTCGAAAAAGAAAAACGGTTCATCCGCGGGGTCCTCGACAGCAGCCGCACGATCACCCTCATCATCAAAAACCGCCGGATGGTCGATATCAACCGGCCGTTTTTCGAATTTTTCGACTTTGCCGATCTGGAGAGTTTTCTGGAACGTCACCGCTGCGTCTGCGACCTCTTTATCGAACGGGAGGGGTATCTCTCGGGTAACGTTCCCGAGGGGCTGGTGTGGTACGAACCGCTATTGACAGACTCCCAAAGCGTTCACAAGGCGGTGATGCGCGATCGCAGCGGCGAGGAGCGGATCTACCGGGTGAGCGCCCGGAAACTCGATTTCGGGCGCGAGCAATACCTGATCGTCTCGTTCAACGACATCACCGAAATCGAAGCGGCCAAGCTCAAAGCCGAGTCGGCCGAAAAAGCCAAATCGGAGTTCCTCGCGATCATGAGCCACGAGATCCGCACCCCGATGAACGGGATCATCGGGTTTACCGAGCTGCTGGAGGGGAGCAACCTCGACCCGATCCAGCGCCGCTATGTCGAAACGGTCCGCGCGTCGACGAAAACGCTGCTGGGGATCGTCAACGACATCCTCGATTTTTCCAAGATCGAAAGCGGCAAGATGGCGCTGGATCTGACCCGGACCGACCTGGATGCGGAGATGCGGCTCCACGTCGCCTTGTTCGAAGCCTCCGCCGCTTCGAAAAACATTGCCCTCTCGGTGTGGATCGATCCGCAGATGCCCGAATGCCTGATGGTCGATACCCTCCGCCTCAAGCAGGTGCTCAGCAACCTCGTGGCCAACGCGATGAAATTCACCCCCTCCGGGGGAGAGGTGGAGGTGCGGATTGGCCTGGAGCAGGGGGCCGAATCCCCGGTGAGGGTCCGTTTTGGCGTACGCGATTCGGGGATCGGGATCCCCGCGGACAAACAGGCCAAAATCTTCGAGCCGTTTTCGCAGGCCGACGCGTCGACGACACGGCAGTTCGGGGGGACGGGGCTGGGACTTTCGATCAGCTCCCATCTGGTGGAGATGATGGGGGGGACGCTGGGGGTGAGCAGCGTCGAGGGGGAAGGCTCCGTGTTTTCGTTCTCCCTCGTGCTGGAGCGTTGCGCCGATATCCCCGCCGCCGGGGCGGAAGAGGCGGGGGAAGCGATGACGCCTTGCTACGATCTGGAGGTCCTCGTGGCGGAGGATGACGAGGTGAACCGGATGCTCATCGAAGCGCTGCTGAGCGGGCACGGAATCCGTCCCGATTTTGCGTCGGACGGTATCGAAGCGGTTGAGATGGCGGCCCAAAAAGGGTACGGTCTGATCCTGATGGACGTCAACATGCCCCGGATGGGGGGAGCCGAAGCGAGCGCGAAAATCCGGGAGCGTCTGGGGCGGGGGGTGCCGATCGTCGCGCTGACGGCCAATGTTCTGGAGGGGGAGCGCGAACGGCTCCTCGAGGCGGGTATGGATGATTACGTCTCCAAGCCGATCGATCGCAGTGCGATCGCGGCGTTGCTGAAGCGCTATGCCCCCTCGGGCGTGAGGGAGGGGTATGCCGATGCACTCGCGCGGGCGCAGGCTTCGCTGGGGCTTGATTCGGCGACGATGGAGCGGCTGTTTGAGCTGTTCGTCCAAAGCGTCGGCGAAGAGCTCGAAAAACTCTACGCGGCGGTCGCGGTGCCCGATTTCGACGCGATCCGCAGATCCGCCCATAAAATCAACGGGGCCGCGGGGGGGCTCAGACTCGATACGATCCGCAAAGGGGCGCAGGAGATCGAAAAAAATGCCCAGTCCCAAAATGCCGATTACCCCTACCGCGACCGGACCGACCGGCTGGCCGCCCATCATGCGGCGCTGGCACGGACGATTCGGCAGGGAAAAACATCGCTTCGCCCGGCTATGGAATAGGGGTCACTCCCCGATAAGGTAATCTTCGAGGTCGATGTCGTCGGTTTCGGGGACGGGGTTGAGGGCCCGGACGCCGTAGGGGCGTACGCTCTCTCGCGTCCCGCTGATCAGCGGATGCCACGAGGGGAGAGGTTCTCCGTGATGGCGGAGGCGGTAGGCGCAGGTGGGGGGGAGCCAGTCGAACTCGGCGGCCCGCTCCACGGTGAGCTGCGTGCACCCCTCGACGCAGTTGAAACGGTTGGGGTAGTCGCTGCACCCCCCGTTAGTGAGGTCGTAGCAGCGGCATACGACCCGCGTCGTCAGCACGGGGGCATCTTCCTCTTCCCCCTGGAGGCGGTGGAGGCAGCACAGACCGCATCCGTCGCAGAGCGCTTCCCACTCTGCAAAGCCCAGTTCGTCCAGTCGTTTCGTTTCCCAAAAGGGGTGTGTATCGGTGTTCATGGCGCAAGTGTAGCATGTGTGCGGTTAGAACCCCCTTGGGCCTCACGCTTCCCCGGCCCGGCAGACGCGGTTGCGTCCCCCCTCCTTGGCCCGGTAGAGTGCGTCGTCGGCCTCTTTGAGCGCCTTGGGGATCGAACCTTGGTATTCGCTCACCCCGAGGCTGGCGCTTTGATGCCCCAGCTGCGGGATGGCCCGCCGCTCGATCATCAGCCGGAGTTTTTCGGCGTCTGAGGCGGCCTCTTCGAGGGTGGTCGAGGGGAGGATGATCAAAAACTCTTCCCCTCCCCACCGGCCGGGGACGTCGGTCGTGCGCGATTCGGTTTTCAGCAGCGCCCCGATGGTTTCGAGAACGACGTCTCCGGCCTGGTGGCCGTAGCGGTCGTTGACGGCTTTGAAGTGGTCCAGGTCGATCATGATGAGGCTAAAAGGGGTGCCGTAGCGCTCATACAGCCGGGCGTTTTGCTCGAGGGTACCGTCGAGATAGCGGCGGTTGTAGAGTTTCGTGAGGGGGTCGGTAATGGAGATCTCCTCGATCGTTTTTTTGTCGGTGATGTTGCGGCAGACGGCCGTATAGCCGGTTCGGGTTCCTCGATCGTCGAAGAGGGGGGCGATGTTGACCTCGGTCCAGTAGTAGCCGCCGCTTTTGGTGATGTTGCGCAGCTCCCCGTGCCAGTCGCATCCCGCGCTGATCGTCTGCCACATCTCCTCGAACAGCGAAGCGGGGGCGAGCGGGTCTTTGAGGAGGCGGTGGTTTTTGCCGATCAGCTCGGCAGCGGTGTATCCCGATACCTCCTCGAACGCCCGGCTGACGTAGGTAATGTTCCCCTCCAGGTCGGTCGAGGAGGTGATGACGAAACGGTTGACGATCCCGACGTAGGTGTCGAGTTCCTTTTTCGCCCGGCTGAGCTCCCGGGTCCGGGCTTTGATTTTGGCTTCGAGATCGCGGTGGTAGGAGCGGATTTCGTTGGCCATCACGGTGAATTCGCGGGCGAGATAACCGATCTCGCCGCTCCCTCTGGAAAGATCGACGCTGAAGGGTTCTCCTTTGCGGAAATGGCGCATGGCGACGATGAGGCTGCGGATCGGTTCGGTAATCCATTTGGCACTGAAATAGATCAGAAACGCGATGGCCGAGGCGACGAGGAAGAGCAGCAACAGGAGCTGCTTCTGGCTTTGATAGATATGTTCGAACACTTCGTCTTTGTCCGTTTTGACGACGACTCCCCATCCCATCGTCGGTTCATACCCCCATACCGCGAGGCATTCGATCCCCCGGTAATCGATGACTTCCCCCGCTCCCCCCAGCCCTTTGATCGCCTGTACCATCGCGGTGGCGTTGCGCCCTTCGTTCAGCAGCCGTTCGTTCGTAAACGCGCCCGGGTCGTATTTGAGGGGGATGGCGGCGACGATCCGCCCCGCCTCGAGCTCCCGCCCGGCGACCACTTCCCCCGTTTTTCCCAGCCCGTTGTAGTGTTTGACGAGATCGAATACGAAGTGCTCGTCGAGCTGGATCGCGACGAGCCCGATGATTTTCTGGTTCACGATCACGGGGGTGGCGATGAAGGCGGCTTTGCTTTTGGAAGGGGGGTAATAATCGACCGCACTGATCTGGGTGTCGAGCAGCGTGAGCGAGGAACGGTAGGCATCGGCGAGGGGGGTGGCGCTGAGCAGGGGATCACGGAGATTTTTGCCGTAGTCACTCTCTTTTTTGTAGGTATAGACGATGTCGCCTGCTTCGGTGATGAGGAAAAAATCGTAGTAACCGTAGATGTTGATGATGTCGGCGATGTATTTTTGGAGTCCCGGTTCGGGTTCGATCATCCCGCCGGCTTTGCGTTCCAGGAACGCTTCGGCGATTTTGGGGGCGGAAGCGGCGGTATTGAGCATCTGCTTGTGGCCGTTGAGGGCCGTTTCGATCGTGGTGATCGTCTGCTTGAAAATCACCTGGAGATGGGAGAGGTGGGAACGGGCGTATTCTTCGGTTTTCTCGTAATGCAGGCTGTAGGAGATCAGCAGGATCGGGATGACCGCGATCGGGAATACGAGCCACGCGAGGCGGTTGGCGATGGTGTGGAAAAACGGCGTTTTCACGGTTGTCCTCCCGGTGATCGGGGGTGGTGGTACGACTTCATCAGATCGTTCCAGAACGCTATCGGACGGTGGGGGGGATAGTTCTGGGGCCGGATCGCCTTGGGAGATTCGAAAACGATGTCAAAATCGAGCGAACCGTTGATCCGAGCGATCCGGCTTTTTTTCCAGGCATGGTTGTTCGTCGCATCGAGGTAGATCACCCCCCCCGGAGCGTTGACGCTCTGCATCGGGAGGCACCGCCGGACGATCCGGGGATCGAAACTCTGGCACTCTTCGACCGCCTGTTTGTAAATCTGCACCGCGTTATAGGCCCCTTCCATCGCATCGGAGGGGGGCGAATCGATCCGGTTGCGGCGGAGGAACTCCCCGAACGCGAGATTTTCGGGCGAATCGATCGTTGCGAAATAACTGAGCGCGGCGTAATGCCCGGCGAGCGCTTTGCGGGGGAGCTTTTCCCCCATCTGCCGGATCTCCGTATCGCCGATGCTCAACGAAATCACGGGGATCCGGTCGGCATCGATCCCCGCGTCGTACAGGGCCTTGAAAAAATGGAAGTTGCTGTCGCCGTTGAGGGTGCTGAAGATGACGGCGGGGCGGCGGGTACGGATCGTCTCGACGATCGCGGCAAAATCGTCTGATCCCAGCGGCACGTACGCCTCTCCCGCGATCGTGATTCCGAACATGGAGGCGATGTCTTTGATGTAGAAATTGGCCGCACGGGGGAAAATGTAGTCGCTGCCGACGAGGTAAAACGTTTTCCCCAGGCGGTCCATCGCGAATTTGACGGCGGGACGGATCTGCTGGTTGGGGGTTTGTCCCAGGTAGACGATGTTGGGCGAGGCTTCGAACCCTTCGTACTGTACCGGGTAGAACAGCAGGTTGTCGTACTGTTCCACGATCCGTTTGACCTCTTTGCGGCTCGAAGAGGTCCAGCAGCCAAAAATCGCTTTGACGTTGCGGTCGCGGATGAGTGCTTCGGCTTCCGAGGCGAAACGCGCATTGTGCGAAGCGCCGTCGGCGAGGATCGGTCGCACCTGGTGCCCCATGATCCCCCCCCTCGCGTTCAGTTCGTTGAAGGCGGCGAGGGTCACGTCGGCCACCCCTTTTTCGCTCATGCTCATCGTACCGCTGAGCGAATGGAGCACCCCGACGCGGACGGTCTGGGTGGGACGCGGGGTGAAAAACCATACGCTAAGCGTCAGCAGGGCGACCAGCGATAAAAATCCCAGCGTAGTCGCCTTCATCGTCTGTTCTCCCCTCAGCCCGGATGGCGGTTGGTCATCGTGTAGATGAAGCGGAAGACCTCGGCCACCGCGACGTAGAGTTTTTCGGGGATCTCCCGGTCGATTTCGACCTTGCTGAGCAGCTCCACGAGGTCTTCGTCCCGGCGGATCGGGAGGTCGTGGAGCTCGGCTACTTTGATGATGTTTTCGGCGACGATCCCTTCCCCTTTCGCGACGACGCGGGGGGCGTTCTCTTTGGTCCGGTCATAGCGCATCGCCACCGCTTTTTTCATATGGTCACCTCGAACCCGGCATAGGTCGCCCCCGCGTCGGAGGCGTAGGGATCCGAAGCGCTTGCTTCGCGATGCTGGAGGATCCGGATCCGGCGCGGGGTGATCCCGGCGTCGATGAGATAGCCGCGCAGCAGGGGGAGGTTTGCCTCCAGCAGCTCTTTGAGGGAGGCTTTTTCGGTATGGGCCTGGATCTCAAGCTGGTTGTGATCAAACAGCGCCATCATCAGATCGATCCCGCCGTATTCCCGGAGGCGGAGATTGATTTCGCAGTAGAACCGCTCCTCTTTGGATTTTTTGAACCCGAGGGAGCCCTCCTCGAGGAGATCCCACGAAAAGGGGAAATAGATCGAATTTGAGTTGTTTAGATGGGAGAGGAGCTGGTGGTAGTCGATCTGGACGAGGAGTTTGTCCACCCTCTCGAGCAGTTCGGCCGAGGGGGCGCCGGGGGTATTCTGAAGCTCTTCGTGCAGCTGCATCAGCTGCGACTTCATATCGTGACCGAGCGATTTTTCGAGGATCGTTTCGAGGATCAGGGCCTTCTCGTCGCCGAACCCCTCGAGCTTTGCGAGGAGGAGGGGGAGCTCCCGTGAGGTCGAGGGATCGGCGTTTTCGAGGATCCGGGCGAACTTCTCCGAAAGCTCCTGCGCCCCGCGAGCGGGCGCAGCGGCGTCGTCCGGGGAGCGGGCGAGGTTGTCCATCAGTTTTTCGATCGTATCGAGGAGGGGGTCGCTTTGGGACGAGGTGCTGGAGAGGAGGATGCGGTAGAGCTCGCCCAACACCGTTTTGGCCTCCGCCGTCCCCACCCCTTCGGAGGCGAGGCGTTCGATGAGCAGCGCCGTCTGCGGGGCGTACACGACGTCGTTCTTGGCGATCAGCGCCTGAGCCGCATCGCCCAGGTTCCGCAGCGCCGATGCAAGACGGGCGGCCCCCGCAGCATCGGGAGTATTGTCCCGCAGTATCGCCCCCTCCAGCAGGGAGCGTACCGATTCGGCGAGGTTTTTGGCCTCGGGGCGGGTACTGGAAGCCAGGAGCGTCTCCAGGTTCCGGAGAGTCTGCCGGAGTGCGGGGAGGGTGCGGATCGCTTCGGCGATTTTCCCCTCCATGAACACGCCGCTGTTGGAGAGCTGCGATTTGAGGGACTCGCCGCTGAGGGCGGTGACGTGCTGGAGAAACGCTTCGAGGGGGGCGGTTTTGGACGCAAATTGCGGAAGCGAACGCAGCTGCGACGTCAACGCGGCGAGGTTCTCCGGAAAATTCCCCATGTTTTTGAACACAGGGGCGTTTTTGAGGATATCCATCAGCACCCGGTCGGATTTGTCCGAAGCGATTTTATCCCGAAACAGCGACCCCAGAAGTGCGCCGGCCCCTTTCTCCTCCCTCATCGTGGCAAGCTGCTCGGGGGTGGCGTTTTTGATCGCTTCGGCGAACGCCTTGTTGGTACCGGGGAGGACGAGGCTGAGCCGCGTATCGGTGGTGAGATGTATCATGCGATAATCATAGCACACTATGGAAGCGAAAAGATTATGAATTTTAATCCTGCGTTGATAAAAATTGACGTATAATCGTCTGCAATTACAGAAGCAAAGGGCCCGGTTGCGTTACCTTGTTTGGATATTGGCTTTGTGTACGGCGGTTTGGGGAGAGGGGGCACCCCAAAAAGTTTCGCTCCAGATGGCGTGGAAATTCCAGTTCGAATACGCCGGTTTCATCGCCGCCGTCGAAAAAGGGTACTACCGGGAAGCGGGGATCGAGCTGGAACTGCGCGAGTACCAGGATGGAATCGACGTCGTTTCCGAAGTGATCGAGGGGCGCGCCACGTACGGCGTCTACAACTCCAGTCTCGTCGTCGAGGAGGCCCGGATCCGGCCGGTGGTACTGATGGCCACCTACTACCAGCGCTCCCCTCTCGTCTTCGTCACCCGCAAAGGGATCAGCAACCCCGCCGACCTGATCGGCAAGACGATCATGGGGACCAAGGACGAGCTGAAACAAAGCTCGCTCGCGCTGATGCTGGACCATTTCGGCGTATCCCCCCGAAACAGCCGTTTCGTCGATCACACCTATACCGTGGACGATTTCCTCGCGGGGAAGGTCGACGCGATGAGCGCCTTTCGCTCCAACCAGCTCTATTACCTCGACCGCGCGGGGGCGGAGTACAACGTGATCGATCCGGCCGATTACGGGTTCGTGATGAGCGCGGTGAACCTTTTTACCTCCCGTGCCGAGGCGGTAGGGAACACCGAGCGGACCCGCCGTTTCATCGAGGCGACGAACCGGGGATGGCGCTACGCGATCGAGCATCCCGAAGAGATCATCGATCTGCTGCTGGGCAAATACGGCTGTACCAAAACGCGCGAGGCGCTCCGGTACGAGGCAAAGGTCTCCCGGGCGCTGATGATGACCGATTTTTATCCCATAGGCGCGGCCAACGCCGAACTCACCGTCCGGACGTTCAAACAGCTCTCCCAGACCGGGGCGCTGCGCAGCGACCAGAAGCTGGAGCGTTTCTTGTTCAGCGACATCGTCGCGGCAAGCGATAACGGCCTCTCCCTCACCCCGGCCGAAAAGAGCTACCTGCTGGAGAAGAAAAAGATCACCATGTGCGTCGATCCCGAATGGTACCCCCTCGAAGCGATCCGGGAGGGCAAACACATCGGGATGGCGGCCGACGTGATGCAGCGGTTTTCCAAAAAACTCGGGATCCCGATCGAACTCGTCCCCACCCGGACATGGGAAGAGTCGCTTCAAAACGTCCGGGAACGCAAATGCGACATCCTCTCCCTCTCGGGATATACCCCCAAGCGGCTCGAATACATCCGTTTCACTTCCCCCTACATGAGCCTTCCGCTCGTGATGGTGACCGACCGGGATAAACCGTTCACCGAGGAGATCAACACCCTCAAAAACGCCAAAGTGGGGGTGGTGCGCGGGTACGCGTCGCTGGAGAATCTGCGTCGCCGCTACGACGGGGTCCGGATCGTCGAGGTCGAATCGATCAACGAAGGGCTGCATCTCGTTGAAACGGGGGAACTCTACGGCTATGTCGATAACCTGATCGTCGCCACTTCCTATATCCAGAAACACTACGCCGGTTCCCTCAAGGTCTCGTCCCGGCTGGACCAGACAGACGAGCTGCACGTCGGGGTCCGCAACGACGAGCCGCTTTTGCTGAATATTTTCGAAAAATCGGTCCGCAACCTCGACGAGGAGGCGATGCAGGGGATCTACAACCGGTGGGTGTCGACGGTCGAGGAGGTGGCGTGGATCGATCGTGAACTGATCCTCAGGGTGCTTGCCCTGGCCGCCCTCGTCCTCCTTGTTTTCGGCTGGCGCTATTACGAGCTCAAACGGCTCAACGCAAGGCTGCTGGAACTCTCCATCACCGACAAGCTGACGGGGCTGTTCAACCGCCAGAAAACCGATGAACGGCTCAACCACGAAAAGGCGATGCTGGAGCGGCACGCCGATTACCGCACCAGCGTCCTGCTGATCGACGTCGACCATTTCAAGACGATCAACGATACCCGAGGCCACCAGGTGGGGGATAACGTATTGTGCGAACTGGCCGCTCTTTTCCGGGAGAACCTCCGCAGCAGCGACGTCATCGGACGCTGGGGAGGGGAGGAATTTATCATCATCCTGCCGCAGACGGGGGAAGCGGAAGCGTTTGCCGCGGCCGAGCATCTGCGCGAAGCGGTGGAACGGCACGGATTCGGCGAAAACGGGGGTATTACCATCAGCATCGGCGTTGCCCCGCTGGAGCGTGCCCTGAGCGTTCATGAAAACATCGCGCAGGTGGACCGGGCGCTTTACGAGGCCAAGCGCCTCGGACGCAACCGGGTCTGTTGTTCCGGATCCGCCTCCGTGGAGGGAAAAGAGCGATTGCAACGTGTTTTGTAATAAAATATTTAAAACCGTGTGCTATAATCAACACTGCCGGATAGGTTTGTTTTCCCGTCCCGGCACGACGACCCCACGGAGCAGGTTATGGACATGATTTTGCGTTATCTGGAAGACTCTCCCTCGGTTTTTTTCAAATGGCGCAACGAAAGCGGCTGGCCGGTCGAATACGTCAACGGCAACGTCGCCCGGATTTTCGGCTACACCCGCGAAGATTTCCTCGAACAGCGGGTGCGGTACGACCAGATCATCCATCCCGCCGACCTCTCGCGGGTCATCGATGAGGTGATCCGCGCGGGGGAGGGGAGCGATGAACGTTTCGAACACGACCCCTACCGGATCATTACCTCCGCGGGAGAGACGCGGTGGGTGAAGGATACGACCCAGATCGAACGGGACGAAAACGGCGCCATCACCGCCTATTACGGCTACATCACCGACGTCACCCTCCTCAAGCGCTCCAAGGACAAGCTCCGCAATACCGTCCACGAACTGCGCCGGATCGGGAAAGAGGCGCAGGAGTACCGCCGTGCCCTCGATACGAGCTACATCGTCTCGACTTCCGACCCCGAGGGGAACATCACCAGCGTCAATGACAATTTCCTGAAAATCTCGGGCTACACCCGAGAGGAGCTGATCGGCCGCCCTCACAGCATCATGCGCCATCCCAGCGTCCCCAAAGAGGTTTTCGAGGAGATGTGGAACACGATCCGTGCCAAAGAGTGCTGGCAGGGGATGCTGCGCAACAAAGCCAAGGACGGCCGCTCCTATTTCGTCAAAATGACGATCATCCCGATTCTGGGTGAAGCGGGAAACATCGAGCAGTACATCGGGGTACGCTACGACATGACCGGCTATGTCAAACAGCAAGAACAGATCAAATCGATGGCGTTCCGCTCGATTGCGACCGGGCTGCCGAATCTCTACGCCCTCGTGCGTGACATCGACGCGGGTGAACACCCGGTGCTCGCCCTCGTCAATATCGACGGTTTCAAGGTGCTCAACAATCTCTACGGTTACCGTATGGGGGATCTGATCCTCAAAGAGTTGACCCGGCGCCTCTCGAAAGAACTCGGCAAAGCCGGGTTTCGTCTCTACCACATCCACGCCGACGAATTCGGGGTGCTGGCAGAGGATACCGAATGCGAGGCGTTCGCCGACACCCTGCTCACCTTCCAGGATTTTCTCCATGCCGGAGGGGTGCTGATCCAGGATAAACAGATCCCCCTGCACATCAGCATCGCCTGCTCGGTCGAACCCAAAGAGCGGCTGCTGGTGAGCTGCAATATGGCGATGCATTATGCCCGAAGCCAGCACAAACGTTTCGTCCGCTACGACCGGAGCGTCGATTTTTCAAAAGATTACCACGAGAATCTCCGCTGGACGACGGTACTGCACGAAGCGATCAACGAGGGGCTCATCTGCCCCCATTTCCAGCCCATTTACGATATTCATACGAATACGATCACCAAATTCGAGGCGCTGATCCGCATCTGCAAAGGCAACGAGATCTTTACCCCCAACCTGTTCATGGAGATCGCCAAGCAGGTGAAACTTTACGGCGACATTTCGCGGATCATGCTGGAAAAAACGTTTGAAATCATCCGCCTGCAGCCCTACGCGTTTTCAATCAACCTGAGCGTCGAAGATATTCAAAACAGCCTCTACACCGAGCGCCTCTGGGAACTCCTCTCCCAGCCGCGCCGGGGGGAAGTGATTTTAGAGATCGTCGAATCGGAGGGGATCGAGAATTTCGAAGAGATGGAGCGCTTTATCGAGAGGGCCAAGAGCCTCGGCGCCCGGCTTGCGATTGATGATTTCGGAACGGGGTATTCCAATTTCGAATACCTCCTCAAACTCAATGCCGATTACCTCAAAATCGACGGCTCCCTTATCCGCAGCATCGATACCGATATCGACGCCGAAGACATCGTCCGCACCATCGTATCATTCGCCAACAAGAAAAACATCGAGGTGATTGCCGAAGTGGTCGCCAACGAACGGGTTCTGGAAAAAATCACCCAGATCGGGATCCGTTACGCCCAGGGGTATTTCATCGGAAAACCCTCGTGTGAGCTGATGAGTGTCCCGCCGCCCAAAATCTCTCCCCCGGTCGGACTCCCCGGCACCCTGACCCGCCTCATTTACGTCAGCCGCGCCGCCCGTGAGCTTTCATTCGCCGATGCCCAGCAGATCCTGGACCGTTCGTGGGAGAACAACCGGGTGCAGGGGATCAGCGGCGTTCTGACGTATGATGGCACCTATTTCATCCAGTGCCTGGAGGGGGAGAGCGAGACGGTCCTGAAGTGTTTTGAGCGGATCAGCCGGGACGAACGCCATTACAACGTCTGTCTTATCTCCACCGAAGGGGTGGCGCAGAGGATGTTCAGGGACTGGACGATGTCGTACGTCGGCGATCACGTCCATGCGGCCATCATCCCCTCCTACACGGTCGGGGGGCATTTTGATCCCTATACGCTCGATGGTTATACCCTTCTGAAGCTGCTGGATGAGATTCACCACATCGCCTGAGCGGCGAGGTTGGGTATACTACGTTTCAAAAACAGGGGAATCCATGCATCAACGAGGTCGCTCCCGAATCGTCGTTATCGGGGCTTCGACCGGAGGCCCCGGGGTGATCGAAAAACTCCTGGCTGCCCTGCCGCACCGCTATCCCCACCCGATCTGCATCGTCCAGCATTTTCCGGTGGGGCTCTCCTCGTCGTTCGTTTCGCGGTTGCAGACCCTCACATCCAACCGCGTCGTCGAATCGCGCGACCATCTCCGGCTCGAAGCGGGGATGATCGTCGTCGCCCGCGGCGGGGTGCACATGAACCTCTCATGTTCGTCCCCCGGAGAGATTACCGTACGCGAAACGGTCGCAGAGCAGGGCTACCGCAGCGATTTCGTCCCCAGCGTGGATGATCTTTTCATCAGCGCGGCCCGATCCCATGACATGATCGAGACCCTTGCGATCCTCCTGACGGGGATCGGGGATGATGGGGCCGAGGGGCTGATGCGGATCGCCCTCTCGGGAGGGATTACCGTCTGCCAGAGCGAATCGAGCTGCCCGGTGTTCGGGATGCCTGCGCGGGCGATCGAAAAGGGGGCGGCCCGCTACGTATTTGCCCCCGAAGAGATAATCAACATGATCGCAGGATTTGGAGCATGAACAACGAAACCCTTATTTCCGACATTCTCGACCAGGTGTACCGCGAAACGGGGATCGTCCTCAAACGCCAGACCGACCGGGATCGGATCGCGCGCTACCTCGAGGGAGGAGGGCCGGTGCCGCGCAGCGGTGCTCCGCTCCCCCTCGATCTGATCCGGCTGGTGACGACCAACGAAACCTATTTCGAACGCGAAAAACACCATTTTGATTATCTGATGGACGAGATTCTCCCCCGCCTGGACGCGCAGGAGCCCCACCGTCCCCTGCGCATCCTCTGCGCCCCCTGCTCCAGCGGGGAAGAACCCTATACGATCGCTCTTCGGATCGAAGCGGCCACCCGCCGTTTTTCCCGCCCGATTGAGATTGTAGGGATCGACATCTCCGACGAGATGGTCAAAAAAGCGGAGGAAGGGCTCTATTCGGCCCGTTCGGTCCACGATGTTCCCGCAGCGGTGCTGGAGAGCTATTTTAGCGCGGAGGGCAGCGGTGCCTACCGGATCCGTCCGATGCACAGAAGCAGCGTCCGTTTTCTGCAGGGAAACGTTTTTGATTCGTGGATGTGGGAGAGACTGGGGAATTTCGACGTCATTTTCAGCCGGAACATGATGATCTATTTCGATAATGAGAAAAATCGGGAGCTGATGGAGCGGTTTCGCAAACACCTTCGGGGATACCTGATTCTCGGACATGCCGACGATCACCGGCAGGCCAAAGAGCTGTTTACCCCTCTGCCGACGGCGAGAGGGATGGTGTATCGCGTTTAGGTACGGAAGACGGAGATCTGGTTGGTGAGCTGGTCGGTCATCTGGTGCAGATGTTCGGCCGCCGCCGCGATCTCCTCGACGCTGCGGGCGTTCGAGGTAGAGAGTTCGTTGATCGTTTCGATCTTTTTGATGATCCGCTCGGTGGTTTCGGCGTTTCTTTGGGTATCGCTCGAGAGCTTTTCGATCGCGCCGACCGTTTCGGCGAGGGCCGCTACCGCCGTTTCGGTGTGGTGATCGACCTCGGCCGAAGCTCCTGCGAGGCTTTCGATCCGCTGGGTGTTGTGGTTCATCTGGTCGGTGATGTCGTTGATCGACTGGACGATGACGTTGACGGTGGCGTTGGTCTCGATGAGGCTTTTCTGGGTCCGCTCGGCGAGTTTGCGCACCTCGTCGGCGACGACGGCAAAACCGCGTCCGTGTTCCCCGGCCCGGGCCGCTTCGATCGCGGCGTTGAGGGCGAGGAGATTGGTCTGGTCGGCGATGTCGGCGATGACGGTGAGGACCTGCTTGACCTGGGAAG
>CAZBIR010000018.1:0-26185 GCA_964491035.1 uncultured Sulfuricurvum sp.
TTCAGGTGTGGAAACGTAGGTCGCCGCCAGGCCGCAAGGTTTTCCTTCCCCCTCTATTCAATCTTTTATCTCGCAACACAACAACCAAAATAACTAAACCGTATCAATCCAATAGAATGCTGTCCTGTATCTACTTGGCACTTAAACACTCTCCCCTATATTACTCGCATCGCGACTCAGCATTCAGGGGCACTTCAGCGCTCATTTTTATTTGAAGCGATGCCGAAACTGTTTGGCCCCCTCTTTGGAACTCTCCACACTCTCTTTGATCCCCTCAAAGGTAAAGCTGATCCGGCTTTGATCGATCGTTTCCATCTCGCGAATTTTGTCGAGGTTAATCAGATAGGAGCGGTGTATCCGCACGAATCCATAGGGCTCTAGCATCATTTCAAGCTCGGAAATTTTTTTAGGGTAGTAGCAAAATTCTTCCCGCGTACGCAATATGACTTCGGTGAGGTCGGCTTTGACGTACAATATCTCCTCCGGCGATAGGAGTTGATGCGTATCCCCCGCTTTGGCGATCAGCCGCAGCGCTTTGGGCGGTGCAGAGGCTTTGATCCGCTGGATGGAGCGTTCGAGTAATTCTGCGGTGTAGGGCTTGAGTAGGTAATCGATCGCTCCGACGTCGAACGCTTTCAATGCGTGATCCTCGTGGGCGGTCTGGTAAACAATCCCCAGATCGGGATGGTGATAGCGCAGGGCGTATCCGAGTTCGATCCCATCCATCCCGGCCATCGATATGTCCAAAAATGCGATATCAAAATGCTCCTTCGCAGCCTGTTCAACAGCCTCGGCGCCGCTGGACGCTTCGATGACGTTGTCGTAGCCCAGAGAGCTCAAAAGGCGGCGCAAACGCGAAAGGGCGAGCGGTTCGTCATCAACAATCAGTATTTTCATGGCATCCCTTTAATGTGATCCGATACGTGATTGGATCGTGTGATGATTCCAGCGAGAGGGTTCCGCCGCATAAAAAGGCTACTCTCTCCTGTAGATTGGACAGACCGATGCCAGATGCTCCGGTTTCAACCGCTTTGCCGTTGTTGGAAACCTCCAGCGTAAGGAACGGAGCGTTAATGATCCGTATCGAAATTTCGAATCGCTCCAATGCGGGTTCGTATCCGTGCTTGATCGCGTTTTCGACCAGCAGCTGGATCGAGAATTTTGGAACCCACTGCGTCAGGGCTTCATGCGGGAGATCGGAGGAGAGTGTTAGCGTCGGAAAACGTATCGATTCGAGGTCGATGTAATCGCGGACGTTGCGAAGCTCTTCGGAGAGGGGTACAAGCGTTTTTTCCCCCATCGTATTGCGTAAAAAATGGGAGAGTTTGATGATCGCCTCTTCGGCTTTGGCCGGGTTTTGATGGACCAGCTCGCTGAGGGAATTGAGTGCATTGAAGAGGAAATGGGGATTGAGCTGCGTTTCGAGGGAGCGTAAACGGCTTTGTATAAAGAGTTGGTGGCTCTCTTCTTTTTCATTGCGTGCTTTGACGAAACGGTACATCAGCGAACCCATCAGATAAGTCAACACACCGATAATCGAAGCGCTGGAGAGAGGATGAGTATGAAACAACGCAACGGTGGGGACGGGAAGGACTACAAAAACGATATAGCTGCTGATCGTCCCCAGGAATCCCGAGGCGAACGAGAAGAGTGCGGCGGTCGCATTCCACCACGATTTCGGAAGGCGGGGAAGCAGATGGCGATTCATCGCCGTAACGAAAATAAGAGAATACAACGCGATGAAAAATCCTAAAACGATTCCGAATAACGATCCTTCGGGGAGTCCCATTCCAAGCAGGTAATAGGCGAGCATCGAGAGAAATGCGGAAAACAAAATGCCGGTCACGAAAACGCTGATCCAGTCATGCGATGTAATTTTGAGTTCATTCATCGAGCAGCCTCATCAGGTTGAATGCTCCCATGACGACTCCCGGCCACCCCTGTGCGGCGTAGGAAGTGTCCCCGACGGTGTAAAAACTTGGGATCGGCGTATCATTTGAGGGGAGCCAGGGGAGGAAGTTATGGCGGTGCATCGGGATACCTCCCAGCTGGGTCCGGTTCAGATAGCGCCCAAAACTCTTCGGGGTTGCCGCGAGGCGTTGGCGTATCGACTCTTTATGGATAGGGAGTGTATCACAAATCCAATCGGTGAGCAAGAGCGAGAGGAGCTCTTTTTGACGGGTATATTCGCTTGGAGGGAGGGAAAGCCAGAACCGCTCGTCGGTGTGGATTGAGGCGGTGAGGCTGAAGGTATCGTCGACGGAGAGCAGAGGATCGCGCGGATCGCTGATCGAGACAAAGAGGGAGCGGGAGAGGGCAAAAGGGATGGGCTCCTTGGATATTAACTGGTAGTGGTGGTGCAGGGGAGCCGTATCGGGAATCGTGAGATAAAGGACGAAGGCGCTTTGGTGGTTGTTCAGAGGCTGATATTGGGAGTAATATTTTCTAATATCATCATCTTTTACCCATTTAGAGCTCTCAAAACAGGAGGTCCCCATCACGATGTTGCGGGCTTCCAGGAATCCGTTTTGGGTAATGATGCGAAAGCCGTGTTGCCGTTTTTCGATCAAGGTGACCGCTTCGGCCAGACGCAGGTCGTCGACGTGAGAGGTGAGCGATTCGCATACTTTGCCCATTCCCCCGAGGGGATAATGGTTCGATTCGAACGTGTATCCCAGTGCGAGGGCGGCGGTGAGGAAGTTGACCGACTCGGATTTGAGCTGGGCGACGATAAGGATCTGCGCATCCACAAAATCGAAAAAAGCGGGATCGATGTCGCCGTAAAAATGGGTGATGAAGCTTTTGGCGTCCCGCAGCAGATAGCCCCAGAATTTTTTCAGGAGGGGATAAAAGGTCCGCAGGGAGGAGAGTTTTGCAAGCCAGGAAGCGTTGGAGTAGTAATACCCCTCGACAGCGTAGAATTCGGTGGCGATGGTGTGGACGAGATGCCAGAAATCGGCGTGTCCGGGGTGGGGATAGGCATCGTTGATGACATCGATGAAACGTTCTACATCCCGGTAGCGCGGGATAACCCTGTCTCCCTGGATCACGACGATCGCGGGATCCGAGGGGATCACATCGGGTTCCACCCCGACACGGTCGAAGAGTTTTCGCACGATCCGCCCCTCTCCGTAACCGCACAGGGTGGTCGCCCCCGCGTTGTAGCGGTACTTTTTATGCCTGAACGTCGAAGCGCATCCACCCAGATAGGGTTCTTTTTCAAACAAGACGACATCCCTGCCCGCAGAAGCCAGAAGCGCGGCGCTCGCGCATCCTCCTATCCCCCCTCCGATAATGGCGTACTCTCTCATGGATTCTGCATGCTCCGGTACAGACGGGCGAGCGATTCGATGAAGCGGGGATGATCGTTTGGCGCCTTGGCGACGCGGAAGGTTTCAAATCCCATACCATCGGCTTTTTCCCGATACTCGACGTCGAGCTCGAATTCCGTCTCCGAGTTGTCGATCGTAAATGCGATCGGGTAAATAATCACTTTTTTCTTTTCGAGAGCAGCGAGTTTGTCCTCAAGATAAGGGCGGATCCACTCCATCGGTCCCAGGCGTGACTGGTAGGCGAGGTGGGTTTTGTGAAAATGGATTCCGGCGTCGTTAAGCGCTTTGCGGGCATGATAGACGTTGTAGCGGATATGGCGCTGATAGAGATCTCCCCGGTCAATGATTTTTTGGGGGAGGCCGTGTGCCGAAAAAACGAGTTCGAATTCGCCGGGTTGATCTTCCCCCAGTGCTTCGCTGATCCTGTCGGTGATGGCGGCGAGATAGTTTTGTTCCCGGTAATAGGCGTCGACGGTTCGGATTTTGCTGCTGATTCCCAGCCGCCGGGCTTCATCGAACAGGGCATCGAAGGACGAAAGGGTCGTCGTGGACGAGTAATGGGGATAGAGGGGGAGCGCGTAGATTTCATCGTATCCGGCGACGCGTTCCAAAACCTCGCCGGTAAAAGGGGGAGTATAGCGCATGACGTAGAAAACGTCGGCATCCACTTTTTTCCGGAGCGATTCCACAACCTTGCGCGTGTGTTCGACGATGGGAGATTTGCCTCCGAGCCGTCGGTAGTTGTGTTCCGCCTCTTGGCGGCGGCGTGACGTGATGATCCACGCGATCAGGGAACGGATCGGTTGGGGGGCAGAGATGATGCGGCGGTCATTGAACATGTTGGTCAGAAACGTTTTGACCTCTCCTGGATGATTGGGGCCGCCCATGTTGAGTAAAAGAAGTGCTTTTCGTTTAGCCATTATGCAATCCTTTTTGCGTAGAGGGGATGGATGATTCGGTTGTAAGCATGTAAAGAAATGATAGGAAAAACAGCGATCCGTTCGTAGCACTTTTATGTCGCCTGATGATACGGTTTTTAAATAACAATCAATGTTTAAATGTGGTATAGTGTTGTATTTTAGGTGAAAGGATTTCTATGTTCAAAATTGTACTGGTATGGATGCTGGCCGCGACGCTCGCTTTTGGTGCGGTGAACATCAATAGGGCCAACAGCGCACAGCTTCAGACGATTCACGGCATCGGGCCAACCAAGGCATCCGAGATCATAAAATACCGCAAAATGCATGGCGGCTTCAAAACCGTGGATGAACTGGTCAATGTCAAAGGGATCGGACCGAAAACGCTGCAAAAGATCAAAAAACAGGTTTCCGTCCGCTAAAGAGGGGAGGATCAGGTGTTGGTGAGCAGCCAGTTGAGCGTCATCCGCACTCCGGCGCCGGTACCGCCGTAGGTATGGACGTCCCACGCACTTTCGGTGTAAGCTGAACCGGCGATATCGAAGTGGACCCATTTGTCTTTCATCGCTTCATCGATGAAGTTGTCCAGGAAAAGGGCGGCCGTGATGGCACCGCCGTAGGGCTTGCTGGAGACGTTGCAGACGTCGGCGATATCGCTTTTGATCAGTTTTTTCAGATGGCGGTTAAAGGGGAGGATACCGCAGTATTCGCCCGCCTCGGCGCCGGCTTCGACAAAGGAGTTCTTGAGCGATTCGTTGTGCCCCATGACCCCCGTCGTATAGGGACCCAGTGCCACCATGCACGCCCCGGTGAGGGTAGCGTAATCGAAGATATAATCGGCCTTGACGTTGGCCTGGGCGTATCCCAGGACGTCGGCGAGAACCAGCCGCCCTTCGGCGTCGGTGTTGCGCACTTCGATCGTTTTGCCGTTTTTGGCGCGGAGGACGTCGTCGGGTTTATAGGCGTTGCCGCCGATCATGTTTTCGACCGCCCCGATGAAGCCGTGGATTTCGATGTCGAGCTCCAGTTCACTGGCCGCTTTGAGGATGCCCATGACGGCGCAGGCCCCGGCCTTGTCCATTTTCATCGTGACCATCGACGTCGCCGCTTTGAGGCTCAGGCCGCCGCTGTCGTAGGTGAGCCCTTTGCCCACGAGGGTGATCACTTTTTTCGGGTTTTTGGGTTTGTAGGCCAGATGGATCAGGCGGGGAGGGTTGATGGATGCCCGCCCGACGCTCATCATCGCGAACATCTTCTCCGCTTCCAGGCCGTTGACGTCGAGGACGGTGCACGCGAGGGCGTTGCTTTTGGCCAGTGCATCAGCTGCGACGGCCATCGCCTGCGGGGTCATGTCGTAGGGGGTCTGATTGACCAGATCGCGGACGAAATTGGTCGCGCGGGCGATGGTCTGTGTTTGCTTCAGAACCGTTTCGAGTGTCCCGGTATCCAGAAGCGATCCATCAGGGGTTTCATTCGAAAAGAGGATCTCCGTGAGCGCGGAGGGCTTGGGCTCGGATTTGTACGTATCGAAGCGGTAGCTTCCGAGGATCGAGCCCTCGATCAGCGGGGCAAACAGCTCCACCGAATGGGGGGATGCTTTGAGAGAGCGGTAGTTATAGCCCATAACGGCCCTGATCGCCGAAGCCATGGCGGCGCGTAGGGTTTCGGAGCTGATTTCGCCGATACCGCATACGATCAGGCGGCGTTCGTGCAGGGTGCAGAGCTGTTCGGCTTCCCCTTTGAATCCGGCTTGCGCGAGGAGCTCTTTTTCGGGATGTCGGTCGAGTAGGCCGGAGGTGAGGAATTCGACCCGAAGATCGGCATCGATCCGATCGAGGGGTTGATTAACGAGTTTGACGTCCATTGCGTTTCTCCAGGAGGTGTTTTTCAAGACGGTGGAAATAGGTGATGATCCCGAAGGCAAACGTACCGGCGATCGGGAGGGCGAGATACCAGTGCGCTTTCGCCCATTCGAGCAGTTTCAGGATCTCCTGTCCGTAGATGTAGACGGGAACAATCGTGATGGCGGCCCAGCACCATGCGCTGATAAGGTTGATAAAAGCGAATTTTTTCCCCGAATATTTGGTCAGGCCGATGGCCATAGGGATCACGGTACGCATCCCGTACATGTAGCGCTGGACAAAAATGATGGGCCAGCCGTATTTTTTGAGCAGAAGGTGGGCGATTGCGAATTTGCGTCGCTGGGAGTGGAGTTTGGTGTAGATATAGGTTTTGTTGAAGCGGCCGGTGTAGAAATAGATCTGGTCCCCGACAAACCCCCCCAGCCCGGCGATAAAGATCGCCATCGGCAGCCACATGTCCCCGGTATGGCACATGAGTCCCCCCATGATCAGCCCCATCTCCCCTTCGAGGGTGCTCCAGACGAAGAGGATGATGTAACCGTAGCGCTTGAGGAGGGCGATCATATTTGCTTCGAAGTTCCCGAAGAAGCTTCCGATTGTCTGGATATTGGTGGCGATCAATACCGCGCCGATCACCAATAACGCGAGGAGAATGATCCTCTTGGGACGTTGATAAAAAGGACGGTCGTCGACGCTCATCATCACTCCTCGAACCGGAGAAGTGATTTGGCCTGGATCATATCTTTGTCTCCCCGGCCGGAGAGGTTGACGATGATCAGTTTGTTTTTGATATCGGGCATCTTTTTGAGATAGGCGACGGCGTGGGCCGTTTCAAACGCGGGGATAATCCCCTCCGCGCGGCTAAGCCAGACAAACGCCTCGAGCGCTTCGTCGTCGGTGACGTGGTCGTAACGGACGGTACCGTTGTCCTTGTGAAAAGCGTGCTCGGGGCCGATCCCCGGATAGTCCAGCCCCGCCGAGATGGAGTGGGCTTCGAGAATCTGGCCGTCGTCGTCTTGCAGCAGGTAACTCATCTGGCCGTGCAATACCCCCGGGCGCCCTTTTTCGAGGGAACATCCGTGTTTGTCGGTTTCGATCCCCAGACCTCCGGCTTCGATGCCGATGCACTGCACCTCTTTGTCTTCCAGGAAATGCTGGAACGAGCCGATCGCGTTGCTTCCGCCGCCGATACAGGCGATGACGTGATCGGGAAGGCGCCCCTCTTTTTCGAGGATCTGGGCGCGGGCTTCCCACCCGATGATGGCCTGAAAATCACGGACCATCATCGGGTAGGGATGGGGCCCGGCGACGGTGCCGATGATGTAGAACGTATCGCGGGCATGGGTGACCCAGTGGCGGATCGCGTCGTTCATCGCGTCTTTGAGGGTTTTGCTCCCGCTTTGGACCGCGTGGACCTTGGCCCCCAGCAGTTTCATCCGGAAGACGTTGAGCTCCTGGCGTGCCACGTCTTTGGCCCCCATGAAGATTTCGCACTCCAGCCCCAGCAGTGCGGCGATCGTCGCGGTGGCGACCCCGTGCTGTCCCGCGCCCGTTTCGGCGATCACTTTTTTCTTGCCGAGGCGCTTGGCCATGAGTCCCTGCGCGATGACGTTATTGACCTTGTGGGCCCCGGTGTGGTTGAGGTCTTCGCGTTTGAGATAGATGGTGGCCCCCAGTTCTTCGGAGAGGTTGGCGGCGTGGTAGAGGGGGCTTGGACGTCCGACGTAATCTTTGAGGTAGCCGTCGACTTCGCTCCAGAAAGCGGTATCGAAGCGGATGGTTTTGTACGCCTCTTCGAGCTCCAGGAGGGCCGGCATCAGGGTCTCGGGGACGTAGCGTCCGCCGAAAATACCAAAATGGCCGTCGATCGGATCAAACGGCGAGGGTGAGGGGATATACATCAGTCGACTCCTATAACGGTATAAACTTCGACCAGTTCGCGCAGTTTGCTCTGGCCGCTTAAAAAATCGAGTCCCATAATGAAACACGCTTCGGTACACTCGGCACCCACTTTGTTGATGAGACTCGCCGCGGCATAGGCGGTCCCGCCGGTTGCGATCAGGTCGTCGATCAAAAGCACTTTCGGCTCGGCGACCCCTGAAAAGGCGTCAATATGGATCTCCACTTCATCCACGCCGTATTCGAGGGAATATTTTTCCGAGACGGTGGTGTAGGGGAGTTTCCCCTTTTTGCGGATGGGGACGAAACCGATCCCCAGCATTTGTGCCAGTGCCGCCCCGAAAATGAATCCCCGCGCGTCGATTCCGGCAACGTGGGTGAGGTTGTAGGAGGCGTAGCGGGCCTGGAGATGACGCATCAGCAGGCCGAAGGCCTCTTTGGAGGCCAAGAGGGTCGTGATGTCTTTGAAAACGATCCCGGGTTTGGGAAAATCGGGGATATCCCGGATCGATTCGATCAAAAAAGTTTTTTCCTGCATGGTGAGAGTCATACAATCCCTTTGGTCAAAAATAGGCCTCGGACGGAGGCCTTAAATCAATGCGTCGATACGCCCTTCGAGCTCTTTGATCTTGTTCTGGAGCCGGTCGGTCTCGGCGCGGTGTTTCGAATTGCGCTGTTTGAGCGTTTTGAGCTCGTTGCGCAGGTTGCTCAGCTCTTCGCTGAGGATGTCGACGTTTCCCAGCGCCCGCTGGAGCTGGATCTGGTATTTGCGGATCAGCAGTTCCGCCTCCTGGAGGGTGAGTTTCATCATCTCGCTGCTGCGCTGCTCTTTGAGCGTGATACTTCGGAAATAGAACATTTTGACGAGAAAATAGAGCGCCGTAAGCGTCATGATTGTCAGTAACGACCATTCCCAAAACATCCGGTTATCCTTTGATGGCTTCGATTTTTTCGACCCGGCCGCAGTGGCGGCCCCCTTCGAACGTTCCGGCGCACCAGGCATCGAGGATCGATTCGGCGACCCCCTGGCCCACGATCCGTTCGCCGAAGCAAAGGACATTGGCATCGTTGTGTCCGCGCGCGACGGTGGCGGTATAGGCGTCGTGGCACAGCGCGGCGCGGATGCCGTGGAAACGGTTGGCCGCCATCGACATGCCGATTCCCGAACCGCAGATCAAAATCCCCTGTGAAGCGGGATCGGCGAGGACGCTTTCGCATACCTTGACTGCGTAGTCGGGGTAGTCGACCCGTTCTTTGTCAAACGGGCCGAGGTCGACCACTTCGTGTCCTTTGGACCGGAGATTCTCGACGGTAAAGTTTTTGAGGTCGATCCCGGCGTGGTCGGTGGCAACGTAAAATTTCATGAATGACTCCTATTGTAACAGCAGATTTAAAACGATTTCGATCGGCCAGAGGACCAACGGTATTTTGAGCGGCGTAACCAGGATGATGATGATAACAATCATTCCATAAGGTTCGGCTTTGGCGAAAAATTCGGCAACGGCACGGATGCGGTATTTGAGGGTGAGATAACTCACGAAATGGGCGCCGTCGAATCCGGGAATCGGGAGGAGGTTGAACACGGCGAGAACGACGTTGATTAGCAGCAGTTTGATCACGAAGAGGTACGCAAGGACGTAGAGGACCGAATCGCTTTGGGTCGGTTCGGCCAGCGACACGAGTAAAACGGAGGCCAGCGTCGCCATGAAGAGGTTGTAGACGATCCCCGCAAGGCTGACCTGCATGGCGGCGTTGTATCCGCCGTTGCGGATGACGGTGTGGGTATTGATGGGGACCGGTTTGGCCCATCCGAACAGAAATCCGCTCGAAGCGCCCAGCAGCATCGGGATGAAATAGGTCATGAGCGGGACGAGAATGGATCCGAAAGGGTCGATGTGGATGAGGGGATTGATGCTGAGGCGGCCGCTGTGTTTGGCCGTAGTGTCGCCGTATTTGTAGGCGACCCATCCGTGCATGATCTCATGGCCTATGATGGCGACGAGGAGGGCGGCAACGGCAGCGGCGATTTCGAGCAGATCAATAGAGTTCATAATCGTCGGCGTCCTGGCGGATCCGTTCGGCTACGGCCCGTTCCAGGGGTACGCGCTCTTCGAGATCGGAAGGGGTCTTACCGATCCGTTCCCAGCGGACTTCGTAGTTGTCGTCCATGCTGAAATAGACAAACCACGGGGTCCCCTCGATGAGGCCGTAGGGGACGCTTCCCCAGAAGCGGCTGTCGTTGGAGTGATCGCGGTTGTCCCCCATCATGAAATACTCCCGTTCGGGGACCTGGATAGGGCCGAAATTGAAAAGCTCGGCCGGATAGAGGCCGTTATCCACGATCTTGTCGTCGTTGTGGATCCCCGGGTGCTCTTTGGCATAGGGGTTTTTGACCCACAGTTTTCCCTGGACCTCGACGAGTTCATAATCCCTGAACGCCGTTTTGGCGTATTCGTTTCCTTCCCGGGGGTGGAGGTAGAGGACCTTGTCCATCAAAAAGAGTTCGTCTCCCGGTAGCGCGACGCAGCGCTTGACGTAGTGCAGCTGCGGGTTGTTGGGGTAGCGGAAGATGACGATGTCGCCCCGCTCAGGCTCGTCGCCGTCGAGGATGTGGCCGTCGGTTCCGGGGATCAGGGGAATTTCGAGAAACGGGATATGGGGCGTCGAGATCCCGTACGCGAATTTTTTGGCGAAGAGGTGGTCGCCGATGAGGAGGGAGTCTTTCATCGAACCGCTGGGGATCCGGAACGCCTGGGCGACGAAAAAGATGATAAAAAGGACGATGATGATCGTCCCGGTCCACGTGTTGGAGAAACGGTAGGCGCGGTGCGCCGCATCAAACATTTTTTTCTTCACGCGTTATCTCGCTTCGTCGGCGTGGATTTGGGCCGCTTTGAGGGTGTTGGCCAGCAGCATCGCGATCGTCATCGGCCCGACGCCGCCGGGGACGGGGGTGATGTAGGAGGTTTTCGGGGCCACGGTGTCGTAATCGACGTCGCCGACGAGGCGCCCGTCCGGGGCACGGTTGATCCCGATATCGATGACGATGGCGCCGTCCTTGACCATATCCTCTTTGATCAGGTTGATGACCCCGGCCCCGACGAGGATGACGTCGGCGGCAAGGGTGTGTTTTTTGAGGTCATCGGTGAAGATGTGGCAGATCTCGACGGTCGCATTGGCGTTGAGGAGCAGTGCGGCCATCGGTTTGCCGACGATGTTGGAAGCCCCCACGACGCAGCAGTTTTTCCCCTTGACGTCGATGTTGTATTCGGCGAGCAGCTCCATCACCCCCAGCGGGGTGCAGGGGACGAACCCGTCCAGCCCCGTCGCGAGGCGTCCGACGTTGTAGGGATGGAAGCCGTCGACGTCCTTGGTGGGGGCGACGATTTCGAGAATTTTCGTCGTATCGACGTGTTTGGGGAGAGGCAGCTGGATCAGGATCCCGTCGATGTTGGGGTTGGCGTTCATCATTTCGATCGTCTTGACGATCGCCTCCTGGGAGATGTCCTCGGGCATCTCGTGGGTAACCGAATAGAAACCGGCCCGGTCGCACGCTTTTTTCTTCATCCCGACGTAAGCCTGGCTCGCGGGATCGTGACCGACCAGAATCACCGCCAGCCCCGGAACGCGGCCCGTAGCTGCCTTGAGTTCGCGGGCCCCTTCGGAGACTTTTTGTTCGATTTTCTGCGCGAGCGCTTTGCCGTCGAGTATCTGCATTTAACCACCGTCAAGATTGTTTTTGGGTATGATACCGCTAAAAGTCTAAACATTGGTTAAAGGGTAAAGGTGCGCTCGGTTTTTGTTCTCGTTCTGGCCTCGTTCCTCGCCCACGCGGAGTCGTTCATCACCAAAGAAGAATACGCTGCGGGGCTTTACCACAATCCGCGCGGTGTAGGGTGCCATCTGTGCCACGGTGAAAACGGGGAGGGGAAACTGATCGCCCGTTACAAGGAAGAGGGGAAAGAGCAGGTATTCGCGGGAAAGCCGATCAACAAGCTCCCTTTTAAAGATTTTTACCTGAAACTCAACAGCCGGATCGTCGGAATGCCCCGCTATTATCTCACCGATACCGAGATCCAGACCCTCTATTACTATCTCCATCGCGAGGAGTTCAAACGTGCCGTTCAGAAACCCCGAAAACCTCAATAGCCTCATCCGCCGCGGCGAACTTTCCGCCCTCCGCTCCCTTGCCGTTCCCGTCCGCCGTTCCCCAAACGCCTCCCTGTCATACCGCTCCGTGATGATGCTCTCGGCCCACAACGTCAAACACCTCTCCAAAATTCCCAGCCTCGCCGCAGAGTGCCTGATGCTCAACCTCGAAGACGGCGTGAGTGCGGAGCAAAAGCCCTATGCCCTCGCGCTTTGCGCGATCGCCCTCGCCGCCAACCCCAAAAGCGACAAAAAGCTGATCGTCCGCATCAATCCTCTGGGGGAGGGGGGCGAGGAGGAGATCGCCTACCTGAACCCCTTTATGCCCGATGGGATCCGTATCCCGAAAATCCGTTCCGCCGAAGAGGTGCGGCGCGCGTTGTCGCTGATTGACGAGGGGATCGAAGTGCACCTCTCGATCGAGACGAAAGAGGCATGGCTTGCCCTCGAGGATCTTGCCCTCTCCCCGCGCATCCGGGCGTATTACCTGGGGGTGCTTGACCTGTTTGCCGACCTGGGGCTTTCCCAGAGCCTCCTGCACCCCGACAACCCAACCGCTCACTATCTCCTTGCCCGTTTTCTGACGACATCGCGCGCCTGCGGAGTCAAACCGGTATCGTTTGTATACCAGGACCACAAAAACCTCGACTGCCTCCGCAACTGGCTGGAACTGGAAAAGATGATGGGATTCGACGCCAAAGGGTGCATCGCCCCCGCCCAGGTCGAACTGATCCACGAGGTACTGGGCCACTCCCCGCAGGAACTCGAACGTTCCCGGGAGATTATCGCCCTCTTCGAAGAACACGCCGCGCGGGGGATCACCGGATTTACCCACGAGCGCTACGGCTTTATCGACGAGCCGATTTATAAAGGGGCGCTGGCGGTTCTCGCCAGGCGCTAAGACATCTGTAATCTTTCAAAAACTTTATCCTGCCATATTTTCCCCTCCTTCCAAGCGACGGAGTTTAACGCTCACTCTCTGACGATAATGTAGACCCGAATGCGGATTTTCGTCTCCTGGGCAGGTTTGGGATATTTGGGATGGGCGAGGTTGATCGTCTGGAGCGTGAGTTCGTCCAGCGGCGTGCCGATGCGGTTTTTTTCGAGGCGCAGGTTGCTGATCGAGCCGTCTGGGCGGAGGGTGAATTCGACGACGTTATTGTCGCTGGGGTCGACGTCGTCGTGGTAGCGCTCCCGCAATAGTCGGGTGCCGACGATCTCGTTGAGCTTGCGGATCCGCTGGAGGTTGTCGATGATGTAGTGCTGCTGGGGGGCGCTGAGGTCGAAAAATGCTTCGCCGTAGTGGTGGAGGACGGAGCGGGGGAGGCGGTCGCGCTGGTCGGGGGTAAAGCGCTCCTCCTCCGGGGAGGGGGGAACGATGGGAACGGCATCTTCGGTTACGGGAAGGCTCTGTGGGGAAGGCGGTGTTTCCGGACCCGGATCGATCCGTGGCATTTCCGGGGCGGGAATGTCGATCGGATCGGGTTCGTCCGTGAGGCTCTCTTCGCCGAAGCGGACCGTAAAATGCTCCGCTTCGCTCGGGGGGATGGGCGGTTGTTCACTCAGCAGAGTCCACGCGATCGGCAGCGCGATGAGAACGTGGAGCCCGAGGGCGAGGAACAGCGCCAAAAGCGAGCGATAAGATTTCATCGGCTTATATCGTCAATATCCCCCGAGATTGTATGAAACGCGGTAGCGGATCAATGTTTTTTGGGGAGGGCGCGGGTATTTGGCGTAGGCCAGCTCGATCACCTCGCGGGTCGTGTCATCCAGGATCGAGAGACGGCTGTTTTTGAGAAACCGGATGTCGGAGATACTCCCGTCGGGGTGGAGGTAAAATTCGATCATGTTGGTATCGTTGGTCCGGATGCTGTCGGGAATCCGGCTGCGGCCGTAGCGGTCGAGGACGGCCTGGGTGATCCGGCGCATCATCTCCTGGTTGTCGAGGATATATTTTTGTTCCCCTTCGGAGAGTTCGTTGAATTTGTCGCCGTAGAGTTTGTCGATGCTGTCGGTTAGGCGGGTGGAACTTTTGGAGGTTTGGACCTGAACCGAGCTGTCGGCCTGGGAGAGGATGTCATAGAGCCCTTTTTCGCTCCGGCGTTCGATGGTCGCGACCGCTCTGGCGGTGTGGCGGACGAACGCTTTTGTCGGTTCGGGGAGAGGTTCGGTTCTGGCCGGCTCTGGGGCCGGCTCTGGGGCCGCTGCGGCGGGGGTACTGGGGCGCTGGGGCTGCGCGGGGCGGATCATCTGTTCGCCGCGCGGGACCGATAGGGTCTCCCGGCGCGGGGGGAGCGTGTTGGGGACGAGCGCTTCTTTGGCGGCCGAGGGGTTTTCCCTCAGCGAGAGGCGGAAACGCTCCTCGCCGGAGGGTTTTTCCGGGCTCGGCGGGGGGGGAGCGTAAACGCTGAGCAGCAACAGGAGCGTGCCGATGAGGAGGTGGACCAGCAGCGCGATGGCCAGGGCATAACGAGAGTACGATGGTCGGGTCCGCTTCATAAGGGCGCATTGTAGCGAGATTTTCCTAACGATGCGGTAGCGGCCGCGCAGGGTAAATTTTTGGCCGAAAAAGCCGATATCCTGATATGCCGGGAAAAACGCGGTTGGGCGTATTAACCAAAATGTTATAATATTATATAACAGTAAAAATTTCGAACAAAGGATCCATATGCGTAATATCGTTTATCTACTGCTTTTCGCTCTCGTTTTCCTGATTGTCAAAGCGATGTTTCTGGATGATTATCTGGCCCAGCGGAAGGCACAGGAGAAGAATGCCTCGGCTGAAACCTCCCAAAGTGCCGTAGAGGAGGTGCCGCCGGAGCCCGCAGCGCCCGCTCCCAAAGAACAAAACCAGATGCAAAAAAACCTCTCCGGGCTGGGGGATCAAAACGATACCCCCGATATGCGGATGATGCCTGATTACAAACAGGCCCCGATGGAAAAACTGGGGGACAAAATCGCCGACAAGATCGGAGACAAGCTCTAGGGGTGTTTTGAACGGGTCAGCAGCACTCCGCTGAGGACGATGAGCCCCCCTCCGGCGAGGACCGTCGCGGTGGGGAGGGCGTCTCCCAGGACGATCCCCAGCCCCGTGGCGAACAGTACGACCGAATAGCTGGCGGTGCTGACGATGCCTGCCCGTGCGTAAAAATAGGCACGGGTCATCAGCAGCTGCCCGAACGCCGCGCTGATCCCCATCAGGACGATCCAGAGCCAGTCGTTTCGCCCCGGCATCACAAACGGACTCAGGGCGAACGCGAGAGGTTCGCAGGTGTAGTATTCGGCCAGAATCATGAACGCCGCGGGGATCACGACCCCCGCGATCATGAAGGAGAGGACGACGGTCCGCTCGTCGTAGTGGGCTTTGAGGCTCCGGACGCTCGTGTAGGCCAGTGCCGAGAGAAAGCCGGTGAGAATTCCCATCAGGTGAAGGTACCCAAGAGCCTCCCAGCTGAGCAGTACAACCCCCGCGAATCCGATACCAACCGCGAGAAGGGCGGCACCGGAGAGTTTTTCCCTGAGGACGAAAAAGGCGATCAGGGCGGTGAAAATCGGTTCGGTTTTGGAATAGACGATCGCGTTGGAGAGGGTGGTGGCGCTTACCGTATAGAAAAAAGCCAGGAGTGCCACGGTCCCGACGACTCCGCGAAAGACGAGGGTCCACGGTCGCCCCCCGGCGTTGCGGATGGGGCGGCGCAAAACGAGCCCGAGGAGGAGGATCAGACCGACCGCATTGCGCCAGAACGTCACCTCTACCGATCCCATCGATGCCGAGAGCAGTTTGGCAAACGTGACCGTGAGGGCAAACAAAAACGAGGCGGCAACCATGTACAAAACGCCGCGGCGGGTATCGGAATGGAAAGTCATGGCGCGATTGTAGCATGAAATCCTCCGGTGAAATTATCGCAAATAGGGTACAATGGAAAATAAAAACAGGTTTTTGGTCGGGCGATGGTAAAGAAAAGCGGATGGGCCGGTGATTTCTGGGGGGGGAGCGCGGCGATGCTCGTGGCGCTCCCCGCGGCGATCGCGTTCGGGGTGACGACGTATGCGGCGATGGGAGGCTCTTACGGCGCCTACGGTGCCCTCGCGGGGGTGATCGGAGTCATTGCCGTCGCCATCGTCGCCTATCTGGCGGGGGGGAGCCACCGGCTCATATCGGCTCCCAGCGCCCCCGCTGCGGCCGTCCTCTCGGCGTTCGCCCTCGAATACCTCCACCAGGGATACGGGCCGCAGAGCGTTTTTGCGATGATGCTGGTCGTAGCGCTGGGGGCGGGGGTGTTTCAGCTCCTGTTTGGTCTGGTTGGGCTTGGGCGGCTTATCAAATACATGCCCTACCCGGTCGTGAGCGGGTATCTGAGCGGGGTGGGGCTCTATATCATCGCTTCGCAGACGCCGAAATTTCTGGGGTTGCCGCAGGGGAGCCGTTTTTGGGAAAGTCTGAACCATCCCGCCGCATGGGAATGGCAAAGCATACTCATCGGTGCCTCGACGATCGGCGCGATGGTGCTTTCCCAGAAAATATTCCGCACCTTCCCCGCGGTCATCCTGGCGTTGGCCGCCGGAGTCGCGCTCTACTTCTCGCTGGGGGCGATCGATCCGTCGCTTTACGTCGCGAACAATCCGTTCGTCATCGGCGAGCTGGGGGGGATGGAGGGGGACAATTTCCTCCGCATGCTCGAGCAGCGGTTCGGCAACGTTGCCGCCCTGGGATGGGATCAGGTATGGCTGCTGCTGATCCCCGCATTGACCCTCGCCGCGCTCCTCTCGATCGATACGCTCAAAACCTGCATCATTCTCGATTCGATGACCCATTCGTTTCACCGCCCCGATCGCGAGCTGATTGCGCAGGGGTCGGGGAATATCGTCTCCTCCCTCGTCGGCGGGATGCCCGGTTCGGGGACGATGGGGGCGACGATGGTGAACCTCTCGGGGGGAGCAACCACCCGGTTTTCGGGGCTGGTCGAAGGAATCGCGGCGCTCGTCGCGTTCGTCGTGCTGGGGGGATTCATCGCGTGGATACCGGTGGCGGCCCTTTCGGGGATACTGATCGTCATCGGGTTGCGGATGATTGATAAAAACAGCGTACTGCTCCTCAAATCGTCCAAAACCGCCCTCGATTTTTTCATCATCCTCGCCGTCGCGATCACGGCGCTGTGGATCGGCCTGATCGCCGCGGCGGGGGTTGGGCTGGCGCTTGCGGTGATGCTTTATATCGCGCAGCAGATCGGGGCGTCGGTCGTTTACCGTCACATCGACGGGAGCGAGGCGCGCAGCAAAATCATCCGCAGCCGCGAGCAGGAGAACATCCTCTGCGGCAGCGGGGGTATTTTTTCGGTGTACGAACTGCACGGCAGCCTCTTTTTCGGTACGGCCAATCAGCTCTATTCGATGCTGCGTAACGATCTGGACGCGAAAAAATACATCATCATGGACATGAAGCGGGTCCAGACGGTCGATCTGACCGCGGCGCACATCCTGTTGCAGATCAAGGATATCCTCCACGAAAAAGAGGGGTATCTGATCCTGTGCCGCCTTCCCCATAAACTCCCCACCGGGGATGACCTGGAGAGCTATTTCAACCATGTCGGGCTTCTCAGGCACCTGAGCCCGATCAAAGTATTCGGGGACCTGGAGGATGCGATCGAATGGGTGGAAGAGAAAATCATCCGGGAGTTTCAGGCCGAAGAGAACGTCGAAGTCCCCTACGAGCTGGCCGATTTCGATCTGTTTCGCGGGAGAAAGACCGATACTCTCGAAGAGATCCGGGGGCTGCTGGAACTCAAATCGTTTTCCAAAGGGGAGACGATCTTTTCGGCCGGGGAGGGGAGTGGGGAACTGTACCTGATCCGGCGGGGGATGGTGCGGATCATGCTCCCCGTTTCCGAACGTTCCCACGTCCATCTCAATACCCTTGGGCAGGGGAATTTTTTCGGAGAGTTTTCGTTTCTGGAAGGGACCTCCCACTACGCGGGGGCGGTTGCCGGGAGCGATACGGAACTCTACGTCATCACCCGCGAAGCGTTCGACCTGTTTTCGCAGCATCACAAAAAGGCGTCGCTGCAGTTTATGCAGTGCCTCGCCAGCGTTCTGGCGCTTCGGCTACGGGAGACGAGTACAGACCTGCTGGCCGAATACGACGTCTAGGAAGCTTGGTTAGAGGATGGCGTGGTGGATTTCGTCGGAACGGTGGAGCGCCGTTTCGGAGCGTTTGATGATCTGGGGAATCTCTTCTCCCTCCCCCTGAACGGCCGAGCCCATCCGGACGCTGACGTTGTTGAGGCTCTCGTAGGGATCGTGGCGGATCACGTCGAGAATCTTGGCGTTGATCTTGGCGCAGTGGCCGGGGTCCTCGATCAGGTAGGCCAGGAGAAAGACCCGCTTGTCCCACCGCACCAGCATGTCGCTTTGGCGGATGCTGCTTTTTACGGCGAAGGTAAAATCCCTCGCCTGACGGGCATTTTCGGTTTCATCGCCCGACATCAGTTCGATCATCGTGATTCCGATCGATTTTTTGTTGAAGACGGCGGCATCCTGAAAACTTTTGGAGGTATGGACGAAGTACTCCTTGTCGTAGGCCCCGCTTTCCTTGTCGATGCTGACGTCGTTTTCGATCATGATCCGTTTGATCAGGTCCTGCGAAATGTCGGTAAACGTGATGATGGTGTACCGGGGAAGCGGATACTGCACCGATACCAAAAAGGCATGGGGTTCGATCTGGCAACTGAGCATGCTGACGATCCGCTCGTTTTCGGGAAGTTCCAGCAACGCATCGGTCCAGGCGTCGGGATCAGCTACTTTTCCCGCATGAAAATAGTTGTCGTGGGGGACGAAACGGTTGGGAAGGGTGCCGAATTCACGGAGGAATTCTTTGGCGGTAAAGGTGCCCGTGAATTTTTGAAACGCGGTGTTGAACAGCACGGGGGCGTTGTCGTGCATCAGGACGATGAGGTCTTTTTGGGTGTTGATCACCGAACGAAAAAGGGCGGCGCATTCCTCTTCGTTGTGCGGGATAAAGTCGTTACCTGCTGAATCCATTAAAGTCCTTCTGCAATTAGGAAACCTAATGATACCACAAGCCCTGTCAACTTGGAGCCTCCATGGTGAAAATTACTCACTCTCTTCGGTTTTTTTGGCCTTTTTGAGGGCTTTGACCTCTTCTTTGGAGGTTTCGGCCTCGTGTTCGATCGCGAACCACGCATCGTTCATATACGGGTCGGTTCCCGGACGGGCCAGTTCGTCGCACTGGCTCAGGGCCTGGGCCTTGTCGGGGCAGGCGCGGACGCATTCGGAGCAGTAGATGCACAGGTAGGGGTTGTAGTGGTAGGTGTATTCATAGCTCTCCCGGTCCTGCGTGAAACGGATTGCCCCGGGGGGGCAGACCTCTTCGCACTTCAGGCACCAGATGCATTTGGACTCTTCATAGAGGATCAGCCCCCGCGCCTCGGCGCTTTTGGCCGAGGGGGCTGCGGGGTAGTCGAGCGTCGCGGGGGGAGCGAACAGGTTTTTGAGGGCGTCGAATGCGGATTTGAACATGGTCTACCTCGCCGTGCAGGATAAGCAGGGATCAAACGAGGCGATGATGGCGGGGGCGTCGGCGTAATTGGCCCCCCTCAGCGCCTCGATCATCGCCGGAACGGAACCGAATGTGGGGGTTTTGATCCGGACGCGGTCGAGGTATTGCCCTTTGGACGCTTTGAGGTAGTAAAAACACTCTCCGCGCGGGGCCTCGACGCGCATGTAGCTCTCCCCCTCGGGGGTGCCGCGCACCTTGGCCGAAATCTCCCCCTCGGGCATCGCATCCAGTGCCGTTTCGATGAGGCGGATGCTCTCGAATACTTCGAGCAGCCGGACCATGTTGCGGGCGTGGACGTCTCCCCCTTCGGCCGTGACGCTCTGGAACCCGAGTGCGCCGTAGGGAAGGTAGTCGCTTTCGTTGCGGACGTCGAAGTTGACGCCGCTGGCCCGCGCCAGTGGCCCCAGCACCGAGTTGCGATAGGCGCTTTCGCGGGTGATGATCCCGATCCCTTTGTATTTGAGCGAGAGGCTCCAGTTGTTTTCGAAGAGCTCGCGGATTTCGGCGACCTTGGTCTTGAGCTCTCGTAAGCGTTCCCGGATCAGGGTCTCGACCGGTGCGGTGATGTCCCGGTTGACCCCTCCGATACTGACGTAGTCGAACTGTACCCGGTTCCCCGTCATCGCTTCCTGCGCTTCCATGACCAGTTCGCGGTCTTTCATCGTCCGCATGAAGAGCGCTTCGAACCCGGCGTTTTCGGCGGTATGGGCCAGGCAGAGCATGTGCGAATGGATCCGGTCGAGTTCGTTGGCGATGAGGCGCAGATACGAGGCCCGTTCGGGGACCTCCAGCTCCATCAACTCCTCGACGGCGAGGGTGTAGCAGGTGGAATGGATGATGGCGCACAGCCCGCATACCCGGGCGACGACGTAGCCGACCTGTTTGAATTTGAATTTCGTCGTGCAGGCGAGTTCGACGCCGCGGTGGACGTACCCGACGTCGGCCTCGACCCCGATGATGGTTTCGTTTTCGCAGGTGAAGCTGAACCGGACCGGTTCGAGCAGCGCGATGTGCTGGCTCCCCAGCGGGATGTTGATCGTCTGTGTCATCGTTTGCTCCTAAGCGGCGCGTCCGGGCCGTCGATTTCGATAAACATCCCCTTGACCGAGTTTTCGAAGCGGGCGTCGAGGAGATCGCGCAGCTCCCCCTCGTACATCCGGGCGGTCGGGAGGAGGGAAGCGAGGCTGGGAAGGTCGGCATCTCCCGGGGCCGTCGCGTAAAACACGCGCCATTCGTCTTTGGCACCGATTTTCGTGAAGGCCCACTGGATTTCGAGCATCTCGTTTTCGTAGAGGCCGTTGATGCAGACGAAATGCCACACCTCAGGATCGTAAAACGCTTCGATCGCGCCGCGGACATTTTGCATGTTGAGCGCTTCCTTGATCACTTTCATACGCTACCTGCCATGTTGGTTTTATCGTTCACTCCGTCGTCATCGACGAGGGGGCCGGCGAGTTTTTTGGGATATTCGATCGCCTTGGATTTTTGTTCGAGGATCGCCAGGGCCTGAACGATCCCGTCGATGATCTGTTCGGGGTGGGGGGCGCATCCGCCGATGTAGACGTCGACGGGAATATAGCGGTCGATGCCGTCTTCGGTGTTGTACATCCCCCGAAATACTCCCCCCGTGCAGGTGCACGAACCGCACGCGACGACCACTTTGGGCTCGGGGATCTGGGTGTAGAGTTCGACGAGCCGCTCGCGGCTGCGCATCGTGACGGGGCCCGTGACGAGGAAGATGTCCGATTGTTTTGGATTGCCGGTGTTGCGTACACCCAGCCGCTCCAGATCGTATTTTGGGGCGAGGCAGGCGAGGATTTCGATATCGCAGCCGTTGCAGCTGCCGGCGTTGTAGTGGAGCAGCCAGGGCGATTTTTTGCGGAATTTCTGAAAGAATTTCATCCGAGTACTCCTATGAGGAGATTGCCCGCAGCCAGCACGAACGCGACGGAGTAGATGATGCGCACCATGTCACTGTACCGGACCCGGGCCGTGGCGTTGTCAACGAGGAGCAGGAGGAGAAACGCTCCCGAGGCCAGTACCGCCCCCAGAAGATAGTTATCCCCGCCGAACAAAAAGAGGAGAGTGAAGACAAAGAGCATGTCGAGCCATTTGGCGGTATAGACCGCTTCGTAAAAAATTCCCGAAAACTCGATCTCGGCTCCCCCCACGATCTCCTGGTGGGCTTCGGCGACGTCGAATGGGGATTTTTTGAGCAGACCGGGCATCGCGACCAGCAGCGCGGCGAATCCGAACATCGAGGGGAGCAACGAGGGGGGAGCGTCAAGGATGTACTTCACCTCGAAACTCCCCGTATGGAGGTAAAACCCGACCGCGCTGAGGATCAGGACCGGTTCCAGCGCGGCGATGGCGATTAGCTCGCGGGTGGAACCCAGTCGGCTATAGGTGGATCGGGCCGAATACCCCGCCACGATCAGCAGCGAGGTGGAGAGGAGGTGAAAAAAGATCGCCACCAGCAAATCGCCCCCGAAAAAGAGGACGGCAAGGGCAACCCATGCGGCAATGAAATGGAGTACCCCCATCGAAGCGTGGTAGGAGTGCAACACCGTGGGGCGTTTGTCCGCGAGTTTGAACAGATCAAAGAACGGCTGCAGCAGGGGGGGACCCTTGCGCGACTGCATCCGCGCTTTGAGTTTGCGCTCGATCCCGTAGAGGACTCCTCCGGCGACGGGGGCTAAGAGGGTAAGAATCCAGCTGATCATGAGAGGACTCCCGCAACGATCAGCGCCCCGAAAAGAAGCGCCGAGAAAAGATTGGCCGTCCGCTCGAAACGGCGGGCCGGATCGAAATAGAACGCATAGGCGTCGCTTTCGATCCGTTCGCCGCAGGCGTAGGGTTTGACCCGATCAACCCCCCTCAGCCGGATCGACGAAGCGAGCGCGGGGGCCACCGCGAGGAGGCCGAACGCCATCAGCAGGTGCCACCACTCTATCCGCCCGAAGGGGAGGGTAATCCCGCTCCATTCGCCGCTGATCGGGACGAAGGTTGCCGCCACCGCTGAGGCCACCTCGCGGAAAAATCCGCCGATTACCGGACCGACGAAGAGGGCGATCACGATCAGGACAATCCCCAGAAGAGCCGGTGAAAAGAGGTAGGTAAACTCTTCGCCCCCGCGCGGGGTTTCGTCGCGGGCGACGAAACGGCCGATCGTTTTGAAATAGAGGAGGGTCAGAGCGACACTCCCCACGGCGATAAACATCAGCAACACCACGCTGATCATCCCTGAAAATCCGCCGCTCCCTTCGTACACGATCCATTTGGCGAAGAAAACCCCAAACGGCGGGAGGGCGACGCTGAAAAAGCCCAGGATGACGAGGGAGGTGAGAACGGGAGCCTGATTGATGAGCCCCCGCACCGATTCGATGCTTTTGGTGTGGTAGCGTTTTTCGAGAATCCCGGCGCACAGGAACAGGAGTGCCTTGGAGATGCCGTGAAACGCGATCAGCAGGGTACATGCGAGGATGCTCAGCGGCGTCGCGAGGGCGGCGGTGAGGATCATCAGCCCCAGCAGCGAGATCGTCGAATAGGCGAGGATCTTTTTGAAATTGTCTTCGCGCAGCGCCAGCGCCGCCGAAACGAGAAACGAGAGGGCCCCGATGAGGGCGAGGAGGGTCCCCAGTACCGTTCCGGCCAGGACCGGGGAGATTTTGAGAATAAAGTAGGGGGCGATTTTTACCATCGTCGAGGAGTGGAGAATCGCGCTGACGGGGGTCGGTGCGACCATCGCCCCCAGCAGCCAGCCCGAAAACGGCATCTGCGCCCCTTTGACGAGGGCGGCGAACGCAAACAGCGCCGCGAAGAGCATGAGGTAGGCTCCTCCCCAGGAGAGAATCTCGCTGAGGTAGACGCTCCCCAGCAGCCCTTTGGCCACCAGTACGGCTCCCAGCAGCGCCACCCCTCCGATCTGGTTCATCCACAGTGCGGTCAGGGCGTTGCGGCGCGATTCGTCGTTCTGGCGAAAGCCAATGAGCCAGAAACTCGCCAGCGTCGTCAGCTCGAAAAACAAGAAGAGCCATTCTAGGTTATCGGTGGAGACAAGGAGGTTCATGACCCCCACAAACGCGATCAGGATGGCGAGGAAGAGCCCCCGGCGTCCGGGATCATCGGTCTCGTCGCGCAGATAACGGACCGCATAGATGAGGATGAGCGAGCCGACGATATTGATCAGCAAGAACATGAACAGCGAGAGACGATCGATCACGATGTCGGCTCCGCCGTGGACGGCAAAACTCTCTACTACCCCCAGCATTCCCATTTGCAGCATGCTGAGCAACAGGATTTTCCGGCTTTCGCTTTTAATCCCGACGTAAGCGAAATAGAGGAGCAGTATCCAATCCAGTGCGATGAACCCGTGATTGAGAAAAGGGGCGGAATAGGTAAACGTGAGGGGAGTGGAAAGGTAGGCGAATACCGAAGCGACCATCAAAGCGGCCGCGCTCACCACCGTGATCGCCGGGGCGAGAGTCCGTGCCAGAAAAGCGGCTGCTGCGGCGAAAAACGGGAGTACCAGGAGAATGGCGAGATAGTATTCCATGATCCCCTCTTTTGGTTAAGGTCCGAACATTGTAGCAAAAATTAAGACAATGTGTAAAAAACTGTTCAGGCGTCGGTATGCGGCGGGCGTTTGGCGTATCCCGCCTTGAGATAACGCAGGAGGGGAAAGCGGTAGCGGAAAAACACGATCTGTTTGACGAGATAGGCGAAGAACCCCCGGATCGCGATTTTGTCGTAGAGATCCCCGACGGCGTAATACCCTCCCAGCGCGATCAGGATGCCGCTTTGTTCGGGATTGACCGTCTCCAGGGGGCGTTGTTCGAGGAGGGCGAGGAGATTGCGGGCTGCGCCCCGTCCGCTGATTTTGGCCGTCGTGACGTTGGGGACGGCGCTGGTACCGTCTGCGAAGCGGATCAGGGCGGTATCGCCGCAGATGAAAACGTTGTCATATCCCTCGGGCTGGAGGTGGCCGTTGACGAGGATCTGCCCTTTTTTGTTTTTTTCGAGGGGCAGATTGCCGGTCAGGTTGGCCGCTTCGACCCCACCGGCGTAGATGATGAACGAATAGCGGATCCTGTTGCCGTTGTCGAGGTAGACGAACGTATCGTCGGCCCGCTGCATATGGGTGCGGGTGATGATATCGACCCCAAGCGCCCTCAGACGCTGCTGCGCGTAGAGGACGACCTTTTCCCGGAGTCCGGGAAGGATCGTCGATGAGCCGCTGACGAGGGTGATTTTCAGGTTTGAGCACGCAAACCGCCCGCGACGGAAGAATTTCCGGGCGTAGTGGGCCATTTCGGCGGCGATTTCAACGCCGCTGAGACCGGCCCCGATGATAATGATTTCGGTCGGTTCGCAGCTTCGCCCCTCCCGGATGATTTTGTTGAGGATCTCCGTTTCGAAACTCTGGCGGAAATAGAGGGCTTTGTGGAGTTTTTTGATGTCGTTGGTTTTGGCGATCCCCTCGATCGAGAGGGGAAACGCCGTCCGCGATCCCGTTGCGAGGATCAGGTAGTCGTACGTGACGCTCTCTCCCTCCTCCGTGGCGATTCTCCGGGCATCGAAATCGATCCCGGTAACCCGCAGGTAGCGAAACGTCAGGTTTGGATGATCAATCCCGCGGCAGAGGTTGAAGAGATCGACCGTCATATCGGCGACCGTCGAGACGTTGGCGATGAGGTCGTAGATCTGGGGCTGGAGACAATGGTAGGGGTGCTTGTCGATCAGAAGGATTTCGATCCGGCGGTTTTTGGCCAGCTCGCGAAGGGCATAGAGACCGCTGAAGCCTCCCCCGATGATGACAACCCGTACCACGGCACTCCTTTGGACCGGCAGCAAGCCGATCGGTGTAACGAGGGGCATTGTACACGAAAAAAGTTACGGAACCAAGTCCCGCGGGGAAGAGGGGAATGAAATTACCCCTGGTACGAGGTTTCGCTGTAGTGGTCGCACCCGTAGAAGGTAAAGCCGCCCAGCATACGGAGGATGTTCTTGATCGGGGTAGGGTTGTTCAGGCGGCGGATCTGATGGTTGGCGACGCAGTCGGGGCAGCGCTGGATGACGCAGTGGTCCGAATCGCTGACGACCAGGATCTGCTGCTGGGGATCGCTGAGGAGGATAAAGTCGATAAATTCCTGGCCGTTTTCGACGGTGGGATCGATCACGACGACGTCGTAGGTCTCTTTTTGAAATTGCAGATAGAGCTCCCCCAGCGTCGAGAGGGTTTCGACTTCGGCTTCCTCCAGTCCGCTTTCTATCAGGGTTTTCCAGGTTTGCAGATGGAATCCGGGACGGTCAATAACTAATATTTTCATAGGCGCATTATGGCAAAATTTGGGTTAAACGTAACTGTGGTTTCGAGAAGACTCAGGAAGGTTTTGGTGGTGTTTTGGATGATTTGGTTGCGGAGGCCAGATTTGAACTGACGACCTTCGG
>CAZBIR010000019.1:0-26158 GCA_964491035.1 uncultured Sulfuricurvum sp.
TATCGGCGAACAGAATCGCTCCGACCGCATCGGCGATTTCACGGAATTTTTTGAAGTCGATTTCGCGGGCATAGGCCGAAGCGCCGCACACGATGATTTTGGGCTGAACGATTTTGGCGATATCCATGACGCGCTCATAGTTGATACGACCGTCAAGCTCGACGCCGTACGAGAAACTGTGGTAGTTTTTACCCGAGAAACTTACTTTGGAGCCGTGGGTGAGGTGACCGCCGTGGCTGAGATCCATCCCCAGCAGCTTGTCGCCCGCCTGAAGGAGTGCCGCGTAAACCGCACCGTTGGCCGATGAACCCGAATGGGGCTGAACGTTGGCGAATTTACATCCGAAGAGTTCGCAGGCGCGGTCGATCGCGAGCTGCTCGACGCCGTCGGCATATTCGCACCCGCCGTAGTACCGTTTGGCGGGGTAGCCTTCGGCGTATTTGTTCGTAAACACTGAACCCATCGCTTCCATGACGGCCGGAAGGGTGAAGTTTTCCGATGCGATCATCTCCAGGTGATCGCTCTGGCGCTCGAGCTCTTGCTCACAAAGGGTGTAGATTTCGTTGTCGAATTCTTTGAGGAAACTCATTCTTCTTCTCCGTGTTGGTTTTGATTGTGGTGCAAAGGTTTCATTGCCGGGAACAGCAATACGTCCCGGATCGAGTGCTGGTTGGTCAGCATCATGACGAGGCGGTCGATCCCGATCCCCTGTCCGGCGGTAGGAGCCATACCGTAGCTGAGGGCCGTGACGAAATCTTCGTCCATTTCGTGCGCTTCATCGTCGCCCGAATCTTTGGCCGCCATCTGCGATTCAAAACGCTCCAGCTGGTCGATCGGGTCGTTGAGCTCACTGAACGCGTTGGCGATTTCGCGCCCCGCGATGAAGAGCTCGAAACGGTCGGTCAGTTCGGGACGCTCGTCGTTGCGGCGTGCCAGCGGCGAGATTTCGACGGGGTAGTGGGTGATGAAGGTCGGGTTGATCAGTTTGGCTTCGACGAATTCGTCGAAGAGTTCACCCTGAAGCTGCCCCAGGTTCATCGCCGCGTTGGCTTCGAGATTTTTCGATTTCAGGAAAGCGAGAATCGCCTCTTTGTCGTTGACGATCTCTTCAGGAACGCCGCCGATGACGCTGAGACTCTTGACCAGCTCGATTTCGCTAAAGCGGTCGAAATCGACCATATGCTCGCCGTAGGGGAGCTGTTTGGGGAGGTTCAGGTGATCGAAGAGGTATTCGAAATACTCTTTGGTCAGGACGATCAGATCCTTGTAGGTCTTATAGGCCCAGTAAAACTCGATCGAGGTGAATTCGGGGTTGTGGGTCGCGTCCATCCCCTCGTTGCGGAAGTTGCGGTTGATCTCGAACACCGCTTCGAATCCCCCGACGATGAGCCGTTTGAGATAAAGCTCCGGGGCGATCCGCAGATAGCGGTCTACCCCCAGGGCGTTGTGGTGAGTCACGAACGGCTTGGCGTTGGCACCCCCGGCGATGGGGTGCATCATCGGCGTTTCGACTTCGAGGAACCCTTTGTCTTCGAAGAAACGGCGGGTGAGGCTGATCACTTTGGAACGGATGTGGAACGTTTTGCGCACTTCGGCGTTCATGATCAGGTCGAGGTAGCGCTGGCGGTAACGCATCTCCTTGTCCACAATCCCGTGGAATTTTTCCGGGAGCGGCGAGATCGCCTTGGTGAGGACCTTGAGAGCGTCGGCGTGGAGGGAGAGCTCTCCTTGCTGCGTGACGAACGGATAGCCGCTTACTTCGATAATGTCGCCCACCTCGACGAGTTTTTTAAAGACGTCGTTGTAAAACCCTTCAGGAAGGTTGTCGCGGGCGACGTAGACCTGCAGCATTCCGCTTTCGTCTTCGATTTTCAAAAAGCTCGCTTTCCCCATCAGGCGGAACAGCTTGATCCGCCCCGCGATGGTGTAGCGGCGGTGAACGTCACGTTTTTCCTCTTTTTGAAAAAGGTCGGAGTTGACGTAGTGATATTTGTCGATCGTCGTGTTCCGATCGGATTCGTTCGCGTACGGATCGATCCCCAGCTCTCTGAGGGCCTGGGCTTTTTCGATCCGCTGCTGTACGTATTGGTTGTCGAATGCCAATGGATTTCCTTTCTTTAGTTGTTAGCGGCCGCTTTGGTCTGGCACGGTTGGCAGATGCCGTAAATCTGCATGGAGTGTTCCTGCATCCTGAACCCCAGAGCATCGGCGATTTTCTTCTGCCGCTCTTCGATCTCTTCGTCCACGAATTCGGTGATCGCTCCGCACTGGGTACAGATCAGGTGGTCGTGGTGATCTTTGGCCCCCAGCTCGTATTTTTTCCCCTGCGCCCCGAACGAGAGGGAGGTGACCATGTCCGAGTCTTCCAGCAGCGAGAGGGTCCGGTAGACCGTCGCGATCCCCGTATTGAGGTCGGGATGTTTCTCCTGGATCAGGTGGTGGAGCGCTTCGGGGGTGAGGTGCTCGTCGGAATTGTACAGGGTCTCCAGAATCACTTCGCGCTGGATCGTGAATTTGAGACCGTTCTCTTTTAGCAGCTGTTTGAAATCGCTTAAAAGCTTGTTGTATTCAACCGTACGTTCGGTAAAATCGGTGAAGGAACTCATCGGTTATTTCTCCTTTGTCTCTTGGGTCGGGGAAGGTTCGGTGGCATTCGTTTCGGATTCGTTTTCGTCGTTCATGAACGACGTCACTTTTTCGGTTTCGATATGGAGGATGAAATCCCCGGTCGCCATCATCGGCTCGAAAAAGAGACTCTGTTCCATTTTTTCGCCGAAATTTTCCCGGATCGCGGTAACGCTGAACAGGGCATAGACGATGATCGAAATGATAAAGAAAAATTTGCTGCTGCCGACAACGAATCCCAGCGCCTGATCCAGCGCGCCCAGACCGCTGAGGGTACTGAGCTTTTTAAACCCGCTCCCCAGCGCAACCATCAGGAGCCAGAAAATACCGAGGGAAAAAACGAACCCCGTGAGGTTGATCGCCGTCGTGCTTTCGAAATGGAAAATCGTATCGCTGAGAAATTTCCCGATCAGTCCCCCCAGATGGGACGCGACGAAAACGCCGCCGACGATCCCGACCAGTCCGAAGACCTCTTTGGAAAAACCGTTCAAAAGCCCCTTCAACCCTAACAGCAGGACGATAGAGGCCACCGCGACGTCAAAATAGTTCAAATCCATTACAGCTCCATTTCCAGGCGGTCTTTGCCGTTGTTTTTGGCCCGGTACAACGCGGTATCGGAACGCTCGATGATCGAATCGATCGAATCGCCGGGGACGAGCCGGGTGAGCCCGATGCTCAGGGTCACGGCTATCTGCTGATTCTGGAAGAGGGGCTTGTTGTGGCGGCACAGCGCAAGGAGCCGCTCGCCGACGAGCACGGCCCCTTCCTGATTGGTGCGGTTGAGGAGAATAATGAATTCTTCCCCGCCGAAGCGGTAGACGCGGTCTCCGTCCCGGAGCGCTTTTTTGAGGAGCTTGGAGATGAAAATCAGGACTTTGTCTCCCGCGATATGGCCATATCGGTCGTTGATTTTTTTGAAGTCGTCGACGTCGACCATCAGGGCGAAGATGTCAAACGACAGGCTCTCCCGCGCGAGAATCGCGTTGAGATGCTCCTGGAGGGCGTAGCGGTTGTATGCCTTCGTCAGGGGATCGAGGGTCGTTTTCATTTCGAGGGTTTTGACCTGCTGCATGAGATTGGTGATCGTCTGGTTTGCGCGGGAGACCTCGTCGCTGAGATGGGTCTGGATGTCGTTGAACTTTTCGGCGATCCGCCCGAAATCGATGATCTCTTCCGAGGCGCTCTCCTGCAACAGGGATTCGTGCCTTTCGGTGATTTGCTCGATTTTCTGGTTGGTTTCGCTGTAGGAGGTGATGCTCTGGAGCGCGAGGTCCTTGTACTCCTGAAAACAGGCGTTTCCCCGATATTGCTGCAGGTCGAATTCGCCCGAGGTGTACGATTCGAGCACTTCGTGGGTGGCCGATTCTACGAGTTCGACGAAACCGGCGGTATCGAGCGTTTTCTGATGGCTGCTCAGGGACTCGAGCCGGACGGAGAGCTCTTTGCAAAAATGGAGGAGAAAAGGATTGAATAGGCTGTTTTCCACTTCTGACCTTTGAAATTTTTGTTGCAAACCTGTGCGTTGATGTTAACTGTAAACAGGAGCTCCGGCAAAGCAAAAAAGAGCCTCTATTAATGGGTGCCATTATACTCTACTAACATAAATCTAAGATTTGATTCCTTCAATCAGTCCCTTTTTAGGATAAACCGATAAAATTGCACAACAATTAATATACGGTGCAGAAATGCAGGATTAGAGGAGCAAAATGATGAGTACATGGACCCGTTCCAGCTGGAGAACAAAACCGATCAAGCAGCAGCCGGTCTATCCCGACGTCGCCGCACTTGAAGAGGTCGAAGCGGTACTGCGCAACTATCCTCCCCTCGTTTTTGCCGGCGAAGCACGTATGTTGAAAAAGAGCCTGGCCGACGTATGCGAGGGGAAAGCGTTTTTGCTGCAGGGGGGCGATTGCGCCGAGAGTTTTTCGGAATTCCACGCGACGAATATCCGCGACACCTTCAAGGTGATGATGCAGATGGCGGTCGTCATGACGTTTGCCGGTGGGGTTCCCGTGGTCAAAGTCGGCCGTCTGGGCGGACAGTTTGCCAAACCCCGTTCTTCCGATACCGAGACGGTGGATGGCGTAACGCTTCCGAGTTACCGCGGCGACATTATCAACGGCGTCGATTTCAGTGCCGAAGCGCGGGTCCCCGATCCTCACCGGATGGTACAGGCTTATAATCAGTCGGCGGCTACGCTGAACCTGCTGCGGGCCTTCGCGTCGGGAGGACTGGCCGATTTGCACCAGGTCCATGCGTGGAATCTCGGTTTCGTCGGACAGAACGAGATGACGAGAAAATACGACGAACTGGCCCGCCAGATCGACGATTCACTCCGTTTCATGGCGGCGTGCGGTATCATCTCTGAAAACTACCGTACCCTGCGCGAAACCGATTTCTATACGTCGCACGAAGCACTGCTGCTGAACTACGAGGAGGCGTTTACGCGTCAGGATTCACTGACGGGAGAATGGTACGATGTTTCCTCACACATGCTGTGGATCGGGGACCGTACCCGCCAGCTCGACGGCGCCCACGTCGAATTCATGCGCGGAATCCAGAACCCGATCGGTCTCAAAGCGGGACCGTCGATGGATCCGGACGACCTGATCCGGCTGTGCGACATTCTCAACCCCGCGAACGAAGCGGGACGGCTGAACGTCATCGTCCGTATGGGGGCTGATAAAGTGGCCGAGGGGATGCCCAAGCTGATCCGTGCGATAGAGCGGGAAGGGAAAAAAGTGCTCTGGAGCTGCGATCCGATGCATGGCAACACGATTACGAGCAACGGTTACAAAACCCGCCCGGTGGATGCAGTCCTTCAGGAGATGAAACAGTTTTTCCAGGTCCACAAATCCGAAGGGACCTACGCGGGGGGAGTGCACCTCGAAATGACGGGGAAAGACGTTACCGAATGTCTGGGTGGATCGTTCGAGATCACCTCCGACAATCTCAAAAGCCGTTACCATACCCACTGCGATCCCCGTCTCAACGCGGATCAGTCGCTCGAACTGGCGTTTCTCATCGCCGATACGCTCAAAGAAGCGCACCGCTAAAGAATGCTTCCCGCCCTTCGGGCGGTTCTTCATCCCCCAGTAGTTACTTTTCCCGGCAGTTCGGGCAGATTCCCGAAATCAACAGGGCGGCGTCGTCCGCCCGGTATCCTCCGATATCGACCCGCTGGGCCTCGATCAGGGCGAGGGGATTGAGGGCAATGTCTTTTAGCTCGCCGCATTCCCGGCACAGAACGTGGGCGTGGGCGGCTTTCTCGATTTCGTAACGGGTTTTATACCCGGGAACCTTCACCTCACGGATGAGGCTCGCTTCCATCATGCTGTGGATGTTTTTGTAGAGCGTCGCGAGGGAGATGGAGGCAAACTTCTCCCGTACCGCCTGATAGAGATCATCGATGCTGATGTGCCCCCGTCGTTCCATCAGATCGATAATGGCTATCCGTTGCGGCGTGGCTTTGAGATGATGGTGTTTTAAAAGGGTGTGATGTTTCATAATTCGAAATTATAGGGTAAAAAAGGGGAGAAAGCGGATAAAGAGAACGATACGGCGCAAGATTTGAAAAAAAATTTAAGAAACCCCCGCAGGGGAGGACTCAGATCGAATCGATGATGCGCAACAGTTCGTCGGGTTTGTTGGAGAACTGCAGTGCGGTTTCGCGGCTGACCAGTTTTTTGCGGAGGAATTCGACGATCTCCTGTGTCTGGGTCGTCATGTTGGTCCCCTGCTGGTTGAGCTGCATCTGCGAGTAGAGCTGGTGGACCTTGTCTTCGCGGATCAGGTTTGCGATAGCCGGGTTGGTAATCATCACCTCCTGCGCGGCGATCCGTCCTCCCCCGATTTTGGGGAGCAGCGCCTGGGAGATAACGGCGACGAGCGAGGTGGAGAGCTGGGCGCGCACCTGGGGCTGTTCATCCCCGGCGAAAACGTCGATGATACGGTTGATCGTCTGGGGGGCGGAGTTGGTGTGGAGCGTTCCGAAAACGAGGTGACCCGTTTCCGCCGCGGTGAGGGCCGCGGTGATCGTCTCCTTGTCCCGCATCTCCCCGATCAGGATGACGTCGGGGTCCTGACGCATCGCGTATTTGAGCGCTGCGGCGAAGCTGCCGGTGTCGGTCCCGATGTTACGGTGGGAGAAGAGCGATTTTTTGTTCGTATGGACGAACTCGACCGGGTCTTCGACGGTAATGATGTGGCGCGCTTCGGTCATGTTGATTTCGTTGAGCATCGCCGCCAGCGTTGTCGATTTCCCGCTCCCGGTAGGTCCGGTGACGAGGATGAGCCCTTTTTCCCGCTTGATGATCTCTTTGAAGATTTTTTTCGCGTTCAGATCATCGAGCGAGGGGATCGCTACGGGAATGATACGAAACGCGCAGGCGATGTCGTCCATCGTCTTGTAGTAGTTGGCCCGGAAACGGCCGACATCGGGGATGATGATCGAAAAGTCCAGTTCGTTGTGTTCTTCGAACGCCTTTTTCTGTTTTTCGGTCAGGAGGGAGTAGGCCATCTCTTCGATAGCGCGTCCGTCGAGTACGGGAAGGTTGAGGGCGACCAGGCGGCCGTCGATACGGATCTGCGGTTCGGAACGGCTGACGAGGTGGAGGTCGGACGCCTTGTAGGCGACAACGCTTTTGAGCAGTTTGTGGATGTCCAGCGCAACGGTGTTTTCGTTCATCTGAGAAAAATTCCTTCGTAATGGGATGGATCGAAACCGACGATAAGGCGGTTTTCGTATTCGATGATCGGGCGCTTGATCAGCAGATTGGCATCAGCCATCCACGTGATTTTGGCCGAATCGTCCAGGCAGAGCGATTTGAGACCCAGGGTGCGATAGGTTGTCCCTTTGGTATTCAGCAGCAGCGAGAGATCGCTTTTCGCCGCCCACTCGCGGATTTTATCCTCTCCGACGGGAGCCGTTTTAAAATCGTGAAACGTGTAGGGCAAACCGTGAGCGTCCAGGAAACGGAGCGCTTTTTTGACGCTGTCGCAGTTTTTGATGCCGTATACGCGGAGCATATTCTACTCGATAATTTTGGGAACGATGAAAAAATGTTCCTGCGCGTGGGGAGCGTGCGCAAGAATATCATCATTGACGGCCCGCTCGACCGTAGCCGTATCTTCGCGAAGACGCGTCGCGCCATTGGACATCGCAAACGTGGCGTCAACCCCTTCGGTGTTCAGCTCGGAAAGATTATCGACAAACGAAACGATTTCGCTGAGCTGCGCGATCATTTCGTCGCGATGCTCCCGGGGGATTTGAAGATAAGAGAGTTTTTCCAAACGCTGTAGGAGAGTTTCGTCGATTTGCATGGTCACCTGATCCGTGATAAATTTATGAAAATAATTGTACCTAAAAAATAGGTTTACGAAACTTTAACATTGGCTAAGCTATGATTGCCTTTAATCGAAGGCAAAAATCAGGAGTTAGTTTGAGTCTGAAAGAGAATATGGAAGCCCTCAGGGAGGAGCTCAATTCCGAAGAGAAATTTTTAGAAAACGCGATCAGAACCGAGCGGTTTGTCAAACGGTACCAAAAACCGCTGATGGCGGGGGTGGTTTCGTTGCTGCTGGCGGTGGGGGGCGCGATTGCCTATCAGTCCTACACCGGTGCCAAAATCGAAAGTTCCAACGCGGCGTTGAACGTGCTGCTGAAAAACCCTTCCGACGCGCAGGCTCAGGAGACGCTGAAAAATGACAATCCCAAGTTGTACGATGTCTGGAAATTGAGTCGTGCCGTTGCCCAAAACGATGCGGCGGCGCTCGCATCGCTGAAAAATTCCGAAGCGTTCGGAGTCGCCGACATCGCTTCGTACGAAGCGGCGGTTATCAAAGGGGATGCGGCTGAACTGGACGCTTATACCAAGCGCCAGGGAGCCCTCTACAAAGAGCTCGCGCTCCTCGAACTGGCGGTTGTAGCCCTCGAAAAAGGGGATACCGCACTTGCCCGCCAGAAAATTTCCCAGATCGGGGAAGAATCTCCCCTCTATCAACTCGGACAGTCCCTGTCTCACTACGGAGTACAATAATGAAGTTTTCCCTGATTGCTGTTTCGGTGGTCGGCATGGCCGTCCTGTTTAGCGGGTGCTCGCACAAAGAGGTATTCAAACCCGAAAACGTGAAGGGAGAATGGCGCAATGCCGGCCATCTGAGCAGCTCCATCGCGCAGGTGTCCTCCTCGGCCGCGTTGCTCGAAAACGGAAAAATTCTCGCCAAGGGGGGAGAAAAAACACTCAAACTTCCCGCCGACCATCGCCTGATCAACGTCAGCGGAGGATGGATTATCGCCGAAACCTCCGATAAAAACACGGTGCTTTTCCCCGAAGAGGGGAACGGGACACCGGTGACGTTTGATTTCAAACGGGGAATTGCCGCCGCCAGCGTTCAGGATGATATCGTCGCGATCCTCTTTTCCAATAATGAAATGGCCCTTTATTCACTGGAAACGAAAAAACTCCTTTTCAAAGAGAGCTCCAACGCTTCGGTGGCCGTGGACGCCCGGATCGCCAACCCCTATTTTCTCAAAGAGCTGGTGCTGTTCCTGACGCTGGACGGGAAAATCGTGATCGTCAACTCCCAGAACAAACAGGTACTTCGCTCCGTCGTCGTCAGTTCCGAGGAGTATTTCAACAACATCACGTACCTGAACGTCATCGACAACAACCTCGTCGCGTCGACCGGTTTCGGACTCCTCGCCCTCTCCCAGCAGGAAGCGCGGGAAAAATACGATATCCGCAATATTGCCTACACCTCCGAGGGGATATGGATCACGACGAAGCAGGGAGAGGTGATCGCCCTCTCTCCCACATTGCAGTTCCGTGCCAAAAAGAAATTTCCGTTTGCCCATTTCGTCGGTATCAGCGTCCAGAACGATCGCGTTTACGTCCTCGAAAAAGAGGGGTACATGATCGCCCTGACGAAAAACCTCCTCGCGTACGATGTCTACGACGTCGATCTTCGCAGCGGCAACAAAATTTTTGTCGGGGACGGCCGTTTCTATTTTGACGACCGCTACATCAACATCCAGTAATGTCGGGCGAGCTTGAAGCGTTCATTGAATACATTACCGTAGTCAAGGCGCTCAGCCCCCGGACGGTTGAAGCATACGGCCGCGATCTCGAACTGATCGAGGAAGCCGCCGCCAAACCCCTCGTCCTTATCGATTCAGCCGATATTTTTTCGCTTCTGGGGTCGCTTGAGAACAAGCGGACCCTCAACCGTAAGCTTTCGGCGTTCAATTCATTCCTCGATTTTTGCCACCGCAGCCGTTTTGTCTCCGCATCCACGAAATTCCCCCTCTCCAAAATTCCCAAAAATCTCCCGAAATATCTCACCTACGAGACGATACAGGCCGCTCTTGGGCTCATCGATCGCAGTGACTGGCTGGGATTGCGCGATTACGCGCTGATCCTTTTCCTGTACGCGACGGGAACGCGTATCAGCGAATGTCTCGCCGTACAGGAAGGGGATATCGAAGGGGAGTGGCTGCGGATCCGTCACGGGAAAGGGGAAAAAGAGCGCTATGTCCCGATCGCGCAGGAGGCGATGAGGGCGCTGCGGGCCTACCGCCATGCCTCTCCTTTCACTAAGCCGCTGCTGTGGCTCAACTACCGGGGCGAACCCCTCAGCCGTGTCTCGGCGTTCAAGATTACCCAAAAATATCTCAATACCTCCCCCCATGCCCTGCGCCACTCCTACGCGACTTCCCTGATCCTGGGCGGCGCGGATCTGCGTGTCGTGCAGGAACTGCTGGGGCACGCCTCGCTGCTCACGACGCAGATTTATACCCACGTCCAGAAACAGAACCTTCAGCAGACGGTGATGCGATACCATCCGATGGCACACTCTTGACATCGGTCAAGACAAGCGTGCCGGATTCAGGTTATGATCGTAATCAAAAAAGGATGAACATGCACCGCGCATCATTTTTAGCCGACATCGTTTACGGCGATTCCCAGCCCGTTATCACTCCCCTCATCAGCAACGATTTCACCAAGGAGATCCGGATCGTTTTTCGTGCGACTCAGACGATGAAGGCGCATAAGGCCCCTTTCCCGATCACGGTGATGGTCGTTGAAGGACGGATCGATTTCGGGGTAGGGGAAGAGAGGGTGTTGCTCGAAGCGGGCGACGTAATCGCGCTGGAGGGGAACGTCATGCATGAACTCAATGCCCTCGAAGATTCGGTGGTCCGCCTGAGCCTCCACAAAGGCGACAGTATAGCACGGGTGAATTCGGTACTTAAGCTATAATGCGGGTATGATTTTATGCGACATCGGTAACACCTCCGTTGATTTGTTGAGTGAGGGCAAACGTACCAAGTTTCGCGTCGCTGATTTTGACCCCGCCTCGCTCCGCGATGACGTCTATTACGTCAGCGTCAATGCCTCGATGAACGAGCGGTTGCGAAACCTCCCCGGCTGGCACGACGTAAGGCTGTTGGTCGATTGGGACAAATACTACCCGACCATGGGGATAGACCGGGTGATGGTGTGCGAAGCGGTAGAGGGGGGAACCATCGTTGATGCGGGGAGCGCGATTACCGTCGACGTGATGGAAGAGGGCGAATACCGGGGAGGCTTCATCTCCCTGGGGCTGCGTGCGGCGGCCGAGGCGTACGCCCGGCTCTCCCCCGCGCTGGACGTGTCATGGAACTTTGAGGTTGATTTGGCTAAAATGGCGAAAAATACCCCCGACGCCGTCACGGCGGGATTCCTCGCTCCACTGGTTGAACGGATCGGCAGCCTCGGAAAGCCGCTGTACCTGTGCGGCGGTGACGCGGAGCGGCTGAGAGTCTTTTTCCCGGATGCGACCGTGGATCAGGAGCTGGTTTTCAGGGGGATGCAAAAGTTAATCGAAAAAGGTAGAGTATGCTAAGTGTCGCACTCCCAAAGGGACGGATCGCCGACGAAACGCTGGAGATTTTCGAATCGATTTTCGGCAGCGAGTTCAGATTTGACGACCGGAAACTGATCCTTCAGACCGAGAATTTCAAATTCCTGCTGGTGCGCAACCAGGACGTCGCGACGTACGTCTACCATCAGGCGGCCGATATCGGCGTCGTCGGTCTCGACACGCTCGAAGAACAGGGGCTCGACGTCATCCGCCTGCTGGACCTGCAAAAAGGGAAATGCCGCATCGCGATCGGGATGCGCGCGGGGGAAAAACCCGATTTTACCAAAAGCGAGATCAAAGTTGCGACGAAGATGGTCAACATCACGAAGCGCTACTTCGCCGAACGGGCGGTGGCCGCCGACATCATCAAACTCTACGGTTCGATCGAGCTGGCCCCGCTCGTCGGGCTGGCCGACATGATCGTCGACGTCGTGGAAACGGGGAGTACGATGAAGCAAAACGGCCTGGAGGTTGTCGAGACGATCATGGAGTCTTCGACCCACCTGATCGCGAACAAAAACAGCTTTTTCGAGAAAAAAGACGAAATCCTCGACATCTACGGAAAAATCAATACCCTCCTTTACGGGAAATAATAGCCCCTTACCCCCTCTTTTTCCCCCTTGCGGCGGGAAATATCTCCGCCGGATTACACTTTTTTTTACCTTTTTAGGTTACAATAAATCATCATCAAATCAATTATAATCAGGAGTCACCATGGCACTCAAAGTAGCGATCAACGGAACGGGAAGAATCGGGATCATCGTAGCAAAAATCATCGCGCAGCGTAGCGACATCGAATTGGTGGCGCTGAACACGACCGCAAAACCCGAAATGCTCGAATACCTTCTGAAATTCGACAGCGTTCACCGCGGGATCGATGCCAGGGTGGTGGATGAAAACACGATCTCCATCGGGGGCAAAAACGTCCGGATGTTCAGCGACCGCAACATCGACAATGTCGATTTCGGGGGCGCGGGGGCCGAAGTGGTCATCGAATGCACCGGCAAATTCCTCGATCTGGAGAGCTGCCGCAAGCACCTTAAAAACGGCGTAAAAAAAGTGATCATGTCCGCACCCGCTAAGGATGACAGCCCGACGTACGTTTTCGGGGTCAATTCCGACCGCTACCAAGGGGAAGAGATCATCTCGAACGCGAGTTGTACGACCAACTGTCTCGGGCCGATCTGTAAAGTGCTCGACGACGCGTTCGGGATTGAAAACGGCCTGATGACGACGATCCACTCCTATACGAACGACCAGAACATCCTCGACGTCAAACACTCCAAAGATCCGCGTCGTGCGCGCGCGGCGGCCATGAACATGATCCCTACCTCGACGGGAGCGGCCAAAGCGATCGGAAAAGTAATGCCGCACCTGCAGGGCAAACTCAACGGCTACGCGATGCGCGTCCCCACGCCGGACGTTTCGGTGGTCGATCTGACCGTCAACCTCAAAAAAGAGGTGACCAAAGAAGAGATTCACGCGGCTTTCAACGCGGCGGCGGCAGGCGCTTTCAAAGGGTTGATCGAAGTCGATAACGACAAGCGGGTCTCTTCGGATTTCATCGGAAGCAGCTACAGCTCGACCTATGTACCCGACATGACGAGTGTCGTGGACGGCAACACCGTCAAGGTGCTGGCCTGGTATGATAACGAGTGGGGGTACAGCAGTCGCCTCGTCGACATGACGGTTCTTATCGGTACACACTGATGCTTCGCTTTATCAACCACTTCGAAACCCGCCATCTCGACCCGTTCACGGTTGAAAAAGGGTACGAAGCGGTCCGGTTTGAAGCCAAAAGCGGTGAAGTGGGTTATTATAACCTCCCCCACGATTCGCAGCCGCTCGTTGCGGAGGTACAGAGTCTCCGCGAGGAGATCGACCGGAAATACAACACGATCGCCGTGATCGGGATCGGCGGATCGTCGCTGGGGATCAAGGCGATCGAACGCCTTCTGCGCCCCGGCACCCCCAATGCCAAAAAAATCGTCTACCTGGAAAACTCCGATCCCATCAGCGTCAATCAGGTCGTTTCGCACATCGACCGCCCCCGGACCCTGTTCATCGTGATCTCCAAATCGGGGGGGACGGTAGAGACCCTTTCGATCTTCAAACGGGTCATTGTCGCGTTCGATCTGGAGGTGAAAGCCTCCCGCCAGATCATGGTGATCAGCGACGAAGGATCGATCCTTTCGAAATTCGCCGATGAAAATGCGCTGCGCCGTTTCGTCATTCCCGCAAACGTCGGGGGGCGTTTTTCAGTGCTGAGTGCGGTGGGAGTCGTTCCCCTGACACTGGCCGGATTCGATATGCTGAGCCTTCTGAAGGGGGCACAGTCGTTTCTGGAGCGCTTCTGGGATCGTAAAGAGGATCATCTGCTCCAGAAAGCGGCCTATTACGTCACCCATGCCGAACGGTTCCCCGTGAACGTCTTGTTCGCCTACTCCGATACCTTTGAAGAGTTCGGCAAATGGATGGTGCAGATCTGGGGCGAATCACTGGGCAAACGGAATCGCCGCGGGGAGCGGGTGGGGCTGACCCCGATCGCCCTGATCGGCTCGGTCGATCAGCACTCCTTTTTGCAGCTGATCGTTCAGGGTCCTCTCAACAAAACGGTGACGTTCATGCACATCGCCGAATCGGAAGAGTCGCTGATGATCCCCGATCTGTCCCTCCACTACCTCGAAAAAAGCGATTTCGTCAACGGTCACTCGTTCAACGAACTGATTAACGCACAGTGCATGGCGACAATGAAAAGCGTCATTGACAGCGAAGTGAGTGTGGATGAAATCGAGTGGAAGAAAATCGACGAGCATTCGGTCGGGGAGATGATCCTCTATTACGAACTGCTCACTTCGGTCAGCGGTGCGCTGCTGGAGATCAACACGTACGACCAGCCCGGCGTGGAACTGGGAAAACAGATACTCGAAGGGTATTTTAAAAACAAAGGGAAAAACGCCTGAAGGGCGTTTAGCCCTGGTTCGCTTTGCGCATCAGATCATCCTCGGACTCCCGGATCAGGTTGTCCATCAGTCCAAAGAGCGTATAGCTCGCTTCTTCCATCGTTTTGAAATTGCTGAGAATTTCGTCCTGGTGCTCGATCGTGCGGTCTGTTCCCTGGATAAAGGCGAGGTTGGCATGGACGTTGACGTGGACCGTTTCATGCGGCTGTGCCATCGGTTTGAAACTGGAGAGGTGGGCGAAGCGGTCATGTCCCGTCCCTCCGTCATACCATTTACCGAGGCGGCAGTTGTGGTGATCGGCAAAGGTTTCATCCGACTGGCCGTTGACGATCGCTTTGTAGGCGTTTGATTTAAAGATGATATGGTCGATTTTGGCCAGCGTAATGAACGTTGTGTTTTCGATCGCCGTGGCCTGTACGGCGGTGCTTTGGGCGTCTTTGTTGAAAACGTAGAGGGTCTGGCGGAACGATTCGATCGATTCGCTCGAGGCGTTGGCGATCGCGTTCATGTCTTCGGAATTGGTATGGATCTCGGTCGTCTCCTGCTGGAGCGTCTGGACGGCGATGGCGATCTCTCCGGTCGCTTTCTGGGTTCGTTCGGCAAGTTTGCGCACTTCGTCGGCAACGACCGCAAATCCGCGTCCGTGTTCTCCCGCCCGTGCCGCTTCGATCGCCGCATTGAGGGCGAGGAGGTTTGTCTGGTCGGCGATGTCTTTGATCAGGTTGACCACCGAGCTGATTTCGCTCGTTTTTTCGTTGAGCGAATGGATGGCGTCGGCGGAGACCTGCACCAGCTCGATCAGGCGGCTGAGTTTGGCGACGATCTCTTCGAGTTCGTTTACCGTATGGGACGAATTGGTGGAAGTCGTCTGGCTGATTTCGGTGATTTTATGGAGGCGGATAATCGTATTCTGGAGGTCTTTCTGGATCACTTCGAGCCCGCCGCCGACGCCGGAGCCGATTTTGCCCAGCGCGCTGTTGAGGACCGATTTCTGGACGTGCAGATAGTTGCTGTGCATCCCGTCGATCGCTTTGTTAACAAAACTGCTGGCTTCGCGGAATTCCCCGTGCAGCCCCTCGGTCAGGACGCGGCGATGAAACTCGTCGCGGCTGGCCGCTTCGACGCTCGCACGGATCTCGCGAATGAACACTTCGGTCTGGTCGAGCATATTGTTGGTGTTCCAGCACAGGTCGTTGAGCTCCCCGTAATCGCGGATGTGGGTGATCCGGTTTTCAAGCATCCCTTTTTCCGCCCCCTTGATGACGGCGGCGACTTCGCTGATGGTCTCCTGGGTTTTACGGATATTGATGAATACGAACCACGCCAGGGCGAAGTTGAAAAAGTTCAGAAGGCGGATCCAGCTCCAGCCGTAAAAGATCATTTCCAGGACGAGCGCGATGACGAAGAGGGCGATCGATGCGATATTGGCATACTGGATTTTAGAGAGTGAGGATAAATTCGTCATACGAAACCCCTTTGTCTTTGAGTAGTTGGTTCAATGCGGCTTCGGAAGCCGCCATACCGCCGCTGCGCTCTTTTTGCAGCAGGGTAGCGTAAAGCGGCTTGATGACGTCGAGCGCTTTTTGGGTCGGCTTGCGGCGCACCGAATGGAAATTACTGATCTGGCGGCTCGCATCGAATGAGGGGGTGACGTGGGCAAAAACCCAGTAGTAATCGCCGTTTTTGGTTTTGTTCTTGACGTAGGCAAAAATCTCTTTCCCCGCCTGGATGCGGCTCCAGAGAAGTTTGAAGACGACCTTGGGCATTTCGTCGTGTCGCAGGATGTTGTGCGGCTTGCCGATGAGCTCTTCTTCCGAATAGCCCGACATCGCAATGAAGAGGGCATTGCCGTACGTGATTTTGCCTTTGAGATCGGTTTTGGAGACGATGAATTCATCGTCTTTGAATGTCAGTTCCTGATTCGCCATCGGAGTCCTCGCATTTATAAAAAAATATCATAAACCGTTTTTGTTAGTCTAACAGCCATAACCTGAAAATTCTCCCTTTTATCGGGCGATTTTTAAGATTTTCAAAAATACGTTTCCCCTTGGGACGGGGAATGGCCACGTAGCTCAGGTGGTCGAGCTGGTCGATCTTGCCGATCTCCTCTTTGGTGAGGCCGCATTCGTGGATCAGTGCCCCGACGATGTCCCCGGCCCGCAGCTTTTCCTTGCGTCCTGCATCGATGCAGAGTGTTTGCATCCGGGTAACGTTTGCAGGTTCTGCAAAGAGGGGCGGGAGCGGTACAAGTTCGCGCTCCAGATCGATCGCTGTCAAGAGGCTTTGATCTTCGGCGAGGGTGAGTGCCAGGCCGCTTTTCCCGGCCCGCCCGGTCCGGCCGATGCGATGGAGGTACCGCTCCTGCTGGGTCGGGACGTCGTAGTTGATGATCGCATCGAGGCCGTCGATATCGATCCCCCTTCCGGCTACGTCGGTGGCGACCAGCGCCGATACGCTGCCGTTGCGGAACTGGATGATCGTTTCGTTGCGCTCGAACTGTTCCATGTCGCCGTGCAGCACCAGGGTATGGATTCCCAGCGCATTCAGGGCCGTACCGACCCTGTCCGTTTCGATTTTCGTGTTGCAGAAAATCATGACGCTGCTCAGGGCGTGGTGGGCAAGGAGGCGGGGGATGGCGGAAATTTTGTCTTCGCATCGGTAGACGATCTCTTCGATCCGGGGTTTTTGCACGTCGGCGGCCGAACGGATAAAGACCGGATCGTTCATGATAGAAGCGGTCAGCGTGCGGATCGTCTCAGGATACGTCGCGGAAAACAGGAGGTACTGCGTCGTTTTGGGCGCATACCCCAAGATTGCGCTGATATCCTCGATGAACCCCATGTCGATCATGTGATCGGCTTCGTCCAGAACCACCGTTTTGACGTCGGCAAGTTCCAGCGCGTTGATCTGCAGCAGTTTGAGTATCCGTCCGGGGGTGGCGACGACGATATGGGCACCGTGTTTGAGAGAGTGGATCTGCCCCCTCATCGGGACCCCTCCGCAGAGGGTCAGGACCTTGACGTTGCCGATTCCCGACGCGAGGGAACGGGTGACTTTGGCCACCTGTTCGGCGAGCTCGCGGGTAGGGCAGAGGATCACCGACTGGACGGTAAAACGCCGGGGATCGATCTTCTCCAGCACCCCCAGGGAAAATGCGAGGGTTTTTCCGCTTCCGGTATCGGCCTGGGCGATGACGTTTTTGGTCTCCAGAATCGCTGGGAGGGCGTCGCGCTGGATGGGGGTCATGGTGGTGAATCCCAGATGTGCCAGGGATCGCTGCAGGGGAATGGACAGGGGGAGAGACGTAAATAGGGACATCGGTTTGCTTTGGGTGGAGATACGCCATTATAGCACAGGGTTCCCCCTCCCAAGAAGGGGACGGGAGGCAGGAGGATTAAACGGCTTTGATCGTGACGCCGTATTTCTCTTCAGCGACGTTACGCGCTTCGAGGTGGTAGTTGTTGATCTCGTTGAAATTGAGATATTTGTACACGTCGTCGGCTTTTCCGGCAAGTTTTTCGGGAACGATGCTCATGTATTCCGCAACCGTCGGGATCCGTCCGAGGGCGGCACACACTGCGGCCAGTTCGGCTGAACCCAGGTATACCTGCGTCCCTTTCCCCAGACGGTTGTCGAAGTTACGGGTAGAGGTCGAGAATACGGTTGAACCTTCGCGGCTGGAAGCCTGATTTCCCATACAGAGCGAACATCCCGGAACTTCCGTCGTCGCAGCAACGGCTTTGTAAACGTCGTAGTACCCTTCGTTGATGAGCTGCTGCTCGTCCATGCGCGTCGGCGGTACGATCCAGAATTTTTCAACGGCGATTTTGCTCTCGCCGCGCATCACTTCACCCGCCGCGCGGTAGTGTCCGATGTTGGTCATACAGCTTCCGAGGAAGACTTCGTGGATCGTGTCACCCGCTACTTCGGAGAGGAGTTTGACGTTATCCGGGTCATTTGGGCAGGCCAGGATCGGTTCTTTGACCTCGTTCAGGTCGATTTCGATGATCGCCGCGTATTCGGCGTCGGCATCCGGCTCCATCAGGGTCGGATTGGCAAGCCACTCTTTCATTTTATCGGCACGGCGCTGCAGTGTGCGGGCGTCTTCGTAACCGTCGGCAACCATCGCCTCGATCAGGGTGATGTTGGATTTGAGGTACTCGATGACCGGCTCTTTGTTGAGGCGAACCGTACATGCCGCCGCCGAACGTTCCGCCGATGCATCGGAGAGCTCGAACGCCTGCTCGACTTTCATGTTCGGCAGACCTTCGATCTCCAGTACGCGCCCGTTGAAAATGTTTTTCTTCCCTTTTTTCTCGACGGTCAGGAGCCCCTGCTTGATCGCGTAGTAGGGGATCGCGTTGACGAGGTCACGCAAGGTGATACCCGGCTGCATTTCCCCTTTAAAACGTACCAATACCGATTCTGGCATCTCAAGCGGCATGGAACCGGTTACGGCCGCAAACGCAACCAGACCCGAACCCGCCGGGAAGCTGATTCCGATCGGGAAACGGGTGTGGCTGTCGCCGCCCGTTCCGACCGTGTCGGGGAGAACCATACGGTTCAGCCAGCTGTGGATGACCCCATCTCCCGGGCGGAGGGCAACACCGCTGCGGGTAGAGATGAACGCCGGGAGCGTCGCGTGCAGTTTTACGTCGGAAGGTTTCGGATACGCCGCCGTGTGGCAGAACGACTGCAGTACGAAGTCGGCCGAGAAGCCCAGAGCCGAGAGCTCTTTGATCTCATCACGCGTCATTGGTCCGGTTGTGTCCTGGCTACCTACGGTGCTCGTCATCGGTTCGCAGTACATACCGGGGCGTACCCCTTCCATACCACACGCTTTACCGACCATTTTCTGGGCCAGGGTGTATCCTTTACCCGTATCGGCCGGCTGGATCGGCTGGGCGAAGATCGTCGCCGGAGCCATTCCGAGAGCCGCGCGGGCTTTGGCGGTCAGGCCGCGCCCGATGATGAGGGGGATACGGCCGCCGGCACGTACTTCGTCTTCGATCGTATTGGGGCGGAGGCTGAACGTTGCGATCTGCGTTCCGTTTTTCGTGATCGTTCCCGCTTTGGTATCGATGTCGAGCACGTCGCCTGTTTCCATTTGGCTGACGTCCGCTTCGATCGGTAATGCACCGGAGTCTTCACAGGTTGCGAAGAAAATCGGGGCGATAATGCTTCCGATGACGACGCCCCCGGTCCGTTTGTTCGGGATACCGGGGATATCGTCACCCATGTGCCACTGGACCGAGTTGGCCGCCGATTTACGGCTGGAACCGGTACCGACGACATCACCGACGTAGGCGATCTGCATCCCTTTTTCTTTTAGCTCGGCGATTTTCGCGATCCCTTCGGGCATTTTGGCCGAGAGCATCGTCGTCGCGTGGAGAGGGATGTCGGAGCGGGTAAACGCCGCGCTTGCCGGTGAGAGGTCATCGGTATTGGTTTCGCCCGGGAATTTGAAGACGACGACGCTGAATTTTTCGGCCAACGGCTTTTTGCTGGTGAACCACTCGGCATCGGCCCATGACTGGAGCACTTCTTTGGCGTAGCTGTTGGTTTTGGAAAGCTCGACGACATCGTTGAACGCATCGTACACAAGAAGGGTGTGTTTGAGCTGGTTGGCCGCTTCCTGGGCCAGCGCGTCGATCGAGAGGGCGTCGATAAGGGGTTTGACGTTGTACCCTCCGACCATTTTACCGAGGATCTGAATCGCTACGATTTTGTGATCGTTGCTGTCGATATCGCCGGAATCGGCGAGGAACGCTTTCTCCTGGCCCTGAACGATCTGGTGGAGGAATGCCGCCTTCACATGGGCACCGTCGTCAACACCGGGATTGACACGGTTGGCCAGCATGTCGACCAACTCGGCATTTTTGCTTTTTTCGGCTTTGATCAGTTCGATCAGATCGCTGACCTGCTCTTTGGTAAGAGGAAGGGGCGGGATTCCCTGTGCGGCACGCTCCGCAACGTGCGCTTTGTATTCGTCCATAAAAGCCATGGTGACTCCTGTGTCAGTTAATTTTGAGTCATTATAACAGGAAAAAAAATCGTATTTTTCTATATGTTACAAATATACCCATAATTTTGAAAAATCCAAGGGGTATATGCGTATTTTTGTAACATAACGTTTTTTGGAAACAACTGCGCCGAAAGAAAATGTAAAAAAGAGTAGGTAAAAAAGTTACATATCGGAAAGAATTAGTAGCCGGGAAGGGGCCGCGTCGGCGAGAAGCGGCTTAGAACGGGTCCTCGGCGACGATGTCGCGGTTCCCTTTGGCGTTGGGGGCGGAGAGGATGCCGTTGTTTTCGAGCTGTTCGATCAGCCGGGCGGAGCGGTTATACCCGATCTGCAACCGGCGCTGGAGGTAGCTGATCGAGGTTTTCTGCTCCGAGAGGACGATGTTTTTGGCCTCTTCGTAGAGCTCGTCGAGTTCCTCATCCTCCCCGCTGCCGCCGCCCCCGCTGCCGGCAGCGTCGTCATTGTCGCGGAGGAAACGCCGGTCGTAGTCAGGTTCGCGCTGGGCTTTGAGGAAATCGACCACTTTTTCGATTTCGGTTTCGGTGCTCCAGGGGGCGTGGAGGCGGACCAGGCCGCTCATCCCCGGAGGGGTGAAGAGCATATCCCCGCGCCCGAGCAGCGATTCGGCCCCCATGCCGTCGAGGATAATCTTGCTGTCGATTTTCTGCCCCACCTTGTAGCTGATCCGCGAGGGGAGGTTGGCTTTGATGAGCCCCGTGACGACGTCGACGCTGGGGCGCTGGGTCGCGACAATGAGATGGATGCCGCTGGCGCGGGCCATCTGGGCGAGACGGGCGATGGAGTATTCGACGTCCTTGCCGCTGGTCATCATCAGATCGGCGAGCTCGTCGATGATGACGACGATGTAGGGGAGCTGTTCGCGCCCTTCGGTTCTGGCCTTTTCGTTGAAGTTTTCGATGTTTTTGGTCCGCGTTTCGCTCATCAGCTTGTAGCGGCGTTCCATCTCGTAGACCATATTGTTCAGAGCCGTAATCGCCTCTTTGGGCTTGGTGATGACGGGGGTGAGGAGATGGGGGATATCGTTGTAGATCGAAAATTCGAGCATTTTCGGATCGATCATTACGAGTTTGAGCTGGTCGGGGGAGTTTTTGTACAGCAGGCTGAGAATCATCGAGTTGATTCCGACGCTTTTACCGCTTCCCGTCGTCCCCGCGATGAGGAGGTGGGGGAGTTTTTTAAGGTCGGTGATGAATGGCTTGCCGACAATGTCTTTGCCGAGGATCAGCGTCAGAGGGGACGCGGCTTCCTGGAAAAGTTTGCTCTCCAGCATTTCGCGCAGGTAGATCGTTTCGACCGTTTTGTTGGGAATCTCGATCCCGACGACGTCTTTGCCGGGGATCGGCGCCTGTATCCGGATCGTCTGGGCCCGCAGCGCCATCGCCAGGTCATCCTGAAGGCCGAGAATTTTGGAGACTTTGATGTTGGCGGCGGGTTTGAACTCGAACGTCGAGACGACCGGGCCCGCGTAGGTGCGGACAACGTCGCCGTCGATGTTGAAGTGCTTGAGCTTCTCGATCAGGTCCTTGATCTTGTCGTCGAGTTCGGCTTCGTCGATGCCGTTTTGTTTTTTCGGCGGATTCTGGAAAATGTCGATCGGGGGAAGTTTGAAATTTTTGGGTTTTTCGGTTTTACCACGGTCGATCTGTTCGAGCAGCATTTTATTCTCTTCGAGCTCATCGACGACGATTGCCTGCTGCTTGGCCTCTTTGACTTTTTTGGCCATCGAGAGGATCGTCGATTCTTTCGGAGCAGGGGCCTCCTCAACGGGCTCGGCCGGTGTCACCTCACGGGGAGGAAGGGAGACCGCAAGGGGCTCGGGTTCGATCGCTTCGGGCTCATGCGGCGAGGGCGGGGAAAAGGTTTCTTCGCTGATTGCTTCGACCGGGAGGTGTTTTCGGGGAAGGGGATTGAACGTTTCGGGTTCGGCGGGAGAAGAAAACGGCTCAGGGGAGGATGCCGGGGCTGCGGCCGGGGCGTTTTTTGGCGAGACGAGCGGTTTTTCCATGTATCCCCGGATCGGTTTGGCCAGTTCCGCGAGGCTCTGTTCGAGGACGATGATGACCGAAACGGCAACCATCATAAGCCACAAAACCCACAGCCCGAAGGTACCGATGTAGACCCCCAGGAAATCGACGATCGTACCGCCGAAGGCACCGCGGAAACTCCCTTCGACGACGAGCGCCTGAAAAAATACGAGCGCGAAAAACAATAACGCGAAAATACCCGCCATCTCCAGCCGGCGCTGAAGCTCGCCGTCGTATTTGTACCAGTAAAAGAGGGGAACCATCAACAGCAGGAGGTAGGTATAGGCGACGTATCCGAACACATGGATATTGGCTGCGGCAAACGAGGCGCCATAGGCTCCGATGATCGAAGCGCTGCCGATGATGGTCGCGAGTCCCAGGTAGAAGAGGATGCCGAACCCGGCAATGAAAACGATATCGCGTAAAATGGTAAATCCTTGAAATAGGGCTCAAAAAATAGAGTTGATTATAGCAAAAAAAGGGGAAGCTCCCCTCTTTTTATTGCAGAATGTTAGAGATAATTAACGAGTGAGAGTTGCGAAACGCGTGAAATACTCGAAAGCATCGCCTGATAATTGAGGCTCAGCTGCTGCATCCGAAGCGTCGCTTCGGCGATGTCGGTATCAATGACCTCGGATTGGAGGGTCTTGGTGCTGATGATGAGCATCTGGGAACGATCTACCGAATTTTGGAGCACCTGCGAATAGGAGCCGGCTTCGGTCTGGATGCGCCCGACATGTTCGGTGAGATTATCGATCATCTGGATGGCGTTTTGGATGCCGATATTGCGGGGATCATCCGCATCTGCGCCGTCGGGGTAGGTTTTCCCCGCTTCTACCGATTTAATGACCGTATCGATTTCGGCAAAAAAGTTTTTCTTCGGATCGCTGACCGTTAATGCATTGTTGGCCTGAAAACTCAGCGCATTGCCGGTAATCAGGGGAGGGAAAAAACTGTTGGTCGTCGTATCGTACAGCGCGATGTCGGCTTTGGTGACGGTTTGATACAGATCCTCAAACATCAGCTTGCCGTCCTGGCTGAGAGAGACCTTCCCTTTGTAGCTGGCGGCATCTATCGCGGCGTCATAATCGACCGGATCGTTGCCCGGAAGGGGAACCGCCGGGAACGAATCGGTCACGACCATGTTGACGACGTCCATCAGCTGCTGATAGGTGATCTCATTGGCGTTGGAGGGGATCCCCTCGTTCGCTTCCTTGACCCCGCTTACGACGCCGAGCGAATCATCAAAGGCGGTACCGTAAATATTGTAGGTGTCGCCGGTGAGATTGTTGGTAAACGTCGAAGGGGTTCCCAGCCGGATGCTGACGTCATACGCCCCCCCGTTGATATTTTTCCCCTTGAGCGCCATCACCCGGCCGTCTACGTTTTCCATCCCCGACACGTCGGCGAGTCTGGTCGACGCGGTCGCGTATTCGTTATTGGCGTTGATGATCTGGGAGATGTTGGAGGTGAGGCTGGCACCCTGACGCGTAAAGTTCAGCTGATCGTAAACCAGCCCCTCGATCGATGCGGCGGGGTCGCTGGAGGTGAGGTTGCTTTTGATGAACTCTTTGACGTAGAGGGTGTTGCTCCCGGAAATGACGTCGGCAAAATCGGCCGTACCGCTTTGCAGGCTCATCAGGTCGGTCGTATCGGCGCTATCGATGCCGTCGATCCCGAAATCGACCGCTCCGGCCATGTGAAAGTCCAGATTGCTCGACCCCTTGTTTTTGTCGGTGATCTGAATCTGCCCGTAGGAATTGAGCGTTACCTCGACCTGATTGGGGACGAAGGCATCGCTGATCTCCCGGAGCAGATCATCGACTTTGTCATCCATCCCCAGGCTCACTTTCTGTTTGAAGGTTTCGCCGTTGGTGCGTGTCCCCTGGATGTAGAAATAGGCCTTTCGCAGGGGATCGTTGGTCGCGTCGGCATCGGTATCCCCCATCAGATCGCGGATGGAGCTCTGTGCGGTGATGAAGCTCTCTTTTGCGCTGCTGCGGGCTATCCCGGCGTCTTTCATAACATCCGGATACATCTCGGTCATGCTCGTTTGGCGTATGTTGGTCGTGACGACGCGCTGAACGCTGCTTGCCTGTCCCATGAAAAGATCGGTACCGGTTACGTTGTATTTTTGTTTGATCCCCGATCCGAGAAAGGCTTCGATGTCTTTGTCGTTTCCCTGATAGACGCCGTTGGCATCGATCGGTTTTTGGGTGGTGGCGGTTCCCGAAAAGAGGTATTGTCCCGCAATCGAGGTATTGGCGAGGGTCATCAGGTGACTCTTGAGCCCCTGCATCTCTTTGGCGATCGCCTGGAGACTGGTTTCGGAATGAACATCGCTGGCGGCGTTGATGAGCTTGACTTTCATCGATTCGAGCGTTTTGACCATTTCGCCGATCGTCGTATCGGTTTGCGTCGAGAACTTATAGGCGCTTTCGGCGCTGTTCTTGACCTGCGTCAGCGTGGTGATTTCATCGTCAAGGCGCAGGGTATCGACAAATACGGAAGGATCGTCATGGGCGTACTGGATTTTCAACCCTGACGAGATCTGTTTGTTGACATCAAAAAGCTGCCGGTTGATCTTATTGTTCTCGCCATAAATGTTGTTGTAATAAGCCGACGATGTAACTCTCATATTCAAATCCTTTCGCGTGCGCTTTGGCAACAGAGCAAGAAAAGTTCCACTCTTTATTATATCGGTAATATCGACGAATTGATTAGCCCCCGCGAATCTATGGATTTTACGAATATTTAAGCTAATCAAACCTATAATTCCACCTCTTCACAAACCTCATGCCAGTGTGGTGAAATGGTAGACACGACGGATTCAAAATCCGTTGGCAGCGATGTCGTGGCGGTTCGAGTCCGCCCACTGGTACCACTTTTGATTCTCTAAAAACTCCCCAAGATAAGAACTGTTTAACTGTACAACCGATTTTAAAATGTAAATACGCAAAAAATACGCGAAAATTCCCCAAAAAATACGCGAAAAGTGTTTAACTTTTTAGCCTTCAGTAATTCGAAATAAACACCTCCCGAACCTCTTTCTTCTGATGTGCTCCTCGAAGGGTGTAATCGATTGGCTTGCTCGATCGGACGTTCATGTCAGCATAGAGTTCCCGCACTAGATCGCAGTCGTTGTAGCTCAAGAGAAACTTACCTTTGATACCGTGAAGCAGCTCGGACAGTTGCCGGTGTTCCGCTTCGCCGAACCCTCCGGTATGCTGATAGTAGCTCTCGGTCGACACGTATGGCGGATCAATGTCAAACGACGCGCTAAAATCCCCCACCTGAAACGCTGAAAATTGGTGTTGGCATCTCTTTAAACTTAAAGAAATCGATTAAATTTGATTTTGGTATGCCGGCTCTTTTTTTTTTAAAGCCTCGATCTGATATCGTTGCTCGTAAGTCAGCTGTCTGTATTTCATAAAGTTCCCTATCTTGGCGGATTGGTACCTTATTCTACTGCAGCTGACCCTCCACCTGTCAATCCGTTATCTTTTAATTTCTTTCCTGTTGCACTTTAAATTTGAATTGGCGCTATGATTTTAGTTCGCAAATTTGATGATGGTGGGAATTTAATTTAAAGAAGA
>CAZBIR010000020.1:0-21604 GCA_964491035.1 uncultured Sulfuricurvum sp.
TTTATCGATACCGAATGGCGCTCGGATCTCAAATACAATTTCCTCCGCCCCCATTTCGACCTGCGGGGCAAGAAAGTCGCCGATATCGGGTGCAACAACGGCTATTACATGTTCCGCTTCCTCGAGGACGCTCCCGCCAAAATCGTCGGGTTCGACCCCTCGGCGCTGTTCAAGACGCAGTTTGACCTGATCGAGCGCTTCGCGAAAACGGGAATCGTCTACGAATTGCTGGGGGTGGAGCACCTGCCGTTTTACGAGGAAAAATTCGACGTCATTTTCTGTCTGGGGGTCCTTTACCACCGCAGCGATCCCGTCGCGATGCTCAAAGCGCTCGCCCAGGGGCTCTCGGAGGGGGGAGAGATTTATCTCGATACCTTCATCATCGACGGCGACGATCCCGTCGCCCTCTGTCCGAGCGGGAGCTATTCGAAAATCACCAACGTCTATTTTGTCCCGACCCTCTCCGCCCTTGAAAACTGGTGCCTCCGCGCCGGCTTCAAAAGCTTCGAGGTGCTCGGATCGGTGGTAACCACGTCGGATGAGCAGCGCAAAACCGACTGGATCGAGTCACAGAGCCTTGAAGATTTTCTCGATCCGGCCGATAGTAGCAAAACAGTCGAGGGGTACCCCGCGCCCAAGCGGGGATACGTCCGGATCAAGAAGGGGTAAGTTTGGCAACGGAATTATCGGAAACACAAAAATCGGAGTTGACCCAGACGGTCACCAATCCGCAGTCGGCGCTCAACACGCACGAGAAAATCAACCCGACGTTCAGCGGGCGGATCGTTTTCCTGGAAAAAGGGTATGCGAAGGTATCGCTGGAGACGAGCGACGTGATGCGCGCCGATGATCTGGGGCTGGTACACGGGGGATTCATTTTCAGCGCGGCCGATTACGCGGCGATGGCGGCGGTCAACGAACCCAACGTCGTCCTCGCCTCAAGCAGCTGCCTCTTCCTCGCCCCCGTCCGCTCGGGCGATATCGTCGTATTCGAAGCGACCGAGCACCAAAAAGAGGGGCGCAAGCGCAACGTCACGGTCGTCGGGACCGTCCATGAGATCAAGGTCTTCGAAGGGGAATTCAAAACGGTCATTACCGAACGGCACGTGCTGCGGCTGGATCTGATGAAAAACGTCGAAAAAGGCTCCTGAGCCTAGATCACGCCCAGCCAGTAATCGACGTTGCGCTGCTCGGCCCGCACTCCCGTAGGGCCGCCGTGGCCGGGGTAGAGGGGTTTGTCGATTGTCCACGCCGCGAATTTGCGCAGGCTGGAACGCATCGCCTCCGCGTCCGAATAGGGGAAATCCCACCGTCCGATGGAACCCTCAAACAAGAAATCGCCGCTGAAGATCGCATCGCCGATTTCGATCATCGAACACCCCGGGCTGTGTCCGGGGAAGTGGTGAAACTTCACTTCGATCCCTGCGATATCGAAGGTCTGATCCCCTTCCACCTCGACGTCGGGGACGGAGGGGGGGAGCCCCGCGAACCACGAGCTTTTCTGCAGCATCATCGCATCCCCTTTGGGGGCATAGAGGGGGATTCCCAGCTTCTCCTGGAGCTCGTTGTTGCTCCAGACATGGTCGAAATGGCCGTGGGTGTTGAGGATCGCGACGGGGTTGGCGACGTTGGCCAGCACCCACTCCGTCGCGTTTTCGCCCGGATCGATGATGATCTCCTTGCCGTCGGTCCTGACAATATAGCAGTTGGTTTGGTAATCGCCCATCGGGCGTCTGAGGATTTCCATGGATAGCGGCTCTTTTTTTTTAGCCGAATTCTAGCACACAACGGATGAAGCCGCCCCTCCTTAGAGGGGTGAGGGGTTATTTTTTGAATTTTTTGTCGATCAGCATTTCGAGGTCGGCAAAGAGTTTTTCGGTCGCCTTTTCGATGTCGTGGACGTGCTGGAGGATAAACGATTTGTCGAGCTCTCCGGTCTTGTGGACGTGCTCGAGGATCTGCTGCGCTTTGGCGTGGACGGTCGCGTGGGGCGATTCGACCTCCCTGAACCCCTCGACGGTGCCGAAATGCTCTTTGCCGTAGGTGGAATACCATTTCCCGAGGCGGCACTCGGTATGGGTGGAGAGTTTCATCTCGTTGCCGATGGCGCCGAGGATTTTGTTGTAGGCGTCGACTTTGAAGAGGACGTGATCGATCTGCACCAGCGAAACGAACAGTTTTTCCGAGGCGTGTTCGACGACCTCGCTCGTTTCGAACGCTTTTTTGTCCAGCTCTTTGGTCGTCACCTGCAGCGCGTCGGTTTTCGTTTTGGACTCGCCCGTGTAGGTTTGCGACTGGAGCGCTTTTTGTTTGATCGATTCGACGCTCGTGTTGAGCTGCGCGATCACCTCGGTGATGTCTTCGGCCGAATCCTGCGTCGATTCGGCCAGCTTGCGCACTTCGTCGGCGACGACGGCGAACCCTTTGCCGTACTCCCCGGCGCGGGCCGCCTCGATCGCGGCGTTGAGGGCGAGCAGGTTGGTCCGTTCGGCGATCTCTTTGATCATCGACATCGTTTCGCTGATCTCCTGGGCGTTTTCGGAGAGTTTCTGGATCTCGGTGACGGTGTCCTCCATCGAGCGGTTCAGGTTGCGCATTACCCCGTCCACTTCGGAGATGTGCTGCGTCATCGCGTTGGATTCGCGCGCGGTGAAGCTGGCGTTTTCGACGACCTTTTTGAGGAGGTCGGTATTCTCCAGTACCCGTGACTGGATATAGGAGAGGTTGCTTTTGAGCCAGCCGTCATTCATATGCTCGATCGAATCTTTGATGTCGAAACTCTGTTTCCCCTTGATCCCCTCGATAATGCTGCCGATGACGTTGTCGATCGCGGTGGCGGTGAGTTCGAAATTCCCCTTGAGCCCTTCGGTATAGAGTTTGGTGTGGGAATTGCCTCCGGCCACCTCCGTCATCACTTTCCGGCTGTTTTTCATAAACGATTCCAGCTGGTCGCAGACGCTGTTCATCGCCCGCGCGACCGGGGCGAGGGAGTCGCTTTCATCGAAATCGGTGATCCGTGTTTCCAGAAAGCCGTTGTTGATATCCTCGGCCATTTTCTGGATTTTGGTGATTAACTCTTTGTGCTCTTCTGTGAACCCTTCAAACATGGCGTATCCTTTTTAAAGTGTGTTTTGCAAATCGTGAATGTAATGCGGGTACGGTTTACCGTTCAGCACGCTCTCTTCCCACCATTTCAGGGCCTGATCGATCCCCAGGGCGAGCTCTTTTTCCTTGAGCCGCTGGTAGATCGGGACGATCGTGCTCACCGCTGCGGGGTTGGGGGCGCGCCGTTCGCTGTGGTAGCCGATCACGTTTCCCTTGGTGTCGTAATCGGGGGTGACGAAGGCAAAGGTCCAGTAAAACGAACCGTCGCGGGCGAGATTTTTGACGTAGCCGTAGAAGGAGCGTCCCGCTTCGATCTCGCTCCACATGAGTTTGAAAATCGCGCGGGGCATGTCGGGGTGGCGGACGATGTTGTGCGGCTGTCCGATCAGCTCGCGCTGCGACATCCCCGTGATCTCCGCCATCGTCGGGTTGGCGTAGAGGATCGTCCCTTTTTTGTCGGTTTTGGAGACGATGAGATCGCTCGTGTTGAGTTTGCGTTCGGTGTAGCCCGTTTTTTTGTCGTGCGGATTGTAGTTAGCCATTTTTCTGCTCCATAAAGGTCTGTACGGCCTGATAGATTTTCGCAGGTTCGGTTTTCGGGATGAATTCGTTGACCCCCATGTCCTCAAGTTTTTTGATAACGCCGACGTTACTCATCGAGGTGTTGACGATGATCGGCAGGGTCGGGTTCTTTTCGCGGATGAATTCGACGACCTTGTAGCCGTCCATCATCGGCATCTCGATATCGGTGATGACGCACCCGAGGTTTTTGGCCGCCTGTTCGGCGTTTTTGACGTACCATGCCTTGAACTCCAGCCCGTTGCCGAAATAGAGGGTATTGATTCCCGCCTGTTCAAACGTTTTTTCGAGCACTTTCCGGGCGACGGGGCTGTCTTCGATGATGGCGAGTAGCTGGTTGGAATGGATCGAATGGACGTGGAGCGTCTGAAGCTCGGCGAGTTTTTTCGTTTTGATTTCGGGGAAAATCTCATCCAGCATCTTTTCGACGTCGAGGACGAAGCAGATCAGTTCGCTGTTCTCCTCCTCTTCGGCGATTTTGACGTCGGATACTTCGCTCTGGTACTGGCGGAACTGCTTTTTGTGGCGGTTGCGCCGTCTGCGGCTGCGGGCCTTGTTGATCTGGATACGGGTTACGTAGGTCACCTTTGAATCGGTGGTCTCGCTCCGTTCAAGCTCCTCGCTGCTTTTGGAAGCAATGGTGAGGATTTTGTTGACGGGGAAGGCGATGAGGCTTTGGTTGAACTCGCACATCACGAGGATGTTGTAGTTATCCAGGTTGTCGGTGTCTTCACCCCGCACCCCCAGCCATTTGATGAGGTTGACCAGCGGGACGGGATGGTTTCGCAGTACGGCCACCCCCATCACCAGGGGATTTTCGCTGAGTCCTTTGGTAATCTGGGCATCCTTGATCATCGCAAACTCTTTGATTTTGGCGATGTTTATGCCGTACACCGCATCGGTAATGGTCTGGAAGGCTGCTATCTGCATCACATTTTTTTTATGTGACATCGTCATGTCTTCAAGCTCTTTTAAAAGCTCACTCTGATGAGACTGTTGCATGGGTGATACCTTTCGTTCGGGATGAGGTCCAAAACGAGTATAGCACACTCTCGTCTAAAAAAAACGGCATGTTACAATAGCGTTTTTAGATTCTGAAAAACAGAGGAAAAATGGAACTTTACGCTACCCTTGAAACCCTGCTGGGCATCTCTTCCCCCGCCGCGAAGATCGAGGCGTTCAGGAACTTTTACGACGCCTACCGTCGCGGCGACGTGACGCGCAAGAAAGGCTCGCCGGTGCGGACGTTCACACACCCCTCCTACCGGGACCACTGCGTCATTACCGATCCCAAAGAGGTTCCCCGCCGCAACAACCTCGCCACCCCCAAAGGGCAGACCCTCCTGCTCCACGCGATCGCCCACATCGAATACAGCGCCATCGACCTCGCACTCGACGCTCTCTACCGTTTCCGCGACTGCGGAGAGGAGTTCGAACGCGACTGGCTGGAGGTGGCCGACGACGAGGTGCGCCATTTCGAGATGATCGAAGGACTGCTGAGGGAGCTGGGGAGCTACTACGGGGAATACCCGGTTCACGACGCCCTGTTCGAAGCCTCCATGCGGACGCTCGAACTGAGCGAACGGATGGCGGTGGTCCCCCGCTACCTGGAAGCCAACGGCCTCGATGCGACTCCCCAGATCCTCCGCAAACTCGAACCCCTCAAAAAAGAGGCGATGATTTCCAAAATCATCGCCGCTCTCCGCGTCATCCTCGAAGAGGAGGTCGACCACGTCCGCAAAGGGGACCGCTGGTTCGCGTACGCCTGCCATCGCGAGGGGAGAGAGAGCGATTGCTATTTTGACATCATCGAACGCCACTATCCCCGGAGCTTCCCCCGCAAGATCCATATCAACTGCGACGCCCGCCGCCGGGCGGGATTCGCCGACGGGGAGCTTAAACGGATTTCGTTAACCGGGTGTTGACAATGCTCCCCTCAAATACGTTATAATGCAAAACATTAAAATTATAGTAAGGTTTGCAGGTGGGCAAATATTCGCAAATCGCGCATTTTCTGACGCAGTTTCTCGACCAGGAAGTTCGTAAGACCGGGCTTTCGCGCGTCGTCGTGGGACTGAGCGGCGGGATCGATTCGGCCGTCGTGGCGGTACTGGCCCACCGCGCGTTCGGAGACGACCTGCTGTGCGTCAAAATGCCCTCGCACTATTCGTCGCAGGGTAGCCTGGACGATGCCGACGAGCTGTGCCGGACGTTCGGGTTACGGAGCGAAACGCACAGCATCGAGCCGATGCTTCGCGCCTACGAACACCCTGAAATGTCCCCGCTGCGCGTCGGGAACCTTTCGGCGCGGCTGCGGATGGTGACCCTCTTTGACCTCTCGGCCCGCGAGGGGGCGCTGGTGCTGGGAACCAGCAACAAAAGCGAGCTGATGCTGGGCTACGGCACCCTCTACGGTGATCTGGCCAGTGCCCTCAACCCGATCGGCGATTTGTATAAAACCGAGATTTTCGAGCTCGCCCGCCATCTGGGGATTCCCGATTCGATCGTCTCCAAACCCCCCAGCGCCGATCTGTGGGCCGGGCAGAGCGACGAGGCCGAGATCGGCTACCCCTACGCGGAGCTGGACCGTGTGTTGAAACGTTACGTTGAAGAGCGCCACACCCGCGATGAGATGATCGCGGGTGGAGAAAATCCCGATCTGGTCGATATGATCATCAGCAGAATTTATAAAAACCAGTTCAAGCGCCGTATGCCGCTGATCGCCAAGTTGACCTCGCGGACGGTCAATATCGATTTCAATTACCCCAGAGATATAACCCTATAAAAAGGAATGCAGATGAATATCCCGTTTTATCGTGTCGAAGTCGGAGGAGACGAGAGAGAGAAGATCGACGAGGTGCTCGACGGCGAAGCGCCGGGGATTATCGAAGAGCTCGAATCGGCGTTTGAAGCGTACGTAGGTGCCGCATACGCGCTGGCGACGTCGCACGGTACGGCGGCGCTCCATCTGGCGATGCTCGCCATCGATCTCAAACGCGGCGACAAGGTGATCTGCTCGATCAATGCCTACCCTTCGCTCCCCGAGGTGGTACGCCACTTCGACGCCGAACCGATTTTCATCGATATCGATCCCGATACCTTCAACATCGACCTGGACAAACTCGAAGCCTACCTGGCCGAAAACAAGAGCAAAAAGCTCAAAGCGGTCATCGTTTCGCATGTAGGGGGGCAGTGTGCCGATCTCGAACGCCTCTACGAAATCGCCAAACAGTACGATGTCAAAATCGTCGAAGACGCCTCCGACGCGCTGGGGGCGACCTATAACGGCCAAAAGATCGGTTCGACGGGCGCCGATATCACCTGTTTCGACTTCAGCCCCCACCTGCGGCGCAACGTCTGCAACGGCGGGATGCTGGTGAGCGACGATGAGGAGATCATCGAGCGGGCGCGGCTGCTGCGCAACCACGCGATGGTGACCGAAGACGAGTCGCTGGGCTATATCTACGACGTGACCGATATCGGAAGCCAGTACATGATGAGCCCGCTCGATGCGGCGACGATCCTCGTCCAGCTCGAAAAACAAGACGACATCATCGAACGCCAGCGCGAGATTGCCGCCCTCTACAACGAACGCCTTGAGGGGGCACCCCACATCAAGCTCCCCGTCGCGGGGGAGGAACACCCCTATTCGCTCTATATCCTCAAGGTGGACAAAAACCGCGATTCGTTCGCCCGAGAACTCGCTGCACGGGGGATCGAGTGCGGCCTGCATTACATCCCGCTCCACCTGCTGAGCTACTACAAGGCCAAATATTCGCTGCGGGTCAACGATTTTCCCGTAGCCCTGCGCAGCTACCAGCAGGTCCTTTCCATCCCCAATTACGCCGCGCTCAGCGACGAGCAGGTCGATGAGATCTGCGAAGCGATTCTGGACGTCGCCGCAACCCGCGTTTGAAACGGCGGTTTGCAGTGTGGGGGGAGAGGTACCTCTACACCCCGTCGTGGCCGCAAAAAATCCTCTCCTGGTTCCTGCTCCCCCTGAGCGCCCTGTATTGCCTGGCCGCCTACCTCCGCTACCGGCGCAGCGTTCCGCGGTATTACGGCATTCCGGTGGTGAGCGTCGGTAACCTGGTGGTCGGGGGGAGCGGCAAAACGCCGCTGGTGATCGAACTCTCCCGCCCTTTTGCGAAACCCGCGATCGTGCTGCGCGGGTACGGCAGGCGAAGCCGGGGGATGGTCGTCGTCAAAGACCGGGATATCCTCTGCGATATCCGGATGAGCGGGGACGAGGCGATGCTCTATGCGACCTCGCTGCCCCATGCCGTCGTCATTGTCAGCGAGGTGCGTGAACGGGCCATTGCCGAGGCGCGCTCGATGGGGTGCGACGTCGTTTTCCTCGACGACGGGTACGGCAAACACGCGATCGACAAACTCGACCTCCTCATCCGCGTCGCTACCCCGAACCCCTTTTGCCTCCCTTCGGGCCCCTACCGTGAAAAGCTCTGGCACGGCAAGGAAGCGCTCTGGATCGAGGAGGGGAGGGCGTTTTCGCGCTCGGTGCGCATTGCGAATCCGACCCGGAAAATGGTCCTCGTCACCGCCATCGCCCGCCCCGAGCGGCTTGACCCCTACCTCCCCGAGGTGGCGGAGAAAATCTATTTCGAGGATCACCATTTTTTCACCCCCGGCGAACTCGAATCGATCATCGAACAAACCGGGGCGACGAGCCTCTTGGTTACTCAGAAAGACTTCGTTAAAATGGCGTCTTTCAATCTCAATCTCTCGGTGATGGAACTCTCGCTGAGCGTCGATGAGAAACTGATAGAACGGGTAAAGGAATACGTCAATGCAAAAAAAGATTGAAACCGTCAAAACCCTGATGGACGCGATGCCGTTCATCCGGGAGTTCCGAGACGAGATCGTCGTGATCAAATACGGCGGGTCGGCGCAGAGCTCCGAAGCGCTCAAGGCCAAATTCGCCCAGGATATCGTCCTGCTTCATCTCGTGGGGGTCAAGGTAGTCATCGTCCACGGAGGGGGGAGCCGGATCAGCCAGCTTTTGAGCGATCTCAAAATTCCGACCGAATTCATCGACGGTGAACGGGTCAGTACCCCCGAGGTGATGCGGATCGTCGAGATGGTCCTTTCCGGGGAGATCAACAAGGAGATCACCTCGCTGCTCAACTCCCACGGCGCCAAAGCGATCGGGATCAGCGGCAAAGACGCCCATTTCCTCAAGGCCAAACCCAAAGACGAGGCAAAGTTCGGCCTCACCGGTCGGGTCACCGACGTCAAGGCTGATGTCATCCACAACCTCCTGCGGGAAGGATTCATCCCCGTTATCGCCCCGATCGGGGCCGACGCGGCGCTGGGACATCCGGGATACAACATCAACGCCGATCTCGCCGCATCGGCCGTCGCCGCGGCGATCGGGGCGTGCAAGGTGATCTTCATGACCGACACCCCCGGCGTCCTTAACAAGGACAAAGAGCTCTTCTCGACTCTCACCGAAACACAGGTCGAAGCCCTCAAAGCCGACGGGACGATTAGCGGCGGGATGGTCCCCAAAGTCGATGCCTGCCTCGAAGCGGTGGACGGCGGCGTCCAGAAAGCCCACATCATCGACGGGCGGATCGAACACGCGATTTTGCTGGAACTTTTCACCTCCGACGGCGTCGGGACGCAGATCACTTTGTGATCTGCAAAAACTTTAAGGTTTATTCGCTATAATTTCGGTCTCTTTAAACAAACCACAAAACACGCGGTCGTGGTGAAATTGGTAGACACGCTAGATTCAGGTTCTAGTGGCAGAAATGTCGTGGAGGTTCAAGTCCTCTCGACCGCACCATCCCCTTTTAAACTCCTCCATTTTACTGTATCAGAGCATACGATTTTTACACACTGTGACTGTATTGTGACCATTCCGCCCCGTAAATTGCGGTTTCAATCCGGCGGGTTGATTCAGACGGCGGGGCGGGTTGAAACGGTGGTTTCGGTCTGATCGATCCGGTTGTCGGGATGACAGTTTTTTTCGGTGTAGGTTTCCCGGATCGCCAGAAACTCGTCGAGGTTGTCGAAAAAGATGTCGATCAGTTCGGGATCGAAATGTTTCCCCCTTTCCCGTTTGAGCAGGTCGAGGATGGCGTCGAGCTCCCACGCTTTTTTGTAGCACCGTTCGCTTCCGAGGGCATCGAAGACGTCGGCGAGGGCGGTGATCCGGCCGAAGATATGGATGGCGTTGCCTTTGAGCCCTTTGGGGTAGCCTGAACCGTCGTATTTTTCATGGTGTTCGTGGGCAATGATCGATGCGGCCCGCAGCAGCGGCTTGGACGAATCCCGGAAGAGGTCGTACCCGATCCGGCAGTGGGTCCGCATGATCTCCCACTCCTGCGCATCGAGGGCTCCGGGTTTGTTGAGGATGTGGTCGGGAATGCCCACTTTGCCGATGTCGTGCATGGGGCTGGCGCTGGCGAGGATGTTGACGTCGTCTTCGTCGAGACCGTATTTTTGGGCGAGCAGGCGCGAATATTCGGCGACGCGGCGGACGTGGTAGCCGGTTTCGCGGCTGCGGGTCTCCCCGATCTCCCCGATCCGCGAGATCATCTCCTGCTGGGTCTGTTCGAGCTCTTCGTGCAGGTGGATCGTCGGGGTGATATCGGTCCGGATGGCGATGAACTCTTCGATGTTCCCCCGGTGATCGAGGATCGGGTTGATCGTCGCATCAACCCAGTAGTCGGTGCCGTCTTTTTTACGGTTTTTGATGAGGCCGTGCCACGGTTCCCCTTTATGGATCGTGTTCCACAGCTCTTTAAAAACGTGCCGGGGGGTGTCTTTGTGCCGGACCATGCTGTGGGGTTGCCCGATCAGCTCTTCTTGGGTATACCCCGAAATGGTGCAGAACTTTTCGTTCGCATAGATGATATGTCCCTGCCGATCGGTTTTGGAGACGATGCTGCTGCGGTCGACGGCGTTTTTGTATTCGTCGAGGAGTTTGATCGTACGGCGGATATTGTCGGAGATCCGGTATCCCATCCACAGGATCAGGGCGATCGTCAGCGAGAGGAGAAAGAGCACGATGACCAGATATTCGGTCGCTTCGGTGATTCTCTCGTTGAGCTTGGTCTCGATGACCGCGAGGCTGTAGGTTTCGGTCGCACGGAGTTTGTTCAGGGAGACGGCGGAGAGATCGTCCCACGCCGCGGGGGTCATCCGCACCCCGTTCATCTGCTGGTCGATGGCGAGGTCGATCATCCGGTAGGCGGTTTCGATTTCGCTTCCCTGATAGGTGGTGCGGTACATCTCTTTGAAATAGGACGATGCGAGCGTTTCAAATCTCGAAACGGCCGTTTCGTGCTCCCCTTTGGCCAGAATCAGCCGGACGTAGAGGGGGTGTTCCATCCGCTCTTTGGCAAAAGCGGTGTTTAGGAGGGACTCCATCTGGCTGAGGGTCTCTTTGATCGCCATCAGGTTCGTGTAGGCCTGAAAGTCGTTCCGCAGCGAGATGTCGCCGACGGTGAGGACGATGGCGAGGTAATCCGAACGCATCTGGCCGATGAGGCGGGTATAGTAATCGAACGCTTCGATCGGGGTGATCGTTTTTCGGTCGATGCCGGATCGGTACTGGTCCAGCGCGTGGAGGGTTTTACAGGGGCTGGAGAAAGCGGTGGCGGTGCTTCGGGGCGTTTCTTTGATCCGCCGGAGGGCCTGATTGACTTTGGAACGCCGTTCGGCCAGCGTTTTTTGCTCTTCCGTCATTCCGCCCGAGAGAAGCATCGTACTTAAAGAGCGTTCAAGCTGCAGTTCGTGGATGAGAACCGCCATCTGGCGTATCTGGTAGGCCCGCTCCTTGAGCAGATGGAGGGACTGCAGCTGTTTGTAGAGGTATATTCCGTACAGCAAAGAACCCGCTACGATCAGAAGCATCGGCACTGCGAGCAAAAGACGTAGCCGGCCGATAACGCTGATTGACTGCATCCGCTTCCTTGCTATGATTTATCCGTGGGTGAAATTGTAGCGGAGGTTAGCCAAAACAAACTTTTGGAAAAAAAGCGGTTGCCCGAACTTAAACTAAGCCATCCCTGAGAGCCCCTTTGCTATAATTCCCGAAAACAACAGAAGTGGACCGATGAAATTTATTGAAACACGCGGAAATGACGGGAATCACCCCGGTGAAATCACCTTCTCCGAGGCGATTTTAAGCCCTATCGCCTCGTTTGGCGGATTGTATGTGCCACGCGAGCTTCCTCAACTGGGTGAGGCTTTTTTGAGCAAACACCTCGGTTCGACCTACAAGGAACTGGCCAAAGACCTCCTCGAAACCCTTGCAATCGATATCGATTCGGCAGTGATCGACGAGGCGCTGAACCTCTATGACCAATTCGACAACCCCTCAAATCCCGTTCCCGTTGTCCGGGTGCGCGATGATCTTTACGTCAGCGAACTCTATCACGGTCCGACCCGTGCGTTCAAGGATATGGCACTCCAGCCTTTCGGCGTAGTGCTGAGCTCCATCGCGCAAAAACGGGGCGAAGAGTACCTGATCCTCGCTGCCACGAGTGGGGATACGGGCCCCGCGGCGCTGGAGACGTTCAAAAACCGTCCCAACGTCCGGGTCGCCTGCCTCTACCCTGACGGCGGGACTTCCGACGTCCAGCGGCTGCAGATGGTGACCGAGGATGCCCCGAATCTCAAAGTGATCGGGATCAGGGGGGATTTCGACGACGCCCAGAGCGCGCTGAAGCGGCTGCTGGGGTCACAGACGTTCAAAGATACCCTCAAAGCCAAAAATATCTCCCTTTCAGCGGCCAATTCGGTCAACTTCGGGCGGATCATTTTCCAGATTATCTACCATATCCACAGCTACCTCGAGCTGGTGCGCCAAAACGCGATCACGATGGGCGAAAAGGTCTATCTCGATGTCCCCAGCGGAAACTTCGGTAACGCCCTGGGGGGGTATTACGCCTACAAGATGGGGCTTCCGGTCGAGAAGATCATCATTGCCTCCAACGAAAACAACGTCCTCACCCGTCTCATCAACACGGGGCGCTACGACCTGCGCGGCGAAAAGGTGATCCCGACGACCTCTCCGGCGATGGACATCCTCATCTCCAGCAACGTCGAGCGGATTTTGTTCGATCTGTTCGGAGCGGAGCGGACCAAAGAGCTGATGAAAGGATTGGAAGCCGAGCGTTTCTATGCCCTGAGCGATGATGAGACGATGAAACTCCAGTCGCTGTTTGCCGCCGACTACTGCAACGGCGCCGAAGGAAAAGGGTATATCAAAGAGGCGTTTGATAACGGGTACCTGATGGACCCCCATACGGCGACCTGTTTCAAGGCGTACGACTGCTGCGCCACCCAGCCGATCAAAACGATCGTCTATTCGACCGCCGAATGGACGAAGTTCTCTCCGACGATCGCCAACGCCCTCACCGGCGAGACGGGCGCGCGCGATATCGACGCCCTCGAAGCGATTTCCAAAACGGCCGCCACCCCGATCCCCGCGATGATCAAGGGGCTCTTCTCCAAACCGATCACCCAGTCGACCGTGATCGAAAAAGAGAACATCGAAAACGAAATTCTCGCATTTTTGGATTGATATTTTCTTCCGCCCCTCGCAAGGGGGCGGCTATCCCAGCTTTTTCATCCCGTTGTGCAGGTGGGATGCCTCCATCAGGCTGATCTCTTCTCCCCCCCAAATCAGGATTTTTTTCGAGACCGTCAGATCGGGCGGATTTTTCGTAGGGTAATCGATCGTGGAGAGGACGTGTTTGATGCAGTTGAGGCGCGCTTTTTTCTTGTTGTCGGAGCGGATGATGATCCAGGGGGCGATCCCGGTATGGGATGCGCGAAGCATCTCGTATTTGGCTTCCGTGTATTTATCCCACAAATCCTGCGATTGGGCATCGACGGGGGAGAGCTTGAACTGTTTGAGCGGATCGGTTTTTCGCTCCTTGAACCGTTTGGCCTGCTCCTCCTTGGAGACCGAGAAATAGAATTTGAACAGGATGATTCCTGACATCACGAGCATTTTTTCGAATTCTCCGACGTGGTCGAGAAACTCCCGGTGTTCGGCTTCGGTACAAAACCCCATCACCGGTTCCACCCCCGCGCGGTTGTACCAGCTGCGATCGAAGAAAACCATCTCCCCGGCACTGGGGAGGTGCTGGACGTAACGCTGGAAATACCACTGCGTTTTTTCGACGTCGGAGGGTTTTTCCAGCGCCACGATCCGGGCCCCGCGGGGGTTGAGGTGTTCGGTGATCCGTTTGATCGTTCCCCCTTTGCCCGCGGCATCGCGTCCTTCGAAAATCATCAGGATTTTCAGCCCCTTGTCCTTGACGTGGTTTTGGAGTTTGAGGAGTTCGATCTGGAGTGTTTTGAGTTCCTGTTCGTATTCGAGGACCGATTTTTTGACCCAAACGGGGAAGCGTTCCTCTTTGCCGCTGTGTTTGCGCCGTTCCGCTTCGTTCTCTTCCTCGCTTTTGCGCCGGTCGTGGTGGACGATGTCGTCGATTTCCCCCGATTCGGCGATCTCGGCCTTGGCCATCGCACTTTTTGCACCCATACCCGCTCCTTCGCGAAAACTTGCTTGTTTTTTCCGATTATAGCGACGCGAGGATTAAATCGTCAACCCGATCGCTCTCATCGGTTGATGCAAAGCACGAATTCTCCCCGCAGATGAGAAGTGACTCGGCGGAGGGATCGGCGCGCAGCAGGACGAAGGGGTAGGAGAGAGGACGCCGTATTGTTGCCAGATCCTCGGCTTTCCCCTTGACGATCCGATCGCCCCTCAGCCACCGGATCGCCTGCAGGGTCAGGGCCGGGAAATAGATCGGGGTTTTCATCAGTTTGAGGGAGGCGTATTCGAGGCTTTTGAACGCGAAATGGCGGTATTTTGGATCGATCAGGCTCCCCAGGTCCATCAGCGCTTCGACCATCACCGCCATCGCGGCCGGATAGGTGCCGTCGTCGAATTCCGCCGCGGTCGTAAAGGCCCCCCGGCTGAAGTACCATTTCCCTTCTTCATAAAAGAGTTCGAGGGCCTTGTTGGCCCACCGCTGCGCCTCGACCAGGTAGCGCTCTTCGAAAGTCGACTGGTACGCTTCGACGAGCGCGCCGCACAAATAGGCGTAGTCTTCCAAAAAGGCGTCGATTTTGGGTTGCCTGTGGATGAGTGCGGAGTGTTTGAGCGTCTGATCGGGGATCATCGTTTCGGTGAGTCGGGCGAGGGAAGTGAGGGCCTGGCGGCGATAGCGTCCGTCGGTTTTTCCCAAAATAAAGAGGGCTTTTATCATCATCGCATTCCATGCGGTGATCACCTTGCGGTCGATAAACGGATAGGGGCGTCCGGCGCGCAGGTGACGCAACGCTTCGGCAAACGGCTTAAACCATTCCGGACGATCGTTTCCGGCCAGCCGGATGATGCAGTGCCCTTCGAAATTCCCCTGTGGCGAAGCGCCGAGCGCGCTGGCGGCTTCCTGCACGTCGGGAACGGAGATTTTTTCCAGCGTGGCGATGATTTCGTCATAGGTGTAGACGAAATATTTTCCCTCTTCCCCCTCGCTGTCGGCGTCGCTGGCACTGTAAAACAGGTCCTCTTCCATCATCAGATTCATCATGAAATCGGCACTCTCCCGGGCGATACGGAGGTAGTTTTCATGGTTATGGATGAGCCCCGCGTCGGCATACAGTCCGCACAGCAGGGCGTTGTCGTAGGTCATTTTCTCAAAATGGGGAACCAGCCACGACTCATCGGTGCTGTAGCGGCAAAATCCGCCGTCGATGAGGTCGTACATCCCCCCCAGAGACATGGAATCAAGGGTGTGAGTCACGATGGAGCCGATTTTCGGATCATTCTGGAGCCGATCGATCAGCAGTAGCGTTTTAAGCGTAGACGCATGGGGGAACTTCGGCGCTTTGGAAAATCCGCCGTTGGTTTCATCGTAGTTGTGTTCGGCCTGGCGAATAAACTGGCTGATGATCGTATCGTTGAGGAGGGCGGCCTGGACGCTCTCGTTGTTGGGGCGCATGAACGCGGCGATCTCGTCGGCGTTTTTGAACAGGGCGTCGTCGTTTTGGGCCACTTTTTCGGCAATGATCGCGGTGAGTTCGCTAAATCCCATCATCCGGTTTTGATTGTAGGGGGGGATATAGGTCGCGGCGTAAAACGGTTTGTTGTCCGGGGTACAGAACACCGAGAGGGGCCATCCCCCGGCCCGGCGGTTCAGGAGCGTATGGAGCTCCTGGTAGTGCTTGTCGATATCGGGGCGCTCTTCACGGTCGACTTTGATGCAGACGAAGTGGCGGTTGACGAATTCGGCGATGTCGCGGTTTTCGAACACCTCGTGCTCCATCACGTGGCACCAGTGGCAGCTGCTGTACCCGATGGAGATGAAGATCGCTTTGTGCCCGGTCCGGGCTTTTTCAAACGCTTCATCGCACCACGGATACCAGTCGATGGGATTGTCGCAGTGTTGCTGGAGGTAGGGGGAATCTTCGAGGGCGAGACGGTTGGACACGGGAGGCTCCTCCAATTCAGATGGGGTAGTGTAACATCCGATGCTATGAGCAAGCTGAAAATTATTAACAATGTTGCTCCATGAGGTATGCGACAGCTAAATGCGGTAAAATAGCCGAAAAATGTGCTCAAAAGGTTTTTCATGCGGTTAATGTTGCTTTTATTCCTCTCCATCAGCGTATGGGGCGTGGGTTTTTTGCAGCCCGATGAGGCGTTCAAGCCTAAAATCACCCTCGTCGAAGGCCACACGGCGGCCATTGAAATCGAGCTTGGGGAACAGATTTACCTCTATGCCGATAAGGTAAAAGTCGAAGATGCCGATCCGGGAGACGGGATCGAGTTCAAGGCGGTCACGATGGCCGATCCGGTCGACCACGAGGGGGAGGTCGTATTCGAATCTTCCCCCGCCATCCGGATCGCGCTGGCCAGAAACAAACAGTACGACGGTGCCGACAAAGTCGATGTCAAACTCTCCTACCAGGGGTGTTCTTCGGCGGGGCTTTGCTATGAACCCCAGGAGGTGATTCTGAGCGTAGCGGTCGATGGGGAGGCGCTTCCGCAAGCTTCCGTGCTCAAAGCCCCCGCCGTCGAAAAAGAGAGCGTTGATGCCGCGAGTCCGGCTGAAACAGCAGCGAAAACTCCTCTCACCGAGCCCGAACAGTCCGAAACCGACCAGATCGCACAGGTGATCGAGGGGGGGAGCCTCTGGTTCATCATTTTCACGTTTTTCGGATTCGGTCTTCTGCTCGCACTGACCCCCTGCGTTTTTCCGATGATCCCCATCATCTCCTCGGTCATCGTCGCGCAGGGAGAGGGACTGGGGACGAAACGGGCTTTTTGGCTCTCGGTTGTTTACGTCCTATCGATGGCGGTCGCCTACACGATCGCAGGGGTTCTGGCCGGGCTGTTTGGCGCGAACCTCCAGGCGGCTTTCCAGACCCCGTGGATCATTACCCTCTTTGCCCTGATTTTCGTGGTACTGGCGATGTCGATGTTCGATCTCTTCGAGTTGCAAATCCCCAACGCGATCCAGTCTCGCCTCACCCAGATCGGCGGCAAACGAAACGGGATCGCCGGGGTGGCCGTTATGGGATTCCTCTCCGCGCTGATCGTCGGCCCCTGCGTCGCCGCGCCGCTGGCCGGGGCACTCATCTATATCGGCCAGACCGGAGACGCGCTGCTGGGCGGTATCGCCCTGTTTGCGCTGAGTATCGGGATGGGGATCCCGCTCATCGCAATCGGGACCAGCGCGGGTAAATTCATGCCCAGACCCGGCGCGTGGATGGATACCGTCAAATCGATATTCGGGGTGATGCTGATCGGGGTCTCGATCTGGATGATCAGCCGTATCCTGGATGAAAACATCTCGATGATGCTCTGGGGAGCGCTGGCGATCTTCGTGGCGGTCAACATCGGGGCGCTCGAACCGATCCGGGGGCGTTGCATCCGGTGCCACCGGGCGAACAAAAAAGCGCTGGGGATCATCCTTTTCCTCTACGGCATGTCGTTGCTGCTGGGCGGTATGAGCGGGGCGAAAGACCCGCTTCACCCCCTCGATCCCTTTCTCCCTTCCAAGGGGGCCGTAGCGGCGGAAGCCGCGGCACACAAATCGTTTGAAAAGATCACCTCGATCGAGGAACTCGAAGCGATTCTCGCCGAAAACAAAGGGAAACGGGTCCTCGTTGATTTCTATGCCGACTGGTGCACCGCCTGCAAGGAACTCGACGCGAAAACTTTCAGCGACGAAGCGGTGAAAACCGCGATGGACGAATTTGTCCTCGTCAAGGTCGATCTGACCGCCAACGACGCGGCGGCCAAAGCGATCAGTGCCAAATACGGCATCTTCGGCCCCCCGGCGATCCTCTTTTTCGATCGCGAGGGGAACCGGATCAAAAGCGCCGATATCGTCGGGTTCAAAGAACCCGCAGAATTTCTGGAACATCTTGGGAGAGTAAAATGACAAAAACGATCCTGGCCCTCTCGCTGCTGGCGTCGTGCGCGTTGGCCGAGCTCAAATGGGCCCCTTCGTACGACGCCGCATTGATGCAGGCGAAAAAAGAGAAAAAAAAGGTGATGGTGATGCTCTCGCGGGAAGGGTGCGAGGCGTGCGAATACATGAGTGACGTCGTCTTCGAAGAAAAGACGATGGCCGCCGACATCCACAAACATTTTGTCCCGGTCCACATCGATATCCACAACGATTTCGTCCCCGAAGGGCTGGGCTACATCGGTACCCCGACGTTTCATTTTCTGAATGCGGAAGGGAAAAAGATCGGACGCCACGACGGCGCCGCAAACCTCCCCACGTTCATGGGGATCGTCAGCAAATACAAAAAGCAGAAGTAGGGTTTACCCCCGGCTCTCGACGAGCCGATCGAGGATATAGAGCTGCAGATTCTTGTGCGGCACCTCTTTGTCCAGCGCCTCGGAGTAGATTTTCGCCACTTCTTTGGCGTGGAGCGTGTAGTCGAAGTGGGGGAAATGGTTCTCCCACCCTTTCTTGATGAGCCGCAGCGCGACCGTATCGATCATATACTCCTTGAACATCGCATAGGTAGCAAAAAACATCCCCGTAAACAGCACTGCCATCAAAATGAGGAGGTGGCAGTCGATTTTGGCCAGAACCGAATGGAAAATTGCCGAGGCGGGGAGGAGGATCAGGTGCCACAGGGCGATAAACACGAGGTAGCTGCGCCCGATGCTCAGCCGGAATCCCGGCACGTTCCCCTCCAGTTTGAGCCCGTCCTGGTACATTTTATTGGTATTGAGCAGATCCCGAAACAGCATCGGATCATCGCTGAGGGTAAACATATAGGGGACGATTTTCTCGTCCTTGATCCGTTTGAGGGATGCGCGCATCCATGAAAAAATTCTCGTCATTTTATCGTATCCTTGATAATTTCACTGACCCGTCCGGCGCTGCCGTGCCCCAACAGGCTCCGCAGATGCGCCGCATCCTCGGCAAACGCTTTTTTGTCCATTTGCAGATAGCTATTATACAGGTTTTGGGCATACACTTCGTTTTGTAAAAATTCGGGGTGGAGCGGCCGGCCGAAAGCGCGCGTAAAGAGGATGTTCCCCAGTCCTACATGCTCGAGCTTCACAAGGCGGCGGCCGATCGCGTAATCGAGCGGCCGGGCGATGTAGGCGAGGATGAACGGTGTTCCGATCAGGGCTGCTTCGAGGGTGGCGGTGCCGCTGCAGATAAAGGCGAAATCCGATTCGGCGAGGGTCCCGTGGGGATCGTGGGTGAGGGTAAAGGCCGAAACGTCGCCGTAGAGCTCCTCTACCTGCTGCGGCGAAAAATGAGATGGTACGACCAGCATCGCCTCGCATTCAAGCATCCCGCGCAGTTCGCGAAATACCGGCATCAGCCGTTTGATCTCCCCCGGACGGCTTCCGGGCATAAAGGTGATTTTTCCCGTTGGATCGTAGCTGCGTTTGCGCACCGTGATTTCATCCAGCAGCGGGTGACCGACGTACTCGATCGGGGCATGCGCAGAATAAAGGGGAGGCTCGAAGGGGAGGATTGAGCAGAGGCGGCTGATCGTCTTTTCCAGGACCGGTATCCGTTTTTTCTTCCACGCCCATGCCTGAGGGAGGATGTAGTAGATGATCTCTTTGTCGGGGTAACGCTTGCGGATTTCCTTCGCCAGCGGGAGGTTAAAGCCCGAAGAGTCGATCAGCAGCACTTTGTCCGCCTCGGCGGCCAGCTCAACCATCTTTTTTTTGAGCCGCAGGAAAAAGGGGAGCTTTTTGAGGGCGTCGATCAGCCCCATCACCGACGCGGCACGCAAATCGACGATACTCTCCCCCAAAGAGGCATCGAATATGCCGCAGAGCTCTACGTCGTCTCCGAGTTCTGGGACGAGGTAGCGCAGGTGGACGTTGGCAGAGTGCTCGAGGGCGCTGACGAGGAGCTTCATGACCCACCGTCCCCGCGGTTGCTCATTTCGGGTTTATAGGTGCTTTTCCCTTCCCGGTAATCCCCCAGAAACGTGCTCAAGGCGTCGATTTCCGAGTCGCTCAGCCCCATCGCGAACGGGATCATGAGCTGGGCTTGCTGGGTGGCGCCTTTTTTCGCGCGGTACTCTTTGAGTTTATGCGCCAGGAACGGTTTGCGCCGATACGCGAGGGGGGGATACTGGCTTGAACCGGCGGCTGAAATGCCGTGGCAGCCGTTGCACCCTTTGGAAAAATAGAGTTTTTTCCCTTCCGCGTACCGGTCCGGCGCGCCAAACGCCAGCAACGGTAATAAAATCATCCAGATTCTGCCCATACGTACCCTTATTCTAAATATAGATAGTTTACAATTGCGTAATTATAGCGAACGGAGAAACGATGATCATTTCGGGTGCCATTATTTGTGATATCAACGGAGAACGGACCGGAGACGTCCGGATCGAAAAGGGGATCATTACGGGGGTCGCCGATCACCTCGAAGGGGAAGAACGGCTCGATGCGCGCGGGTGCTTCCTGTTTCCCGGACTCGTAGATGCCGACGTCCGGCTCAAAGACGCTCAGCTCAACCGGACCAACCTCGAAAAGCTCTCCCGGCGTTCCCTGCGCGGAGGGGTAACCACCGCGCTGCTCGCCAGCGATTCGACCCCGCGCATCGACGATGAAATCACCCTCGAATTCGTACAGCAGCACCGCTTTTTGGAGAACGGCGCGACGATCGAGTCGTGCGTCAGCGCCCTGAACGATGAAGCGGCGCTGAGCAACATCGCCATCATGCTCAAAAAAGGTTCCCTCGCGGTCCATACCGAAACGATCGATGATTACAACAAAATCAGCCGGATCGCCCAATACCTGAAAATGGCGAATAAAGCCCTCCTGTACCGGGCGGTGGACAAAAGCCTCTTCGAAAGCGGGGTGATGAGCGAGGGGAGCGTCGCCTCGCAGCTGGGACTGCCGGGGATCTCACCGTTGTCCGAGACGGTGCATGTCGCGTCGATGATCGAGATCGCCCGCCATTTCGGCATCCGGATCATGTTCCAGAGCGTGACCGAACCCCGTACGATCGACCTGATCACCGCCGCACGGGAGGAGGGGATCGACGTAATGTGCGAAGTATCGATCCACCATCTCTTCAAAAACGATTCAGCCTGTCTGGGCTTTGATACCGATGCCAAAATCAACCCTCCGCTGGTGAACGAAGCCAAACGCCGCTCCCTGATCGCCTCGCTGCAGCAAGGAGAGGTCCACGCCCTCACCGCACTTCACCAGCCTAATTCCGACGTCCACAAGGACATCACGTTTTTCGATGCCGCCTACGGGACGACGGCGATCGAGGAGTACCTGCCGCTGTGCTACACCTACCTGATCGAGCCGGGCATCATCGACAAAAGCCGTTTCGTCGAACTCGCTTCCCGTACCCCGGGGCGGGTGATCGGCATCGAAACCGGAGAGATTTCGGCGGGCAGAGCCGCAGACCTG
>CAZBIR010000020.1:21704-25218 GCA_964491035.1 uncultured Sulfuricurvum sp.
GCATTGCGGAATTCGGAAATTTCCGCTTCGACCATCTCATCGATCATGATCGTGTAGAGCTTTGAGAGGAGGTTGGGGGAGACCCCCAGCTCCATCGCTTTGGAGCGTACCCGGTCCATGACCGCTTCCATCCGCTCTTTCCCCTTGATCTCATCGACCGAGTGTTTGAATTTGGCCGCCTGCTTGACGTAGCCGTTGCGCGCGGCAATCAGTTCGACGATCTGGTCGTCGAGGCGGTCGATGTACTCGCGCACTTCCTCCAGGCTCCGGCACTCTTGGATCTGCATACGTATCCTTTGAAAATGGTTTCGCGTATCATAGCATGAAAGCGATTATTTCGTTGATATCACAAAATAATCACAAAAAATCATATAAAATATACTTATTTCGTATTTTTTTTGATATTTTATATCTAGTTATAAATCTTTAAGAATTGAAATCCTATGATACCCCTCAAGCGATGACGAATTCTTGTTATTGTTTTCGCACTCGAAGTTAATCGAAGAAGAGGAGATTCCCATATGAAACTTTCAAGACGTGACTTACTCAAGTTCGCCGGTATCAGCGCTGCTGCTGCGGCTGTATCAGGATGCACGGCGGCTGCCGGCGCTGCCCCTTCGGCACAGGGCTCTACAGCATCCGGAAAAATGCTTGGTAAGCATCAGGTAGTTATTATCGGCGGCGGATGGGGCGGTTTGACCGTTGCCAAAGAGCTCAAAAAAATCGACCCGAAATTTGACGTAGCGATCATTGAAAAAAATGACAGCTTCATGTCATGCCCGCTCTCGAACTCCAACCTCGGAAACATCGAAGGATTCAACCTCAACACGTTGACGCACGACTACGCCCAGGCGATCGAGAAAAACAAATACGCCATGCTGCAGGCCGTCGTCACCGGTATCGACCGTGAAGCCAAAGTCGTCCACACGTCCAAAGGGGGCGTAGGTTATGACATCCTCGTTCTTGCACCCGGTATCGATTACAACTACAAAAGTTCTTTCCCCAAATGGGACGACGCCAAAATCGCCAAAGCCAAACGCGTTGCTCCCGCAGCCCTGGTACCCGGCGGTGAGCACGTTGCCCTCGATCGCTTGGTCAAAAATATGGAAGAGGGTGATTTCGTCATCACCGTTCCTGCCGGTAAATACCGTTGTCCTCCCGCACCGTTCGAGCGTGCGAGCATGGTCGCCAACTTCATGAAAAACGAAGGGATCGAAGGGAAAGTCATCATCCTCAACGAAACGGCCGAGATCGCTAAAGGTGCGGCCTTCAAGGAAGCATGGAAAGAAGTGAACAACGGAATGGTCGAACACCGCGACAACTGCAAAATCGTCGACGTTGACTTCGATAAAAAAGAGATCACCTACGTACAAACCGTATTCAAAGACAAAGACGATGTCGAGGGTGTAAAAACAACCCACACGATCAAATACGGCGTGTTCAACCTGATCCCGCACAACATGTCCAACCCGGTCATCGAGATGGCGGGTGTCGCGACGACTCCCGATTCGTTCAAAAAAGTCAAAATGGCTTCGAGTGCGGACAAACCGGTATCGTTCCAGACCGCAACCGATGCGAACGTATTTGCCGTCGGTGACGTCGTCGGTCACGGTATCCCGCCAAGCGGCCAGTCGGCCATCTGGTCAGGCAAAGAGTGTGCCAAAGAGATCGCTCACAAACTGCACGGTAAAAGCTACAGCGTCGCTTCAGCCCTTCCGTACAAATCGGCAAACGTCTGCTACTCTATGGTTAGTGGAAATCCTGAAGAATCGATCATGGTTAACCATGAGTTCATGGTTTCCGGCCCGGTTATCGGTTCAAAAGGGAGCGTTCCCAAAGACGAGAAAACCGGAAAATTCCGTACAACCGGCCTTGCGAAAGCAAACCGCGACTGGTACGCCGGTGCCATGCGCGACCTTTTCAACTAAAAAATCGGCTTTCTTCCCCGCCCGGGGGAGAATATTTACCGACAATCTGCTAAACTAGCCACTTCAAATCACTCACACGGACACACTCATGGATAGAAGAAATTTTTTGAAAGTCGTTGCTGCCGGAGCTACGGTCGTTGCCGTCAGTCCTGCGCTGTTTCGGGGAAATCTCTACGCATCGGACGGCAGACTCTACAAAGCTTATGAAAAAGTGCAGCTCGTCGATGCGGCAGGACAGCCGATCAAGGCGTCCGCACTTGCCAAAGAGACCTCATTTGTTTTTAACTATCCGCACGCCGCCACTCCGTGTCTGTTAGTTAATCTTCCCAAACCGACCTCCGCCGACGTCGAACTCGTCTCGGAGAGCGGTGAAAAATATGTCTGGAAAAGCGGCGTGGGCAAAGATCGCACGATCGTCGCCTACGTGGCGATCTGTACCCACCAGCTGACTCACCCGACCCCCAACGACAGCTTCATCGGCTACGTTGCGACGACCCAGAAAACGATGGCGTACGACAAGGGCGGGGTAATCGTCTGCTCCTCCCACCTCTCGGCGTTCGACCCCTCAGCGGGGGCGAAGGTCCTCGGCGGTGCGGCGACCCAGCCTCTTTCCGCCGTCGTCCTCGAACACGCGGCCGACGACACCCTCTGGGCCGTCGGGATTTTGGGACAGGATAAATTCCACGACTATTTCCAGGCGTTCAAACCGGAGCTCAAAGAGTTCTACGGCGGACCGGCCAAAGCCAAAAAACTGGTCTCCGTATCGGCCAAAACGGTCAAACTCTCCGAGTTTTCAAAAGAAGTTATTCAATACTAAAAGGGGTTTCGTATGAAAAAAGTAATGGCATCGCTGGCTCTGGGTGCACTCCTTGCCGGATCGCTGAATGCGGCCGAGAACAAAGACCCGCGTCTTGAACTGATGAAAGAGATGCGGACCATGATGGACGCGATGGAGCAGATCCAGCGCGGCGGTCTTTACAGCTCCAGCGACGAGATGAAAGCGGGGGTTAAAAAGCTCCAGGGGACTCTCAAATCGCTGGAGAGCGAAGAGGTCAAGGTCATCCTCCCCAAAGACCAGGTTTACGCCTACAAATTCGCCCAGAAAACGGCCCATATGCTCCGTTTGTATTCGGATGATCTGATCGCATCGGTCGATGCAGGTCGTATGGACGACGCGCTCGAGGATTACACGCAGCTGCTCAAACAGTGCACCTCCTGTCACATCCGTATCCGCAACTGGTAATCTCTCCTCCCTCCCGCCCTGGGCGGGAAATTTCCCCCGTTTCTGTATGCAACATTAAATCTTTTTCCAAATCCAATAATTAAGTTCAGGCAACCGAATAGCTAAAAAAATGACACTATTGCCGTAAATTGTCCCATTTATCACATTTTTGTCTCAAATGGATACAAAAATGTCTGCCTATCAAAAAATATTATAAAGCTTAAGAATGGTTTAAGAAAAATCTCTTTAAACTGGGCCCCGAGATCCAAATAAGTTAATCTTATTAAGGACGGTTTCTTGAAGGAGAATGAATGAAATTAGCAAAACTGAGTCTTGCAGCCGTATTGGCTCTGGGAACAAGCGC
>CAZBIR010000021.1:0-11827 GCA_964491035.1 uncultured Sulfuricurvum sp.
TCAACTCCGCCTATTACGTCGACCTGGAGTACCATTACGGTATTTCACGTATCGCGACGCTCAAAAATGCCGACCTGAACGGCGAGGCGCAGACCGAGTTTGGCGGGGTCATCTTTACCGGGGCAGAATCCCCTCTCCGCTCCCTCGAAGAGGTGCGGGGAAAACGGTTCGCTGCGGTCGATGAAGAGTCGTTCGGGGGATGGATCATGGGGCTGCGCGAACTGAAGGAGAAGGGGATCGACGCCGAAGAGTTGAAAGTCACGTTTTACGGGACCCACGAAGCGGTTGTCAAGGCGGTTTCGGAAGGGAAAGCCGACGCCGGGACAGTCCGTAGCGATACGCTTGAGCGGATGGCGGCGGAGGGGAAAATCAATCTCGATCATTTTCGTATCCTCGGAGCCAGAAACTACCCGCACTTTTATTATCTCACCAGCACGCACCTTTACCCCGAATGGCCCATCGCTACGACCAAGCACACTCCCGACGAGCTGGCCGAAAAGGTAGCGGTTGCCCTCATCTCCATGCCTAAGGATTCGGAAGCGGCCCGCGATTCCAAGAGCGTGGGGTGGACGATTCCGCTCGATTACCAGAGCATTCATGAGTGCCTTCGGGAACTGGAACGGGGACCGTATGCCTATAGCCGTGAAGACGCTCTGGTCTATTTTTTGGAGAAATACTGGGGATATCTCGTGGCGGGAGGGGTAGCATTCGTATTGCTGGGGCTCATAACCCTCTACATCTCCCGCATAAACGGGCGGTTGCGGGAGGCGCGTCATAAACTCGAAGAGGTCAACCTCTCCCTGGAGGAGAAAATCGCCGAAAAGACCCGTCACCTGTACGAGAAAAGCGCGAAGCTCGAAGAGGCGTTTTTGAATGAAAAGTACCTGCGCAGTATCCTGCGCACCGTCGCGGACGTTAACCAGATGCTCATCGCTACCCGTTCGGTCGAGGAACTGGTGGAGGAATCGACGCTGTGCCTGAGCTCGAACGAATCGCTCAAAAGTGCGAAAATCTGCCTGGTGGAGGGGGGAAATCTCCGGGTGGCGGCGGTGCACGGCATGGGGGATGAAAAAATCATCACGGGGGTAGAGCGGAAGGTGTTTGAAGAGGGGGTGGCCCTGATGATCACCGATTTCGAGCACGAGGTCAGCGAGGAGTGCCGGGAAAAGGCGGAGCGCTACGGAATACGGGGGATCTACGCCCTTCCCCTGCGCAGCAATACGTTCGAACGGGACGTCATCGGGGTGCTAAGCATCTGTACGGCTCATGAAAACGGTTTCAGCATCGAAGAGCAGAAGATGATCGAGGAACTGGCCGGGGATATCGGCTTCGCGATTAACGCCTTTACCCAGCGTCAGCAGATCGACGCGCTGCATGAAGAGCGGATCCGCAATTACGAGAGCTTCATCGAGGCACTGGTCAACATGATCGAACAGCGTGATACCTATACGGCGGGACATACCGAACGGGTTGCCCATTATGCCCGCCTCATCGCGCAGGAAATGGAACTGAGCGAAAAAGAGATCGAGCGGCTGGTGATGGCGGCCAAACTCCACGACATCGGCAAGGTTGTCACCCCCGATTCGATTCTCCTCAAGCCCGGCAGCCTGAGCAAGCTCGAATACGAACTGATCAAGGAGCACGTGAACGCGGGGTACGAGGTCCTCTCAACGATTCATCTCTACCGTGAACTCGCCGACATCATGCTCTACCACCATGAGCGCTACGACGGAAGCGGATACCCGACGGGAAAAAAAGGGGGAGAGATCCCGATGCTTGGGCATATTCTTGCCGTTGCCGATTCGTTCGACGCGATGACGACCAACCGTATCTACAAACCCCGCAAAGAGGTCGCGGAGTCGTTGCGGGAACTGAACGAACTCAGCGGCAAATGGTACCATCCCGCCGTCGTGAACGCGGCGGTAAAAGTTCTCTCCGGGGTGAAAATCGATACGTCAATCAGTCAGATGGGGTCCAGCGCGGTTGAAGAGGAGCGGATGAGCTATTTTTTCAAGGACCGCCTGACCCGTCTTTACAACGAAGACTATTTTTCGATGACCCTCTGCGGCCGGTCGCACCATCCCAAACCCCGGTTTGTCTGGATCCTATCGCTGGTCGATTTCAACCGCTATAACAAGCTCCACGGCTGGGAGAACGGAAACCGCTGCATCGCCCGTTTCGCCGCTTACCTGATGGAGCAGCTTCCCGACACGCTGATATTCCGGATCTGGGGAGATCGATTCGTCATCGCCGATTACGATGGGGAGATCACAGCGCTGCTGGCAAACTCCTGCCTTTCCGAAGAGGGGGTAGCGGTCGAGACGAAGAAAATCGAGAATCTCGGCGAGACGGTACTGGAGGTGATGTCGCGGGTCAAAGAGGGGTAGCTCCCGCTTCCCAGCGGTGTTCGAGCAGGAGGGTGTCGCCGGAGTAGATGCGCCCGGTGAAGCGGTCGCCGACGCGGTAGGAACCGACCCCCCTGGGGGTACCGCTCATGATGACGTCACCCTCTTCGAGGCTCATGAATGAAGCGATCTCCGCGATCATCTCCTGCGGTTTGTAGATCATGAGCTCAAACGTCGCCTCCTGCACCATTGCGTCGTTGATATGGAGGCTCATCCGCAGCGATTCGAGCGGCACCTCCAAAGGGATGAACCCACTCAGGACGGCGGAGCCGTCGAAACCCTTGGCCCGTTCCCACGGCAGCCCCTTGGCCTTGAGATGATTCTGCAGCTCTGCTTTGGTCAGATCCAGGCCAAACCCGATCCCCCCGATTTTTCCTCCCAGGATCAGAAAGCAGATCTCCCCCTCGAAGCGGGTATCGTCCGAAATAAAGCGGAGCGTATCGGTGATGGCGGAATTGGGCTTGTTGAAGACCACCATCGACGAGGGGATTTCGTTGCCCAGCTCGTGGATGTGCTCGACGTAGTTGCGCCCGATGCAGACGACTTTGGAAGGGGTAAGGAGGGCTTTATCGAAACGGACGGTTTTCATGTTAATCTCGCATTAATGGTGGATTGAAATCTTCGTGGTATGATACCGTATCTGTCAAAAGGAGTGTTTATGCGCCATTTTTCACCTTCACTGCGGCTTTGGCACTGGCTGCAGGCCATTGCGATGCTGGGAATCTTCGTCACGGTCATACTGCGAACGACCGTAATGCACAAAGAACAGATCGGGGGAATCGTCCAGACCAGGCTGGCTGAACTGGGGACGGTGATCAGCGACGAGCAGGCCGTGATGATCGGTAAGGCGGTGCGTGCGCCGATGTGGGACTGGCATATCTATCTGGGGATCGCCCTGTCGGTGCTTCTGGTGTGGCGGCTGGCGATGGTGGTTAAAAACGGATTCGGGTTTGATGAGAATCCCGCGATGCGGCACGTCTACCGTCTCTACAAACTGGCGTATCTCGTGATGGGATCTACCCTGCTCAGCGGACTGGTTCTGTACTGGAAGCTCGCCGGCGAGGCCAAAGGGGCGATCGAGGGGGTGCATGAATGGCTGGGCTGGGGGGTATTGGCCTTTAGCGTGCTCCACGTAGCCGGGGTTATTCTTGCCGAGAAAAAGGATCAGAGCGGCCTTGTCTCGCGGATGATCCACGGTAAGGGGGCGTAAAGAGCGTGTCTATTCCCAGACCGGGGATTCGTCCTCTTCGGGTCGTCCCCGCAGTTGCAGGGAAGGGGCGTAGCCGTTTTTGTAGGCGAGGCTCTGGCAGTTTTCGACGTAATATCCCAGATAGATCCATTTGAGGCCGAGCCGCTGGGCGAGCCGTATCTGCTCGAGGAGGGTGTATCGCCCCAGCGAATAGGAAGCGTATTCGGGATCGTAATAACAGTACAGCGAGCTGATCCCCTCGTCGAGGATATCGACCAGATCGACGGCGATGAGGCGGCTCTCGTCGAAATAGAGGATTTCAAAGCCGAAATCACCGTGTCCCTGGACAAACGAGGCGTAATAGTTCTTCGGATCGACCTTCGGTTCGTCCCAGGAGCGGGTGTGGTGCTTGTAGCGGTGGTAACGGTCGAAGAGATCGAGGTGGTCCCGGGTGAGGGTCGGAGGGCGGATCAGGGTATTCCAGCCACCGTTTTTGCGAAGGATTCGCCGTTCGGACTTGCTGAAGGCGTAGTTTGCCACGTCGATTTTGAGGCTTTCGCAGGAGTGGCATTCCCGGCAGACGGGGCGAAAATACATCGATCCGAAACGGCGCCACCCCCGCAGGATCAGCGCTTCGCACTGTTCCCGGCTGCACTCATGGATGATTTTATAGTGGATGCTCTGGGAATTTCCCGGAATGTAGGCACAGGGCTCGTGAAGGGCGCACTCTTTGAGGATCTGGTTCATTGATCAAAAGAGGATTACTCTTCCTCTTTGCGGCTCATCGAGATGAGGACCCCTTCGAGCATTTCATCCAGGTCGCCGTCGAGGATCGCGTTGATGTTGCTGTAGGCTTCGCCCGAGCGGCTGTCCTTGATCTGCTGGTAGGGGGCCATGACGTAGGAGCGGATCTGGTGTCCCCAGCCGATTTCGCTCTTCTCGACGCCGTCGATGGCGGCCTGCTGTTTGGCAAGCTCCAGCTCGTAGAGGCGACTTTTGAGCATTTTGAAAGCGGTCGCCTTGTTTTTGTGCTGGCTTCGGTCGTTCTGGCACTGGACGACAATTCCCGTCGGGATGTGGGTGATCCGGATCGCCGATTCGGTTTTGTTGACGTGCTGTCCCCCCGCACCCGAAGCGCGGTAGGTGTCGAGGCGGATGTCCTTGTCCTCGATCTCGATCTCGATGTCGTCGTCGAGTTCGGGGGAGACGGTGACCGAGGTGAAGCTGGTGTGCCGTTTGGCCGCCGAATCGTACGGGCTGATGCGGACCAGGCGGTGGATGCCGTTTTCGACTTTCAGGTAGCCGTAGACGTTGACCCCCTTGATGAGGATCGAGGCGTCTTTGATCCCCGCCTCTTCGCCGGCCTGGTAGTCGAGCATCTCTACCGTGAAGTCATGCCGCTCGGCCCAGCGGGTGTACATCCGCAGCAATATCGAGGCCCAGTCCTGTGACTCGGTCCCCCCCGCGCCGGGGTGGATGGTGACGATCGCGTTGTGGCTGTCGTGTTCGCCGCTCAGCAGCACCTCGATCTCCATCGATTTGACCTGGTTTTCCAGTGCCGGGGCGTCGGCGAAGAGCGACTCGATCGTTTCGTCGTCCCCTTCCTCTTTGGCCATCTCGTAGAGGTCTTTGGCGTCGCCGAGGGTATTGAAGGTCTTGGCGTATTTCGCCAGACGCCGTTCGGCCTGCGTTTTCTCTTTTTGCACGATCCCCGCGGCCGCCGCGTCGTTCCAGAATTCGGGGGAATTTTCGAGTTCGGAAATCTCTTTCAGGCGCGTTTCGATGAGGTCGGGGCGGACGACGTCGGTGACGTTTTGCATCTTCGTCGTCAGCGTTTTGAGCAATTCGGTATATTCGTAATGGTCCATAGGTGGGAATATCCTGTGATGTATTATAATTGCGATTATATTCTATAGAGGCTAAAACGATGATTATCGCCAGATCGGCACAGGAACTGCGCAACGCTCTTGATCCCCTGATGGGATCGGTCGGTTTCGTCCCCACGATGGGGGCGCTTCATATCGGACACCGTACCCTTATCGATGCGGCGCGGCGGGAGAACGACATCGTCGTCGTCTCGATCTTCGTCAACCCGACCCAGTTTCTTCCCGGCGAGGATCTCTCCAAATACCCCCGCCGCGAAGAGGCCGATTTCAAAATCTGCGAGCTCAGCGGCGTCGATGTTCTCTTCTATCCCGACACGGCGGCGATGTACGGCCGCGACGAGGTACGGATCACGGCCCCCGACGTGCGGGGATACATCCTGGAAGGTTCCTCCCGTCCGGGCCATTTCGACGGGGTCCTCACCGTCGTGATGAAGCTCTTCAACCTCGTCCGTCCCACCCGGGCCTATTTCGGGAAAAAAGACGCCCAGCAGCTCTCGCTCATCACCCGGATGGTCGAGAACTTTTTCATGAACCTCACGATCGTCCCGATGGAGACGGTGCGCGAAAGCGACGGATTGGCCCTCTCCAGCCGCAACGTTTACCTGAGCGCGCAGGAGCGGAGCGAGGCGCTGAAACTCTCCGCATCGCTCAAGCGCGCGACGAAGCTGGTGATGCAGGGGACGCTCGAATCCGAAACCATCAGGGCGCAGATGTTGGGGATCCTCGAACCGCTGGAGGTCGAATACGTCGCGATCGTCAACCGCGCGTTCGAATCGCTGGAGAAGGTCGAGATCGGCAATACGATCGTCCTCGTCGCCGCGCGGGTGGGGACAACCCGCCTGATTGACAACGTCTGGATGTGAGGATGCGAAACGGCATCCTTGGCGTGATCGCGGCATTGCTGCTGGCGGGATGTACGCCGAAAATCGGGGAAGATTTTCTCCTCGAGCCTGAGGGGAACGTCCGATGGGAAAGCGGCCGTGTCGAGGCCGTTTTGGGCGTTCTGACCCTGCTTGGGCTCAAAAACGATGCGGCCACGGTGAAAATCGGAAGCGATCTGCGGCTGAGCAACCGGTGGCACAGCGATCTGAAAATCGTCTCCCTCTCCTACACCCTCCTCGACCACGAAGAAAAACTCGCGCGCGGGGAGGCGCGAATCAACCCCTCAAAGCCCCTTGGGGTCATGGCCGGGGGAAGTGCTCTCATCCCGCTGACGCTCGAAGTGGATACCCGTAAACTCGACGTAAAGCGTCTCTCGGATATCCTCGAAGCGAAGCGGAACGTTAGGCTGCGGGGAGAGGCGGTGGTCGAGGTATGGGGGATGCAAAAGCGTTATCCCTTTGAGCGGGAGGCCGGCCCCCTGCTGCAAAAGGCGCTGAAAAAAGCGGGCTTTTAGCGCAGGGCGGCGCTCTCTTCGGCGGTGGTCGGCGCGGCCGAGGCTTTGGCCGCTTCGGCCTCGGCTACGGCGGCGGGGTCGGGGGTGAGCATTTTTTCCTCGATCATGACGTCGACGATCGCTTTGAAGACGGGGACGGCGGTGATGGAGGCGAAATAGACGGTTCGCGGCTCGATGACGGTGATCCCGATCGTATATTTGCGTTTGTCGTCGTTGGCAAAACCGACGAAAGAGGTGTGGTAGCTGTTGACGTATTTTCCCCCCTTGGCGATGTGGGCCGTCCCCGTTTTCCCCCCGATTTCCAGCCCCGGCGTTTTGGTTCCGATCCCGGTCCCCTCGTTGACCGTTTTGATCAGGATCTGTTTCATCCTCTCTGCCGTGGCCGGGGCGATCACCTGGCTTGGGGTCTGTACCTGCATCGGGATGACGCGGCCGTTGTCGTCATAGAGGGCTTCGACGACCATCGGGTTGATCAGTTTGCCCCCGTTGTTGAAGACGTTGTAGGCTTTGAGGATCTGCATCGCGTTGGCCCGCATCCCGTAGCCGTACGAGGTGATCGCTTTGTAGAGGTAATTGTTTAGCTGGGTTGCACTGGGGATTGACCCCCGTTTTTCATACGGCAGATCCACCCCGCTAAAACGGGTAAACCCGAATTTTTCGAGCCCCTGCGTGTACTCTAGCCCGTTCAGTTTCTGGGCCAGCTGCGCGATCCCGATATTCGAGGAGTGGACGAGGACGTCTTCGGCGCTGATGAGGTTGAACCTGTGTTCGTCGACGATCGTTTTCCGCCCCATTTTCCACCGTCCGCCGTGCCCGTTGACCATGTCGTAAGGGCTGATGAGGTTGCGATCAAGCAGCAGGGCGAAGATGATCGGCTTGATGACCGAACCGGGTTCATAGCTGTATTCGATCGCATTGGTGTTGAGGGAAGGGTAGTCCTCGGTCCGGATACGGCTGGGGTCGAACCGGTTGGAACTGGCCAGCGCGACGATTTTTCCGCTTTTGGCTTCCATGACGGTGGCGATGATTTCGTCGGCTTTGAGCTGTTCCTTGATCCGGTCGGTGATCGTTTCGACCCGGGCCTGAAACGCGATGGGGATATTGAGTTTGACGGTCAGACCGTTGATCTGGCGTTTGACGTCGCTTTGCTTGTTGAGGATGAGGTAGCCGTTGACGTCGCGGAGCGCTTTTTGGGTTTTGTTCTGCTGCGGATTGAGCTCTTCGTCGAAAAATTTCTCCAGCCCCTTGATCCCGTAGACGCGCGTGTAGCCGTCCTCTTCGATTTTGCGCGGGTACCCCAGCAGGGGGGTGAGGAGTTTTCCGTAGGGGTAGCGGCGCGCTTCGCCGCTCTCTAAGATATTGAGTCCCTGCAAGATGCGGTCCCCGCCGGGGGTTTCGTATTCGACGAATACCCCCAGCCGTCGGAGCTCGAAAGCGAGCGTTTTGAGGTACATCGCCTCTTTGGGGCTGATGTGGTAGCTTAGCGTCACGGAGCCTTTGCGGGTATGGAGACGCTGGCGTATCTCCTCCGGGTCGCTCCCGCTGTAGATGCTGAAAAGCTGGATGAAAAGTTCCTCTTTGGCGGGATCGATGTTGCGGGTGTTGACGACCGCTTTGTAGAGTTTCTGGGTGGTGGCGATGTGAAAGCCGTCGGCACTGATGATCGAGCCGCGCTGCGCCTTGGCGTTTTCTTCCGAAAAAATCGAGGGGATGTCGCGCTCATGCAGCGCGGTATAGAGCATAACGGCCAGAAAGATGACGAATCCGAACAGCAGAACGAGAAAAAGGGCGAGTATTTTTTTGGATTTGTTCGAATGGCGCATACGGAGGCAGCCGGATCAGATCTGGGTTCGGGTGATTTCTTTGTAGGCGCTCAGCGCTTTGTTGCGCACCTCGAGCATCAGCTTCATGCTGATTTCGGCTTTGTCGATCGCGATGGCGGCCTGGTGAAGGTCTTTGACGCTGCCGGTGGCGATGTCGCTCATCGCCTTTTCCCCTTCTACCTGCATCTGGTTGACGTTTCCGAGGGCGTTTTTGAGTTCCTGGGCAAAATCGGTCGAGCTGTTTTCGATCGGCGAGCCGCTTTTGGATTTGAGCAGATCGGCGGTAGAGAGCGATTTTATCGACTGGATATCGGACATAATAACGGTTCCTTATTCTGATTAAGACTGCATCATCGAAATGGCACTGGAGGCCATGTTTTTGGCGCTTTCGAATGCCGCGACGTTGGCCTGGTACGAACGGGTCGCTTCCACTAAATCGGCCATTTCGACAACGGGATTAATGTTGGGGTAGGCGACGTAACCGTTGGCGTCCGCATCGGGATGGGACGGATCGTATTTCATTTTCGGCGCGGTATCGTCACGGCTGATTTTATCGACGACGACGCTGCTGATCGCGGGATTGGGTTTCAGCCCCGCAAGCCCCTCTTTGAGGGGATCGCTGTACCCCAGTGCCGAGGATTGGCGTTCGAGTGCCTGGTTGTAAACCTGGTTGAAATCGATCGCCTTGAAGATCACCTCCTGCCGGCGGTAAGGCCCCCCCTCATCGGTACGGGTCGTCTGGGCGTTGGCGATGTTGGAGCTGATCGTGTTGACGCGGACCCGCTGTGCCGAGAGGCCGTATCCGCTGATATCAAAACTGTTCAGGAATGCCATGATAAAACTCCGTCTTTAAGATGAGCATGCAAGCATGCGTGGGCTTTCCGCCGAGGAAAACTCAGCGTTAGCGTAGCCGATCGGGACTTCGTTCCGACGGCGTGATCGATGACGACTGTCATCACGATGTTTTTGCCGAGGCGTCGATGACGCTTTTGTAGATACCGGTCCCTTTTTTCTTGGCGGCGATAATGGCGTTGTACATCATCGAGTTCTTGGCCATTTCGGTACTTTCGACATCGAGGTCGACGCTGTTTCCGTCGTTGCGCGCCATGTGGCCGTCACGGAAAAAAAGGGTCGGCTTCAGATCGCCGTTGTGCGGCGATCCGCTCAGATGAGCGCTGTCGGTACGTACCATCTCGAGGGTCTGTGAACGGTTTTTGAAAAGCTCGGCGCTTTTTTGGGCCAGCATCTCTTCGAACCGGATATCTTTCGGGCGGTAAAAGGGGGTATCGGCATTGGCGATATTGCCCGCGATGATATCCTGTCTCGCGGCACGGTAATCCAGCGCACTGTTCATCAGCTCATGCGCACGGGAAATATTCAGCCCCATGATGACTCCTTTTACGACTGTCGGATAGAAAGCAAAAAACATTCCAAAAAAGGGGAACATCTTTTTTATCGAACTCTGTTCCAAAGAGCGATATACTGTCAAAAATTATACTCTATTAAGCGTAACAATGGCTGATAAAAAATTATTTATTTTGACGACCGTACTCATTACGATCGGGATTATCTGCTCCTATACCCTCTCGGCGTATACGGTCATCCTGTTCGGCTACAACGATTTTCACTTCGTGATACGGGAACTGGCGGTGGGGATTGTCTCGATTCTGCTCATGTGGACCCTGTCGCGCCTTGACCCCGACGTTTGGCTTCACCGGCTCGGGCTGACCCTCTTTTTCGGGGGGATTTTCCTGATGGCCCTGATGCCTTTTCTTCCCGAATCGATGGCCAGCGAAGTGGGGGGGGCAAAGCGCTGGATCAAGCTGCCGGGATTTTCGCTCGCCCCGGTCGAGTTTTTCAAAATCGGTTTCGTCTATTTTCTGGCATGGAGTTTTTCGCGTAAACTCGGGCATCACGGCGATATCGGGATCGTCGAGGAGTTCAAACGTTTTGCCCCCTACGCGGCCGTGTTCGTCCTCGTCATGTTTTTGATTGCCATCATGCAAAACGACCTCGGACAGGTCGTCGTCCTCGCGCTGACGCTGGCGTTCATGCTTTTTTTCGCGGGGAGCAGCTTCCGTTTTTTCATGACCCTGATCGGGGGGGCGGTCGCCTTTTTCCTTTTCTTCATCCTGACCGCCGAACACCGGATCAACCGGATTTTGTCGTGGTGGGAAGGGGCGCAGAGCACGATCCTCGCCTTTTTCCCCGAATCGATCGCACAGCACCTGCGGATCGAAAATGCCGAAGAACCCTACCAGATCGGCCACTCGCTCAACGCGATCCATAACGGCGGGATCTTCGGTGCCGGTTTGGGGGGAGGGACCTTTAAACTCGGTTTTTTGAGTGAAGTCCATACCGATTTCGTCCTCGCCGGCATCGCCGAAGAGTTCGGCTTTGTAGGAGTGTTCGGCGTCACGTTGCTCTTCATTATGATCCTGCACCGCCTTTTCAAAATCGCGAACCGTTCCCATAACGATACGGCGTACCTTTTCAGCCTGGGGGTGGGGCTGCTGATTACGTTCGCCTTTATGATCAATGCTTACGGAATCAGCGGTCTGACACCGATCAAGGGGATTTCCGTCCCCTTTCTCAGCTACGGGGGATCGGCGATGCTCGCTTCATCGATCGGAATCGGGATGGTGCTGATGCTTTCCAAAAAAATCATCTATAAACCGGGGGATAAAAAATGAATTTCATCTTTACCGGAGGGGGAACCGGGGGGCACCTCGTGATTGCCCTTTCGCTTGCCGAAGCGGCCAAAAAACGGGGTCACCGCGTCATGTTTATCGGCTCTACCTCGGGGCAGGATCGGCAATGGTTCGGTGAGAGTGCCCTGTTCGAGGAGACCCATTTCCTGGAGACGACGGGGGTTGTCAACAAAAAAGGGCTGGGCAAACTCGGTGCACTGTGGAAAATCCTTAAAGCGGTGGTCGAATCGCGCCGTCTGATCCGCTCTTTTGGTGCCGACGCGGTGATCAGTGTCGGAGGGTTTTCGGCGGCTCCGGCGGCACTGGCGGCCGTGACGGCGAAAACGCCCCTTTACATTCATGAGCAAAACGCGGTAACCGGCAAGCTCAACACCCTTTTGCGCCCTTACGCCAAACGTTTTTTCAGTTCGTACGAAG
>CAZBIR010000021.1:11927-25133 GCA_964491035.1 uncultured Sulfuricurvum sp.
AAGCTCAACACCCTTTTGCGCCCTTACGCCAAACGTTTTTTCAGTTCGTACGAAGCGGGGGAGAGTCATTGCGACTATCCCGTGAATCCGGTCTATTTTGAAAACGCGAGGGTGCGCGATCGGGTCAAAACGGTTATTTTCCTGGGGGGATCGCAGGGGGCGAAATTCATCAACGACCTAGCGCTGGAGATTGCACCGTGGCTGCAAAGCGGGGGGATAAACATCATCCATCAGTGCGGTGCCAAAGAAGAAGAGCGCGTCCGCACTGCCTATCGGGAGCTGGGGATCGAGGCCGAAGTGTACGGCTTTACGACCCGTATCGCCGAACTGGTTTCGCAAAGCGATTTTGCCATCAGCCGCTCGGGAGCCAGTACCCTGTGGGAGCTGTGCGCGGCGCAGGTACCGACGTTTTATATCCCTTTTCCCCACGCCGCGGCCGATCATCAGTTTCATAATGCCCAGTATATTCTCCGCTACGATTGCGGCTGGTGCGAGCGCCAAAGCGATGATCTCGCGCTCAAGCTCCAGGAAGCGATTCTAAGCGATATCCGTCCCAAAAGCGAACGGCTCGCCACGTTGATCGCCCCGGAGGGGGCCGAGCATATTATCGAAGCGATCGAAAAGGGCGCCCATGCTGGCTGAATTGACGCAATGGCTTGTCGATACCGTCGCCGGGCTGGGGTATGCGGGGGTCGTCGCGCTGATGGCGGTGGAAAGTTCGTTTATCCCTTTTCCGAGTGAAGTGGTGATGATCCCGGCCGGATATCTGGCGGCGCAGGGGAAAATGGATCTTTCACTGGTGATTCTTTCGGGTCTTGCGGGGTCGATGATCGGTGCGTACGTCAACTATTTCGGGGCGTTGTGGATCGGGCGGCGCTTTTTGGAAAAATACGGCCGTTATTTCTTCATTTCGCAAAAAACACTGGAAAAAATGGACATTTTTTTCGAACGGCACGGTGCCATTTCCACCTTTATCGGCAGGCTGATTCCCGGGGTGCGCCAGCTGATTTCGGTCCCCGCGGGGCTGGCTCGGATGAATCTCGCCCTGTTCAGCTTTTATACGGCGCTGGGTGCGGGGCTGTGGGGAGCGATCCTCGCGTTTTTGGGTTATTTTATCGGCGGCAACGAAGCGCTGATCTCCGAGTATCTGCGTGAAATCACGGTCGCCCTCATCGCGGGGGCCGCAGCGATTATCGCGGCGTATGGCTGGTTTGTGAAAAAAGAGGCGGAATCGGACGCGCACACTTTGTGATTTTAAGAGCGCCACAGCCGTTTTGAGTGCTTGTTTTGCTATAATCACGCCACTCATACGCCACCAGCAAGGGCTGTGAGGAGTTCACACCAAAGAGGTTTCACCATGAAACATGCATCCGCGGGAAAATACCGCCCTTATCCTCAAGTCGATTTGCCAAACCGCGTTTGGCCATCCAAAACGATTACGCACGCTCCGATCTGGTGCAGTGTCGATCTTCGCGACGGAAATCAGGCGCTTGTGACGCCGATGAACTTGGATCAAAAACTCGAACTCTTCACTCTCTTGCTGAAACTGGGATTCAAACACATCGAGGTGGGGTTTCCCTCGGCATCGAAAGTCGAGTTCGACTTTTTGCGTACCCTCGTCGATCAGAACCTGATCCCCGACGACGTGACGATCCAGGTGCTCGTCCAGGCGCGCGAACACCTGATCGATAAAACGTTCGAAGCCCTCGCAGGGGTCAAAAAGGCGATCGTCCACCTCTACAACTCCACCTCGATCGCGCAGCGCAAGATCGTGTTCGGTAAAGAGCAAGACGACATCATCGCCCTCGCCCTCGAGGGGGTCGATATGGTCAAAGCCCGTGCTGCGACGCACGAGGGGGAGATCATGCTTGAATACTCTCCCGAGAGTTTTACGGGGACCGAGCTCGAATTCGCCGCCCGCATCTGTAACGCCGTGACGGATCGCTGGGGGATCAGCGCGGAGCGCAAAGTGATCATCAACCTCCCCGCAACGGTCGAGATGGCGACGCCCAACGTCTATGCCGACCAGATCGAATGGATGAGCCGTCATTTGACCAACCGCGAGCACGTATTGATCTCGACCCACACCCACAATGACCGGGGAACGTCGGTCGCGGCAACGGAACTGGCCCTTTTGGCGGGAGCCGACCGCGTCGAGGGGACGCTTCTTTCCAACGGCGAACGGACCGGGAACGTCGACATCATCACCCTTGCGCTCAATATGTATACGCAAGGGGTTGACCCGGAGCTGGATTTCAGCGACCTCGAAACGGTGGTCAAGACCGTCGAGCGGTGTACCGACATCGAGACCCATGTGCGCCATCCGTATGTGGGCGAGCTCGTCTACACGGCGTTTTCGGGATCGCACCAGGATGCGATCAATAAAGGGTTGGCGTATCAGCGCAGCAAACACGACGCGTTTTGGGAAGTACCCTATCTGCCGATCGACCCGCAGGATGTCGGGCGCAATTACGAGGGGATCATCCGCATCAACTCCCAGTCGGGCAAAGGGGGAGTCGCCTACGTCCTTGAAGACAAGTTCGGCTATTCGCTCCCCAAAAAGATGCACCCCGAGATCGGCCGGATCGTCCAGCACGTCACCGACGAAGCGGGGCGGGAACTCAGCGCCGAAGAGATTTTCGGGATTTTCGAGAAGACCTATTTCGGTGAACCGCACGACATCGAATTCCTCGATTATTCGGTGATCAGCGAGAGCGCGAAAGACAAGCTGGTCAAATGCGTCCTCGAATACAGCCACAAAGGCAAAACGATCCGGAGCGAAGGGCAGGGGAACGGTCCGATCGATGCGTGCAAAAACGCGCTGATGGTGGAATATTCCCACCCGTTCAAGATCCTCTCCTACAGCGAGCATTCGCACGGGGAACTCTCCAGCGCCGAGGCGATCGCCTACATCGAGATCCAGACGGAGAAACTCGAGAGTTTCTTCGGCGTGGGGCGCGACAGCGACATCACCGTTGCCTCCATCAAGGCGATGTTCAGCGCTCTCAACCGGGCATTTTCATAAGGATTTTCCGCTTGCGCGGGAAATCCTCTCCTAATTCTTCTTTTACGACTTCTTCGCTATAATCGCGCAATTTTTACTATTGCGAGTAACCCAATGTTAGACGTCCGCGAAGCCTTTTTGGCCTTTTTCGAATCCAAACAACACGAGCGTACTGCCAGTTCGCCGCTGGTTCCCGATGATGCGACCCTCCTCTTTACCAACGCGGGGATGGTTCCGTTCAAATCGGTCTTTACCGGAGATATCCCGGTTCCGGCCAATCCCCGGGCCACGAGCGCCCAGACGTGCGTCCGCGCGGGCGGAAAGCACAACGACCTCGAAAACGTCGGCCATACCGCGCGCCACCACACGTTTTTCGAGATGCTCGGAAACTTCAGTTTCGGCGACTATTTCAAAGAAGAGGCGATTGCCTATGCGTGGGAATTCGTCACCGAGGTGATGAAACTGCCGAAGGAGAAATTGTGGGTCACCGTCCATGAAAGCGACGACGAGGCCGAAGAAATCTGGAAAAAACATATTGCGGCGGATCGGATCATGCGTCTGGGGGACAAGGATAACTTCTGGCAGATGGGCGACACGGGCCCCTGCGGTCCGTGTTCGGAAATCTTCATCGATCAGGGTGCCGAACATTTCAACGGCCCCGAGGACTACATGGGGGGAGACGGAGACCGCTTCCTGGAGATATGGAACCTCGTATTCATGCAGTACGAGCGCAATGCCAAAGGTGAACTCAAGCCGCTTCCCAAGCCCTCCATCGATACGGGTATGGGGCTGGAGCGTGCGACGGCGGTACTCGAAGGGGTCACCAGCAACTACGACAGCTCGCTCTTCATGCCGATCATCCGCAAGGTCGAAGCCCTCATCGGCAAGCCCTACGTTTATGCCACCGGCGCATCGTATCGCGTCATCGCCGACCATATCCGCACCGTTACGTTCCTGCTCGCACAGGGGACGAACTTCTCCAACGAAGGGCGCGGGTACGTCCTTCGCCGGATTTTGCGCCGCGCGGTGCGCCACGGCTATCTGCTCGGGTTTACCAAACCGTTCATGTTCGAAGTCGCCGATACGGTGGCCGACGTGATGGGGAAACAATACCCTTACATCGTCGAGAAACTTGCCGTCGTCAAAGAGCAGATCATGCTTGAGGAAGAGCGTTTCTTCAAGACGATCCAGTCGGGGATCGAACTCTTCAACGAGGAGCTCAAAAACACCAAAGAGGTCTTCAGCGGCGAAGTGGCGTTCAAGCTCTACGACACGTTCGGCTTCCCCCTCGATCTGACCGAGGACATGCTCCGCGAGAAAAACATGAGCCTCGACACCGAGACGTTCGAGCGGCTCATGAGTGAGCAGCGCGAACGCGCCAAAGCGGCATGGAAAGGCTCGGGAGACGCCCACGTCGAGGGGGACTTCAAAACCCTTCTCGAAACCTTCGGCCTCAATACGTTCATCGGCTATGGCTACACCAAAGCGCCGGTCAAAGTACTCTCACTGTTGGGTGAAAATTTCGAGCGCGTCGACCAGCTCAGCGCCCGTCAAAAAGGGTGGGTACTCCTCGAAGAGACCCCGTTCTACGCCGAGAGCGGCGGACAGTGCGGAGACACCGGAACGCTCGGCGGCAAAGCGAGTGTCCTCGATACGAAAAAATTCCACGGCCTCAACCTCTCGCACATCGAGACGACAGCGACGCTCTGCGTCGGCGAAACGGTAGAAGCGATCGTCGATCCTTCCCGCAACGAAATCGCCAAACACCACTCGGCGACCCACCTGCTGCACGCGGCTCTTTTTGATATCCTGGGCGATCACATCAGCCAGGCCGGTTCGCTCGTCGAGCATAACCGTCTGCGCTTCGACTTCTCCCACCCCAAAGCGATGAGCACCGAAGAAATTGCCCTCGTCGAAGAGCGGGTCAACCAGCATATTTTCCACGCCCTCGAGGGGATTACCCGCGAAATGAGCATCGACGAAGCGAAAAAAAGCGGCGCGAAAGCGCAGTTCGGTGAAAAATACGGCGATACGGTCCGCGTCGTCAACTTCGGCTCGGCCTCCGTCGAATTCTGCGGCGGAACCCACGTCGACAACACCGCCTCCATCGGGACGTTCGTCATCGTCAAGGAGAGCGGCGTAAGCGCCGGGGTACGCCGTATCGAAGCGGTGTGCGGCAACGCGGCCTACAACCTCTTCAAAGCGCAGCGCCATCTTCTCGAAGAGGTCGAAGCTTCGGTCAAAAACCGCGACGTGCTGGCGGGGATCGAGCGGCTCAAAGAGCAGGTGAAAACCCTCAAAGCCGAGATGAGCGCTCTGGCATCGGCTTCCAAAGAAGAACTCGCCGTGACGATGATGGGCTCTACCGCCGTCGTCGTCGCCGAACTGGGGGCGGGGGACATCAAAGAGCGGATCGACGAGCTCAAAAACGCTCACGATTCGGTCGCGGTCATGCTTTTCCAGGTGAAGGACGACAAGGTCATGCTGGCGGCGGGAGCGAAAAACACCTCCCTCAAAGCGGGAGACTGGATCAAAGCCATCGCGCCGATTCTCGGCGGTGGCGGCGGCGGACGCCCCGACTTCGCCCAGGCGGGCGGAAAAGACGCTTCCAAGCTGGGTGAAGCCAAAGATGCCGCGCTCTCGTACGTGACGCGGGAGCTTGGTGTATGAAAGCCTTTATCATCGAGACGTTTGCCGACCACCGGAACCTGATCATTTTTCTCCACGTCATCAGTGCTGTGGTCTGGGTCGGGGGGATGATCGCGATCCGCTTCGCGGCCCACCAATCGCTTGCCCATATCGCCGATCCCAAACTCCGGCTAGAGCGCGCGGCCCATATTCTCAAGCGTCTTTTCGCGATCGTGACGCCGTTTGTCGTGATACTGGTGCTGAGTGCCATTTTCATGGCGGTGGGGCTCGGATTCAAGGCGGCTGCCCTTGACGCTTCCGGAAACGTAATCGATGAATACGCGATGAGCCTTTACAACACGATTCACATCAAAGAGGCGATCTGGTTCGTCATGGCGCTCAACCTCGGTGCCATGATGTGGCGTCGCGGCAAGGCTGAAAAAGCGCTCAAAAACGGCGATCTCGAAGAGGCCAAAAACATCCTCGGAGTGATTGCGAGGTATATGGTACCGGTCAATATCGCGCTGGGCGTTATCGCGATTTTCATCGGCGTCGTTTTACGTAACGCCTACTAAATCATGCTCCGTCTCGCATCCGGATCGCTCACCCGCGCCGAGTTGCTCCGTGCGGCGGGGATCCCTTTTGTGCAGGAATCGGTCGAATACGATGAAGATTCCATCATCGCAACCTCCCCCAAAAACTTCGTTTATCAGGCCACCCTGGGCAAGTTCCGTGTCAATATGGAACGGTTCGGATGCACCGATTACCCTCTCCTCGTCGCCGATACCGTCGTAAGTGCACAGGGGAAAATCCTCCGAAAAGCGAAAGACGAAGCGGACGCCCGGGAAGTTTTGCGGACGCAAAGCGGCTCGGAAACCGATATCATTACCTGTATGATTTACAAAACGCCCCGCATGGAGCTGTGCGATATTTCGGTGACGCGCTATTTCTTTGACCGCTTCGGCGAGGACGATACCGAGCGCTACCTGCAAAGCGGCCAGTGGCGCGGCAAGGCGGGGGCGTGCATGGTGGAGGGGTTTTGCAAACCCTATATCCGGGAAGTCAAAGGGTTTGAAAGCACCGCGATGGGGCTCTCGGTCGAAATCCTGAAAATGTTTATGGAGGAAGCGTAATGATGAAACGGTATTCTTGGATCCTTGCAGCCGTCCTGATCGGCGGCTGCGCGACGACGCCGGTGACAAACCGGACGCAGTTCATGATGATCTCGCCCGACCAGGAGATGAGCCTGGGGATGAGCGAAGCGCAGAAAGTACGCCAGAGCTCGAAGCTCAGCACGGATAAAGTATTGCAAGAACGGGTGCGGAAGATCGGCGAGAAGATCGCGGCGGTGAGCGGCCGGAACGATTATGCGTGGGAGTTTAACGTCATCGAGGACGACACCCCCAACGCTTTCTGTCTCCCCGGCGGTAAGGTCTTTTTCTACACGGGGATCTTGAAAATCACCGAAAACGACGACCAGATCGCCACCGTGATGGGGCACGAGATCGCTCATGCCCTCGCGCGCCACGGCGCGGAGCGCCTTTCGATGCAGACGGCAAGCAACCTCGGGGCGCAGGTGCTGGCGACGGCTCTGAACATCCCCGCGCAGTATCAGGGGCTCTATTCGCAGGCGTACGGGATCACGTCGCAGGTGGGGCTGATTCTCCCCTACAGCCGCAAATTCGAGCACGAAGCCGACCAGATCGGGATCTACCTGATGTGGAAGGCGGGGTACAATCCCCAGCAGGCGCTCCGGTTCTGGGAAAACATGGCCCGGCTGAGCGGGTCGAAGACCCCCGCGTTTCTCTCCACTCACCCGGCGGATGAAGAGCGGATCCGTGAAATCCGCGAATACATCGCGACCCTCCCCAAAACGCGATGACCTTTCCTTACGCGAGCGAGCTCAAAGCCCTCCGCCGCGCCGGGCGCTATCGCGCGCGGCGTGTTGCGGAGGAGGGGATGCTGGATGGCGCTTCGAACGACTACCTCGGGCTGGCCCATATCCCGGCACTCCATGATGCCGCCTGCAAAACGGTATCGGCGTATCCGTACCATGCCCCCAAAGCCTCGATGCTCGTCGGCGGGTACCATCCTATCCACGAAGCGTTCGAGAGGGCGTTGTGCGAGGCCAACGGTTTCGAGGCGGGAATCGTCATGGGGAGCGGTTTCAACGCCAACATCGGCCTGATCGAAGCGCTGGTGCGCAGGGGGGACGTGCTCCTGATGGACGAGGAGTACCATGCCAGCGGGATCGTCGCGGCGCGGATGTGCGAGGGGGAGGTGGTATTTTTCCCCCACAACGACGCCCGGACGCTGGAGGTCCTGCTGGAGCGCCACCGGGGACGGAGGATCGTGGTCGCGGTCGAGGGGATCTACTCGATGGGGGGAGATTCGGTCAGCCGCGAAATTCTCGAGCTCTCGATCGCACACGAAACGGTGCTGGTCATCGACGAAGCCCACAGCAGCGGGGTGATCGGCCCCCACCTGATGGGGATACTGGATGAGTACGGCATCATTCCGACGCCGCGGGTGGTGAAAATGGGGACGCTCGGCAAAGCATACGGGAGTTTCGGAGCCTACGTCCTGTGCTCGAATCCTATGGCGGAGTATCTGGTGAACCGGGCCAAAAACGTCATTTACGCGACGGCCCCCTCGCTTTACGATACCGCGCTCGCGCATCACGCACTGGATTACATCCGCTCGCATACCGACGAATTGCGTCGCGGGATTGCCCGCCGCCGCGAAATCGTCCGGGAGGTACTGGGGATCGATCTTCCGGGGCTGATCGTTCCGATCGTCGTCGGAGACAACGCCCGGGTGATCGCGATCCAGGAGGAGATCCGCAGCGAGCTGGGGATCCACGTCGGGGCGATCCGCCAGCCCACAGTCAAGAAAGCGATTCTCCGCCTCATCGCCCGCCTTCCGCTGGAAGAAAATGTTTTACGCGGCGTGTGTGAGCGATTTGCGTCGAGATTGGATAAAATTACGCGATGAATACGGTTTCGATCGATCGGCTGCGTATTGTCCGCAAAAGCGACGTTTTGGTGGACCTTGCGCTTCAGATCCGGAGCTCGACGGCATTGGTCGGAGAGAGCGGGAGCGGGAAGTCGCTGACGCTAAAGTCGCTCCTTGGGCTGGTGGACCCGGCTTTGGAGGTGGTGCTGGAAAAGCGCTCGGGATTTACGTGGGAGCGGGGAAAAAGCGTCGCCCTTGTCCCCCAGAACCCCTTTACCGCCCTTTCCCCGCTGACGAAAATCAAAGATCAGCTCTTTGTTCCCCGCGAGCGGAGCGAAGCGCTGTTTGGGATGCTCGGGCTGGGATCGGAGCTGTTGGAACGCTATCCTCCCGAATTATCGGGGGGGCAACTGCAGCGGGTGGTGGTGGCGACAGCGCTTGCCGGTGGGCCGAAACTCCTGCTGCTGGATGAGCCGACGACGGCGCTGGATGAGCGATCCAAAACGACCATGATCGAACTATTGAAATCGTTGCAAAAGGCGATGGGGTTTTCGATGCTGTTCGTGACCCACGACATGGGGGTCGCTTCGGCGTTGTGCGAGGATATCTGCGTGATCCGCAACGGACGGATCGTCGAGACGGGGAGCGCCGCGCAGGTTGTCTCCAACCCGGTCGAAGAGTATACCAGGGCGTTGATCGACGCCGAGTTTAAAAACAGAGGATTTAGAATTTGATGAACTTTAACGAACCCGTCAGGGTCCCTTTGAAAACCCGGATGCGAAAATATTTTCTGATCCTGATCGGTATCATGGTGCTGATTCCCGTCGGATTTTTGGGATACCTGATCTATACGTTCGAATACGAAACCCAGAAACTGATCAACTACCAGCCCCGCCTTACCACCGAAGTGTACGACCGCAACGGCCACAAGATCGCCAACCTCTTCAGCGAGGAACACCGCCACTACGTATCGTACGAAAACATCCCGCCCCGGCTGATCGAAGCGTTGCTCGCGATCGAGGATACGATGTTTTTCGAACATCCGGGGGTGAACCCCGACGCCATCATGCGGGCGATCATCAAGGACATCACCGCCGGAAAACTCAAAGAGGGGGCGAGTACGATCACCCAGCAGCTGGTGAAAAACACCCTCCTCACCCGGGAGAAGAAGTTTTCGCGTAAATTCAAAGAGGTGCTGTATGCGATCCGGATCGAACAGGAACTGACCAAAGAACAGATCCTCGAGCGCTATTTCAACGAGATCTACCTCGGGCACGGCTATTACGGGATCAAAACGGCCTCGGACGGTTATTTCCGCAAGCCGCTTAAAGAGCTGAGCCTCAAAGAGATTGCGATGCTGGTCGGCCTTCCCAAAGCGCCGAACTTCTATTCGCCGACCCGAAACTACGAACTCTCTTTGGGGCGTGCGAACCGCGTTATCGGGCGGATGTACGAGCTGGGCTGGATCGATCAGGCCACCTATGAGAAAGCGACGCAGGAGCGTCCGAAGGTCTACAACGACACGCTGACCAAAAATTCGGGCCCCTACATCATCGATGAGGTCATGCGTCAGCTGGGCGAGGCGTTTCCCGATATCCGCAGCGGCGGCTACAAGGTCTACACGACGATCGACATGCGGCTCCAGGAAGCGGGATACAAGGCATTGCAGTCCGGACGCGACGAGATTCTCAAACGGGCTCAGGAGGCGGGAGATCTGGATGATAACATGAAACGCCAGCTCAACGGGGCCCTGATCAGCCTCGACCCTTACACGGGGGAGATTCTCGCGATGGTCGGGGGGTATGACTATTCGATCAGCCCTTTCAACCGCGTCACCCAGGCCAAGCGCCAGCCGGGATCGGCGTTCAAACCGTTCATCTACCAGGTCGCGCTGGATAACGGAATGTCCCCGGCTTCCCTCGTTCCCGATATTGCCCGTACCTATACCTATGCGGGTGAGGGGGGAGAAGAGAAGACGTGGCAGCCCAAAAACTACAAAAACGAGTACAAGGGGATGGTCACCATCCGCGACGCCCTGACCCATTCGCGCAACCTGGCGACGATCAATATGGTCAGCGACATGGGATTTCAAAAAGTGGTCGAGGGGCTCCGCCGTTACGGGATCGTGGAGAATCTCCCCCCCGATCTTTCGCTGGCGCTGGGGACGATGATGGTTTCGCCGCTGGATTTGGCTAAATACTATACGATGTTCGCCAGTGGCGGGGGGCTTACCAACCCGATCCTCGTGCGGGAAGTGGTCACCCCCAGCGGAGAGCGGATCCGCTATGAGAACAAGCGTCGTCAGGTCAACACTTCCGAGCAGATCTACCTGATGACGTCGATCCTCCGGGACGTCGTTGCGTACGGAACGGGTACCTCCGCCCGCGTGCCGGGAATGGAAATCGCCGGGAAAACCGGGACGACCAACAAGAACGTCGATGCGTGGTTCGCCGGTTATTCGCCCACGGTCGAGACGGTGGTCTGGTTCGGAAACGACAACAATACCCCGATGCGCCGTTCCGAAACCGGGGGGCGCGCGGCGGGACAGGTATTCCGCTATTTCTACGAAGACCTGCTCCGTATCTATCCGAACACCAAACGCTATTTCGACCGCCCGGCCGGCGTGTACGACATTTCGACGAGTTCGGAGAGCAACGCGACCGAGACGTTTACCGATACGTCAAAAGCTCCCGACGTCACCGGCGCGCAGGCGCCGACAACCGAAGAACAGCTCGTTTTTTAACCCTTATCTCTTTTTGGTTGCCTGTGAGAAATAGATCCACAGGCTCCCTGCGACGATCACGAGCATGACCGGAGCCAGATAGGGCTTATCCGCAACCATCTTGTACCCTTCGATCAAAGCCCCCCCGAACAAAAAGCTGAGCCCCCCGACCGTAATCGCCCAGATTAACGCACCCAGCGCATTGTAGCCGCTGAATTTCCAGAAATCGTATTTGGTCAGCCCGATCGCGAGAGGGACGAGGGTTTTGAGGCCGTAGATGAATTTCTTGATGATGATGATCCATGCGCCGTGACGTTTGATCAGGAGGTGCGAAAACGCCAGTTTACGGCGGTGTTTTTTGAAATACTCCATCATCTCGCCCTTGTGGTAGCGTGACATGTAAAAGAGAAGCGCATCGCCGATGAAGTTGGCGATAAAGGCGATCGTGATCGAGAGAGTCAGGTCCATCTTCCCCATGAAGCTGAGAACCCCGGCGCCCAGCAGGGCGACGAACCCGCCGCCGAGGGAGTAGAGGAAGAGAACGATGTAGCCGTACGTCGAGAGGTTGGTGAGCATTTCATCCATATGTGTGTCATAACGCCACGGGAGTAAAACCCCCGTTGGCTACGCTAACGCTAGGTTCTCTTCGGCAGAGAGCCCACGCGCGGTAGCCGCGCTTTCTCCTTTTTTATAATTTTCGTATTTTTGCAATTTCATCCCGCAATCGTGCGGCTTCTTCAAATTCGAGTTTTTTCGCCGCCTCTTTCATCTTTGCCGTGAGCTCGTCGACGAGCTTTTTCCGCTCGGCGGCGGGAAGCGTTTTGGCTTTTTTGGAACGGTTGTAGAGCTCCGCAGGGTCTTCGAGCTTGAGATTTTCATCCAGAGAACGCTTCGTCGTCGTCGGGGTGATGCCGTGTTCTTTATTGTAGCTATCCTGCTTGGCGCGCCGTTCGGTCGTCGTTTTGATCGCCCGCTCCATCGATCCCGTCATCTTGTCGGCATAGAGCAATACCCGTCCCCGCTCGTTCCGCGCCGCCCGTCCGATGGTCTGGATCAGCGATGTCTCCGAGCGCAAAAATCCCTCTTTGTCGGCGTCAAGAATCGCGACGAGGCTCACTTCGGGCAGATCCAGCCCCTCCCGCAGGAGGTTGATTCCCACGAGGACGTCGAAATCGCCTACCCTCAAACCCCGGATGATCTGGTTGCGCTCGATGGCGTCGATCTCCGAGTGCATGTACTGCACTTTGATCCCCAGATCGGCGAGGTATTTGGTCAGGGCTTCGGCCATTTTCTTGGTCAGTACCGTCACGAGGACGCGGTCTCCGAGCTCAACCGTTTTTTTGATCTCGTCGTGGAGGTCTTCGACCTGATTGGTGCTGGGTTTGATCGTGATTTCGGGGTCGAGGAGCCCAGTGGGACGGATGATCTGGTGGGCGAGCGTCGTAGAGAGCTCCAGTTCCTGTGCGGCAGGGGTCGCCGAGACGAACATATAGTGAGGCGCTTTTTCGATGAATTCATCAATCATCAGTGGCCGGTTGTCCAGCGCGCTGGGGAGGCGGAAACCGTAGTCGACAAGGACCTCTTTTCGGCTCCGGTCCCCGGCAAACATTCCCCGAAACTGCGGCAGCGATACGTGCGATTCGTCGACGATGATCAGGTATTTGTCATGGTGCAGGGCGAAGTAATCGAGCAGGGTATAGGGGGCTTCCCCGGGCTTTTTGTCGGTCAGGTGGCGGGAGTAGTTCTCGATCCCTTTGCACATTCCCGTCGCCTGCAGCATCTCCAGGTCGAATTCGCACCGCTGTTTGAGCCGCTGGGCTTCGACGATTTTTCCCTGTGCGTTCAGTTCGGCGAGCCGATCGTCGAGCTCCTCCTCGATCCGTTTGATCGCGCGGGA
>CAZBIR010000022.1:0-4671 GCA_964491035.1 uncultured Sulfuricurvum sp.
TCCCGACCTACTGATTACAAATCAGTTGCTCTACCAACTGAGCTAAACCGGCATTGCGAAATGGAGCCGAAATTATATACTCTCTTTTTTAAAATGTCAAGAGGTTTTTGCCCAAAGCTCAATAAATCGAATAAACGATCTCTTTTTTCTTTTTCGTTTCAACGATCTCTTCGAGTTTCAGCCCCTCGATGTTGTGCGCGAGGAGTTCGGAAACGGTTTCAAACCCGTTCAATGCACTCTCCCGCAACACTTTCCCGCGGTACGCCTTGGCCCAGTGGCTCACCGCTTTTCCCCCTTTTAGAAACTTCATCGTCACCGCCGGGGAGCGCGGTACGTAAAACTTGTCGTAAAATCCCGCACGTAGATCGAGTATCTCCCGCTCAGCGATCCATTCGTCCAGCGCTGCGGTGAAATGCTCTTTGTAATGCTTTTCCGGAATGAAATCCCCGATCCGTGACCCCTGTTTGAGCTTGTAATCGGGTATAGGGTCCGCTGCGCGCAGGGGACCGAACAGGTTCGAGAAGAGGATGACGCTACGGTCAACGTACTCCTGAGCTGCAGCATTCAGCGATGGGTAATCGAGGTAGTCGTACGCCACCCCGTCATAACGCAGAACGGCTTTCATTGTCGGGGCGTTGCCCGCCCCCTCCCGGTAGCGCCCGAATTCAGCGGAATCTTTAAGGCCGAACAGTTCGGACAGTTCCTCGTCGCTCCCGGAACGGAGAAGTTTCTCATAGGCATCGAGCACCGGCTGGCGCCTGGGATAGAGTTCGGGAAAGAGAAGTGCGTCGGGTGATAGCGGCGCAAGCTCACCTCCCATCCGTTTTCCTTCGCTTGGGGCAAACAGGATAATCATGGTTCAATAATACGCGGCGATAATCGCGTAGCTGATAAAAAACATCAGGTGCGACGCCCCTTCGAAATAGTTGGTTTCCCCTTCTTCCGTCGTTTTCCACACCAGCAGAATCGTCAGCAGCAGCGCCCCGATCTGCAACGGGTTGAAATCCAGCGTCAGGTTGATCCCCGACGCATACGCCAGCAGCATCAGAATCGGTACCGTCAGGATAATGGAGACTGTCGAGGCCCCCATCGCAATGTTGACGACCCGCTGGATCTGGTCGTTTCGAGCCGCCCGCACGGCGGTGAATATCTCGGGGCTGACGCTGATGATGGCGATAACCAACCCCGCCAGCCCCGCCGATATGCCGTATTCTTTGGCGATTTTCACCCCGTCCCCGGCAAAGATTTCCGCCCCGAAAGCGATGATGGCGATAAAGAAGAAGATGGCGAAGAAATTGAGCATCGTGCTTAAATGCTCGAAAATGTAATCGCTCGACTGGTTTTCATCGATCTCCCCTTCGTGTTCCTGGAGTTTACGCTTCAGGCGAAAAAAACGGCTGCGTGCCGTCGCTTTGAAAAAGTGGGTATGGGTCCGGGTCTGGAAGATGAAGATAATGATGTAAAAGAGCAGCAGTACCCCGGCGATCAGATGGCTCACCTGCGTCAGCGCTTCCGATCCGTGTTCGGTGTGGCTGAGCAGCCCCGGGACAAGGAGGGCTGAGGAGGAGACAAACAAAACGGTGCTGTAGGCGCTGGAGGTCTCTTTGTTATGCTGCTGCTGGGTAAAGGCAAGCCCCCCAAGGAAGACCGCCAGCCCCAGCAGGACGTTCAAATCGACGATCACGGCGGAAATGATCCCCCCCTTGACGGTTTCGAGTACTTCGGGGGAATGACGCACTTCGAGCAAAATGACGTAGAGGAGGATAATCTCGACGGCGACGGCGCTGAAAGTGAGGACAAAACTGCCATAAGGCTCCTGGAGCCGTTCGGAGAGGATATCGGCCACTTCGGCGACGGTCAGCGACAGCGCCGCGATCCCTATCGCGGCAAGCAGGGTCGCCAGCAACGATTCTTGGTGAAGGTGGAAGAAAAAAGCAATCGTAATCGCCACGATCCCGACAAAGATATCCCAGTAATCCTCGATAAAATAGCGAACGCGCCTGTCCACTTCGAATCCTTATAATAGTATGAGGGTGGCCAGCCCCAGAAAACTCAAAAAGCCGACGACATCGGTCACTGTCGTGAGGATGACGGTCGAGCCGATTGCCGGATCGATACCCGCCCGGCGAAGTCCCAGAGGAATGAGTGTACCGAAAAATCCCGCAAAGAAAAGATTGATAATCATCGATAACGCGATGACCAGGCCAAGGAGGGGCATCTTGAACCATACATAGGCGACCGCACCGATCAGTACGGCGAAGATAAACCCGTTGAACAGGGCCAGAAGCACCTCTCTTTTGACGGTAGCGTAGGCCTCTTTCCCCTCGATCTCCCCCAGCGCGATTTTACGTACCGTGACGGTGAGGGTCTGCGTCCCGGCGTTGCCTCCCATCGAGGCGACGATCGGCATCAGGATCGCCAGCGCGACGATCGCCTGGATCGTCGCGTCGAACATCCCGATAACGATGGAGGCGGCGATCGCGGTGATCAGGTTGATCCCCAGCCAGATCGCCCGGGTCTTGCCGATGCTCCAGAACTCTTCATCCTGCTCGGCCTCGTCGTTGACCCCGGCCATGTGGTAGATCTGCTCGGTCGCCCGCTCTTCCATAACGTCGTGAATATCATCGGCGGTGATCCGTCCCAGCAAAATCTGGTTTTCGTCGACGACGGCAAGAGTATTGAGGTTATAGTTGGCGAACACTTCGACGACGTCATAAATGGGATCGTGGGCATGAACGTGGACCGTATTATGGCCATCATGCATGATGTCACGGTAGATTTCGTGAGGCTCGTGGAGGATCAGGTCCTCCAGCAAGATCGCCCCGATGAGGCGGCGGTGTTTGTCGACGATAAAAACCTGGTGAACGTTGTCGATGAGTTCTTCGGCTTTCATCGCGCGGAGCCGTTTGATCGAGTCGCCGACACTCTCGTCGGCCCGTGCTTCGAACAGCTCGGTCTGCATGTAGGCGCCCGCTTCGTTTTCGTCGTACGAAATGAGGGTTTCGATCGTCGCCCGCTCTTCTACGGGGAGCTTGGAGAGAACCTCCTCGGCAAGCTCTTCGTTCACCTCCTCGATGTGCTGGATCAGGTCGGCGGCGTCGTCGGTGTCAAGCTCGGAAGCCAGGTCGGCGAGCCCCTCGGCTCCGAGGTGTTCGTACGCCTCCTCCATGTGCTGCTGAGGCATTTCCAAAAGGACTTCGGCCAAAATCTCTTTGGGAAGGGTCTCAAGCGTCTGGGTGTAGAGTTCTTCGTCTTCGTCGTGCAGGTTTTTGAGGAGGATCGCGATTTCGTAGATATGGACGTTTTCGTCGATCCCCTCGTTGTACAGAGCGACACGATTGTTGATCGATTCCAGCAGGTTTTCAATCATGTTGACTCCTTGTCAAATCGTTGTTTATAGGTGCATTTCCGGCACAGCTCTTCGAGGGCTTTTCCATTTCTGAAGCCTTCGACAATCGCCTCGGAGCGTTTCGATGAGAGAATTCTATCCAAATTTGTTTCGCGCAGGTTACCCAAATCGATCACCCCCTCTCCGTCCAGACAGCACGGTACGACCCGCCCATCAGCCAGCACGGCGATCTGGCGGCTGAGACCGTGACAGTATCCGTCCCCCGCAACGGGATTTTTGAGATCGGGCCATTCGAAATAACGGTCGAAATGGAGGAGTATTTTCGGCGCGAGACGGATCCCCTGCCGCTCCCCCCGGCATTTTGAGAGAATGTATCCCTTCTCCAGTGCGAAATGGCTTTCCAGGCGCTCATAAAGTGCCGTGTTGAACCCCGCCGCGCTCCGATCCCCGTCCAGGTTCCACAACCTCAGGTTGATGAAAAATTCCCCCCCGCGTTCCTGCTTCTCGTCGCATAGTTTTAAAATCGGTTCCAGATACGCCCCGAAAGAGCGCGAGACGCTGTTTTTGTTGAAACTGTTCAGCGAAATATTGACCTGGCGGACCGAGGGGTGAAACAGCGACGCGCGTCGCATTTCGTCCAGATAAAACCCGCTCGTCGTGATCATGACACGCAGGCCGACGCGACTCGCGGCATCGAGGTATTCGCCCAGGTTGGAAAGTACCATCGGATCCCCCATCACGTGGAGGGCCACCTCGTCGGTATAAGGGCGCAACTGCCGCAGCACCGACTCGAAAAAAGAGAGGGGCATCGTCAAAGACGGCTGCGATTTTGGGGGACAGAAACTGCAGGCGAGGCCGCAAATGTTGGTCACTTCAACGTAGGCGCGGAAAAATTTCATTATAATCCTCTCATGCAAACCTTAGACGCCATTAACCAGACCCTACAAAGCAACGACGCCGTGATGCTCTATTTCAGCGCCCCGGGCTGCAACGTCTGTCATGCCCTCAAACCTAAACTGACCGAAGCCATAATGGAGCACTTTCCCGTGTTTGTCATAGAGAGCGTCGACATCTCCGAAACACCCGAAATCGCCTCCCATTTTAGCGTCTTTGCGATACCGACCGTTTTGATTTTCTTTCAGGGGCGGGAGTTTTTACGCAAAAGCCGCCACATGAGTGTCGGCGAAGTGATCGGCGCGATCGAGCGCCCCTATGATCTTATGGCAGGAAACTGACGATCCCCGCCGTCACGGCGACATTAAGAGACTCTACCCCGCGATACATCGGGATTCTCACACTGTGGGTCGAAGCGCGCATGACCG